>JBBRCV010000120.1:0-17025 GCA_038204505.1 Elainellales cyanobacterium
GTGATGCAAAGCTTCTGCCACACAGCGGCATATCCCAAACCCGTAGACCTGATCACTCAACACGACTTACCCGACTTTATCAACTCCCGTGGCGGCGTTTCCCTGCGTCCCGGTGACGGCATCATCCACTCCTGGCTTAACAGAATGCTGCTGCCCGATACCGTAGGCACGGGCGGCGATTCCCATACGCGCTTTCCGTTGGGTATTTCCTTCCCAGCGGGTTCTGGCTTGGTGGCGTTCGCGGCGGCGTTGGGCGTGATGCCGTTGGATATGCCCGAATCGGTGAAGGTAAAGTTCACAGGATCGTTGCAACCGGGCGTGACGCTGCGAGATGTGGTCAACGCCATTCCTTACGTCGCCATTCAAAAAGGGCTGCTAACTGTGGAAAAACAGAACAAGCAAAACATCTTTTCTGGGCGAATTATGGAAATGGAAGGGCTGCCCGATCTCAAGCTAGAGCAGGCCTTTGAGCTAACCGATGCTACTGCTGAGCGGTCGTGTGCAGGCAGCACTATCAAGCTCAGCCCCGAAACTGTGGCGGAATACATCCGTTCTAATGTGGCGTTGCTGAAAAATATGGCGGCGCGTGGCTATGGCGATGCTCGTACCATTCTGCGGCGCGTGGTCAAGATGGAGCAGTGGTTGGCAAATCCGATTTTACTAGAAGCGGATGCCGATGCAGAATATGTGGCAACCCTTGAGGTCAATTTGGACGATATTAAGGAACCGATCGTTGCCGCTCCTAATGATCCTGACAACATCAAGCTGATGTCAGAATGCGCAGGCGACCCGATCCATGAAGTGTTCATTGGCTCTTGCATGACCAACATTGGTCATTACCGAGCAGCAGCAAAGGTGCTAGATGGAGCGGGTATGGCAAAAGCGAAACTGTGGATTGCACCTCCGACTCGCATGGACGAAAAGCAACTCCGCGAAGAAGGAATGTATGACATTTTTGTGGCAACGGGTGCCCGAACGGAAATGCCAGGATGTTCGCTGTGTATGGGCAACCAGGCGCGGGTAGACGATGGCGTGACGGTCTTTTCGACATCAACGCGCAACTTTAATAACCGCATGGGTAAAGATGCTCAGGTTTATCTGGGTTCTGCCGAGCTAGCGGCGGTTTGTGCGCTGCTGGGGCGGATTCCGACGGTGGCGGAGTATTTGGAAGTGATGGCGGAGAAGATTGATCCGTTTGCGGCGGATTTGTATCGCTATCTGAACTTTAATGAGATTGCTGGATTTGAAGATGAGGGACGAGTGATTTCGTTGGAGGAGATGCCGAGGATTGAGGATTTGTTAGGGATGCCTGTAGGAGCAGGATAAAACAATAAAGCCTATTCTTCCGGGTATGAATCCTTACTTGGAAGATCCATAACTCTGGGTGGAGGTGCATTCGTGGTTGATGGTGGTGTTAGCGCGATCGCTCAACCCTCAGTTAACGCCGAAGTATCGAGCGGCTGTGGAAAAGCGGGTTTATACCGGGAATTGCTGGAGCATTTTGCGCAAAAACCTTAAATCGCCTCACCCGTCATTTACACCCCTGAGGCTTGCTGCTTTTGACGGCGAGAAACTACCCCTAGCAGCAGCGCTCCCATCCCCATCAACATCCACTCCCCTGGCTCCGGCACTGCCGAAACATCGTCCAGGGTACTGGGTGGCAACTGCTGATCTTCGACCTCTCAGTTAAAGCGATCGCCCCCTCCCTCTGCTTTCTTCAAAGCTTGTTTCTGCTGATCATTCACCAACACAATCATGAATAGATGTTAGGCTTTGCGCTGATTTAAAAGCGATCGGGGTCATTCGTGCAGTTTGGTATATTGAATAAGCCTCTCTCTCAAGCGATCGACTTCAATGAATATATTTTTTGCCCTTGGATTACTCCTTGCCCTACCGACTTTAGGCATTGCCCTTTACTTAGCAACTGCCCGTCGCTATCAATCCTCTGACTCTGTTGCCAACTCCTATGACCAATGGACAGAGGACGGTATTTTGGAATTTTACTGGGGCGAACATATCCACTTAGGTCACTATGGTTCGCCGCCCCGACAGAAAGATTTTTTAACAGCAAAGTCTGACTTTGTGCATGAAATGGTGCGCTGGGGTGGTTTGGATCAATTACCCCGTGGCACCACTGTTTTGGATGTGGGCTGTGGCATTGGGGGGAGCAGCCGCATTTTGGCGCGAGATTACGGGTTTGCAGTGACAGGAATTACTATCAGTCCTCAGCAAGTCGACCGTGCCCAGCAGTTAACGCCTCCAGGACTCAACGCGCAGTTTCGGATAGATGACGCAATGGCGCTTTCCTTTCCAGATGCTAGCTTCGATGTAGTCTGGTCAATTGAAGCAGGACCTCATATGCCAGACAAAGCCATTTTTGCTAAGGAATTGATGCGGGTACTCAAACCTGGTGGCGTGATGGTGATGGCAGACTGGAACCAGAGAGACGATCGCCAAATTCCACTCAATTTTTGGGAGCGCCCGGTCATGCAGCAACTGCTCGATCAGTGGTCACATCCCGCCTTTTCCAGCATTGAAGGTTTCTCTGAGCTTTTGGCAGAAACAGGATTAGTTGAGGGTTCCGTGACAACGGCAGACTGGACTCCACAAACCTTACCATCCTGGCTTGATTCTATTCGGCAGGGAATTATTCGACCTACGGGATTAGTAAAGTTTGGTTTCTCTGGTTTTATTAAGTCCCTGCGAGAAGTCCCGACTCTTCTTCTGATGCGGTTAGCCTTCGGTACAGGTCTTTGCCGATTTGGGATGTTCCGCGCTGTCCGAGCTAATGCACTCACCCCCTCAACGGAGAGCGATCGCCATAAAACTCTCGCGTAAGAACCCTATCATTACAGTCATTGCTTAACGGCTATAACGAGCGATCGCCCCATAAATGCCAGTCAGAGCCGCAGTCCAAGTCATTTCTTTGCTGAATAAACTTCCTAAAATCTCCCAGGTGAAAACATGGCTACCTGTGAGCAAAAAGCCCAGTGACAAGATGATTCCTTCAAACATCACAAATCCAGCCACCGCGATCGCCAGCACCCACAGGCAATGACCTTTGAACGTGGCTTGACTAAACTGCGGTCTAAGTGAGGCAAAACCAGTAACCAGTAATGCCCCGATGCCCATGGCGATCGCCCAGCCCAAAGATTCGGCGGTTTGAGGATATTGGCGCAACCCATAGCCGAAAATTTGATTGACCAGCCAAATCGCTGCTGTTGCTCCCAGCGCTTTTCGAGGCGTAAGAGTGGTTCCTGCGATCGCCCCGAATGCCGCCAGCGGTGGGTGGGGATAAACCACACTGCTAGCACTACCAGCGGCTAACAACAGCAGGAGCCAAACTCGATTT
This sequence comes from Elainellales cyanobacterium, assembly GCA_038204505.1. Lineage (GTDB taxonomy): Bacteria > Cyanobacteriota > Cyanobacteriia > Elainellales > Elainellaceae > Timaviella. The sequence continues at coordinate 3,353 of JBBRCV010000120.1, forward strand.
TGGGCGATCGATTGCCAGCGAATTGCCCAGGGCGTTTTTTCAGGCGCTAAATCGGTATGAGTAATGTTGTTCATCTTGCGTAGATTTCTGAGCAGGGGACTATTCAGATTAACTTTAGCTCAGTAGCAGTCAGCATAAATAGTTTGTGGGGCGATCGCTTGGGCACTAAAAGCTGATTATCCTCATAATCAATTCTCCTCTTCCTGTTCCCGTTCCTCCGCTTCTCTCAACTTCACTAACGCTGGATTCTGTTGCTCGGCATGAAGCGTCAGGATTTGCGAGAGGGCGCTAATCTTGTCGTTGGCTTCGCAGTATTGAGCAATTTGGATGGCTCGTTCCCAATTACCGAGTTTGGCATAGGTAGTGGCAATAGATCCGAGGGTGTCTGAACTTTTAGTGGGGACGGCAAGCTCCCAAGCTTGTTGTAAGATAGCTTTGGCTGAAGCCGTGTCTTTCAGTTCAATGTAGGCATCTGCGATCGCGCGAAATGCATCGGCTTTGGAGGCTGGTTCATCAATCGTTTTAGCTACAATAAGAGTCTCTATCAGCCATGATTTAGCGATCGCCGTATTGTTGAGTTTTGCAGCGGCTAAGGCGATATCGCTGAACATGCTAGCTTTGAAAGCCCTATCATCAATTGTCATAGCAACGGTAAAGGCTTTGGTCAATGATAATTTGGCGATCGCCGTATTGTTGAGTTTTGCGGCGGCTGAGGCGATATTGCTGAACGCAGTGACGTTGAAAAACGATTCATCAATATCAATTGTTTTAGCAGCGGTAAGGGCTTCAGTCAATGATGATTTGGCGATCGCCGTATTGTTGAGTCTTGCGGCAGCTAAGGCGATATAGCTGAACGCAACGGATCTGAAGTCCGATTCATTAATTGTTTTAGCAGCGGTAAGGGCTTCAGCCAGTGATGATTTAGCAAGCGCCGCATCGTTGAGTTTTGCAGCGGCTAAGGCGATATTTCTGAACGCTTGGACTTTGCTGCTTGGTTCCTCAATTGTTTTGGCAACAGCGAGGACTTCCTTCAGCAATGATTTAGCGATCGTCGTATCGTTGAGTTTTGCAGCAGTTAAGGCAATTCTGCCGAACGCCAAGGCTTTACCTCCTGGTTGCTTAGTCATTTTGGCAGCGGTAAGGGCTTCAGCCAGTGATGACTTAGCAAGCGCCGCATTGTTAAGTTTTGCAGCGGCTGAGGCGATATTGCTGAACGTAGGGGCTTTGATTATTAAATCATCAATTATTTTGGCAGCGGTAAAAGCCTCTGTCAACAATGATTTAGCTTTGGTTACGCTGGTTTCACCTTTAAATGCTAGGGCAACTTTAGCCATCTCACTTAGAGCAAACGCTTTAGGACCAGGATCTCCAATCTCTTTTTCGAGTATCATCAAAGCCTGCTGCCAATGGTCGTCTTTAGCCAAAGCCACCACAGCATCTCCCGCTGAACTATCGTCCACCTGAGCGCTCACTTTGGTCAATTCCCACCGCACCTGCTGCATCTGCCCCCAAGGTGTAAACCACAGCCATGCGTAATAAGTCGTCAGCACCAGCAGCAACGCCGCACCGCTACCCACCCAGCCATACAACCATCGCCGACTCTGCCGAATCAGTTGCTCCTTAGCACGACGATTGCCGCCCCACACCAAAAATGGCTGTTGTTGCTTCAGCGATCGCAACTCCCGCCAATTAAACACATACCGCCGATGTCGTTGATTCCCCAACCACTCATTCACCCGCCGATCTAACAACTGATTCGCCCGATCTGCCTCCGACAATTCCTTCCCTGCCAACCGCATCAACGCCGGAATTAACCGTTCATGAGAAAGCTCATACCCCCGTTCCGTCGATCGCTCCACCACCGTCACCAGCCGCACCTCACTCCGTGATAACCAGGCGATCGCCTCTCGAATCTCCTCCTCATTCACAGCCCCCTGCAATTTCTGCTGCATCTCCCCCACCGTCAGCGCCCCCGCCCGCACCTGCCGATCCAAATCAGTCAACGCCAATAGCACCTTCACCGTCGTCTGGCGTTGCGTCGTCGTCACCCTGGCTTCCAGCGATCGCTCCAAAAACCGAGTCAGCAGTCCCTCAACGCCCCCAAACTTCTGAAACGCCACCCGATTAAATGCCCGCAACTCCGCAGTATTTTGCCGCTCAATCATCCACGCCAAAATCTGCACATCCACCGGAGAAATCAAGCCATCTTCCCGACTTGCCAACTCCTGCTCCGCCAACTCCATCACAAACCGTTCATCAATTTCCAAATGCTCCGTTTCCGCAATCACCTGCAAAACCCGCGTCGCCTGCTCTGGCGAAAACTTTTTCAACGGCACCATTTCATAAGGGCTAGGCGAATAATTTAAAGCTTTGTAGAGTTCAATCAAGCGATCGCTCAAATCCCCCCGCATACAAACCAACACCTTCACAGGCAAGTTGCTATGATACAACTCTGTTACCGCCTGAATGAACGGTTCTCGATCGCCAGTCTGCTTGTAATGAACAAAGAACTGCTCAAACTGATCAAACAGCAAAACTAACGGCTGCGAGATCCCAGCAGTCACCTCAGACAGCATTGCCAGCAAATCAGAATCCCATGCTGGTTTTGCCGTCAAAGAGAGCTGTTCAACGACAGCTTGAGTAATGGTGGTGATAGGAGGGCGATCGCTAAATTTCACATAGATCGCCCGATGCGTCGCCTCTGGGGTCGATAACTGAGGCAAAAGTCCTGCCTGCAAAAAGGAAGTCTTCCCACAACCCGACTCACCCACCAAAATACCAAAGCGAAACTCCTTACTCGTTACCACCTCCAAACATTCCTGCAATTCTCGCTGCCGCTGCAACCGCGCAAAAATCTCAGCATCATCTTTCGTAAACGGACGTAATCCCTTGATAGTTTTGCGCTCTTTGGCATCTGCCGCCTCTGGTTGAAGTCGAGGAAGCGATCGCACTGCCACCACCAACGCCGCCACAAAAACCGCTCCCAGCGCCACCCCAAACGCCTGCGAATACCAATCCGGCAGCGTCCCCGTTCCCCCTAACATTGTCGATGAGATTTTCTCGGCAACGCCAGGATTCAGACCAAACAAAATCAGCGCATCAATCAGCAACAGCCGCTTAACCCAAGTTCCGCGTCGAAACGTCTCCACGAGCAACCGAAAGAGCGTTTCAACGCCCTCCATCCATTTTTGCAGCGTATCCGCCGAGGGAGGTGGAGAATCGGAACTCATGCAGTCAACTCGGAGAAAAGATGGGGATATTAGCCAAGAACGGTTGCTTGAACTCAGTCTATGCTCAACCCGCCTAAATTTCTAATTATTTTTGGGTCAATCCCATGTTCAGCAGGTATGAAATCGAACTATTGTATTTTCGATGTATGGATATATTAGAGAGTTCGAGTAGCGATCGCGTTGCAGAGCAAACGGGTCAAGCAAAAAGCCCCAAATCGTTTACGACTGAGGCTTTAACCTAATTTACTGTTTTTACCTAGCTTACTTGAATGCCAGGACGGAGACTTGAACTCCGGACACGAGGATTTTCAGTCCTCTGCTCTACCAACTGAGCTATCCCGGCAAAGCACTTTTCAGCGCTTAATAAAGGTAGCAGACTTTAGGAAACATTGGCAAGTGCCACTTATAAATGGTTGAAGAATTAAGAACGACTTCAAACCCATAATATAGAATTTCCTTGCTAAATCAGACAGGCTTGAGGCGAGTCACCTTCAGAGTGAAGCCACCTAAGCCCTGTCCTGCATAAGGAGCCACCCGAACGATGTAATTTCCTGGGCGGGTAATGCGAGTAAAAAGCAAAGAGTTCGTTGTGCCATCAGGACCATCGTCATTCTCGCCAACGGTAGCTCCATCAGGTCCAATCAGAGTGATCAATGCATCAAACTGATCAGAAGTCAAATCTAGGACGATTTGGTCGCCTTCTTTGAGGCTAACGACATAATCTCGAGAAAATCCTCCCACTCCAGTTGGAATATCCTTTTCTGAGAGCGTATCTGTCACCTCATTAGTAGAGGGCATTGGAATGGGGTTATAGATGAGCGTCTCTGCCTTAGCAGACAGGGCATTCATGCCAATGGCGAGGGCTGCGACGGGAACCAACAAGGGAAGACGGAAAAGGGAAAATAGAGACTTGCTCATAGAAAACCGAGACTCCACCAGAAACAAAAGAATTCATCGACTTATGTCCCCCTATGCTACCTATACTTACTAAAATCTTCCAGTTTTTTTACGAGAATGAACAGAAAGGGAGAGCGATCGCAAAACCAAGTTGCACTAAGATGAAGAAATATTTCTAGAACTGTGGAATTCTTATGTCTTCTAACGTTGAAATTTACACCTGGAGAACCTGCCCTTTTTGTCTTCGCGCTAAGCAGTTGTTGCGCGAAAAGGGCGTTGAGTTTACAGAGTACTCTGTTGATGGCGATGAGGCGGCTCGGTCTAAGATGGCGGCGCGATCGCACGGACAGCGCTCTGTGCCTCAGATTTTTATCAACGATCAGCACATTGGTGGCTGTGATGATATTCATGATTTGGATGCGCGCGGAGAACTCGATCCGTTGCTGAGTCAGGCTTAGGTCTGCGGCTTTGGCAGACGGATTTAGTAGATGAAGCGACTTGATGAGTCGTTTATACGTGGAGATTGAGGAGACGCTGGGTGAAAATTGCTTTTATTATTGATCCGATTCAGAAGCTCGATCCGGGGCATGACACGAGCGTTGCTTTGATGGAAGCGGCTCAGGTCATGGGGCATGAGGTCTGGATCACTGAGGCGCATTCGTTGAGCGTGGCGGATGGGCAGGCTTGGGCGATCGCTCAGCCCGTTCACCTAGAGCCTGTGCAGTTGGTTGAAGGACGATGGGTAGCGGCGCAGACCTGGTATCAATTGGGCGATCGCCAACTCATGCTGCTAGAAGAAATGGATGCGGTTTTCATGCGTACTGATCCGCCTGTGACGATTCCCTATCTCTACGCAACGTATGTTTTAGATTATGTTGACCCCGCGAAAACCTTAATTATTAATTCACCGAGTGGGCTGCGGACTGCCAATGAAAAAATGTATGCCCTGCAATTTGCAGGAGCTATTCCAGAAACGATTGTCAGTCAAGATAAGCAGGTGATTCGGAAGTTTGTCGAGCGGCTAGGTATGGGGGTGATTAAGCCGCTGGGCGGTAAGGCGGGTGAGGGTATTTTGTTGATTGAGGCGGGCGATCGCAACTTTAATTCTCTGATTGAAATTAGTACGCAGGGCAAAACGCCGATTATGGTGCAAGCTTATCTACCAGCGGCAAAGGATGGCGATAAGCGAGTAATTTTGCTGAACGGTGAACCCATTGGAGCCGTGAACCGAGTGCCGACAGGCAGTGAGTTTCGGGGCAACATGGCAGTGGGCGGGCAGGCGGTCAAGGCTAAAATTACAGAGCGCGATCGCCAAATTAGCACTCAACTTGCCCCCAGTTTGCGCCGGGATGGTCTAATTTTTGTAGGAATTGACATCATTGGGGGCTATCTAACAGAAGTCAACGTGACTAGCCCAACTGGCATCCGGGAAATTGACCGATTTGACAACGTCCGTTTAGGTGAACAGGTTATTGAGTGGGTTATGCAACAAAAGCACAGCTTGAAAAAATGAGTATTTAGTTCGCAGCAGGAGAGGAGCTTATGACGGATTCATGGCATGACTTACAGGACGGCATCAATCGCCGCAAATTCATTCAGTACGGGGCGCTTGCGGTTGGCAGTGGTTTGCTCACAGCTTGTACAAGCCAATCTCAAGCGCCCGTTGCCTCTCCCGCTGCAACAGAGAAACTAACAAAAATTAGCTACGGCACTAACTGGTATGCCCAAGCCGAACACGGTGGCTTTTATCAGGCGGTCGCAACGGGGATTTACAAAGAGTATGGGTTAGATGTCACCATTAAGATGGGCGGTCCACAGGTCAACGGAACGCAGCTTTTGATGGGAGGAGCGATCGATTTCTTTATGGGCTTTGCGGCAGACGCGATTCAGGCGATCGAAGCAGGTATCCCAAAGATAACGGTTGCGTCTATTTTTCAGAAAGATCCGCAGATTATTATTGCTCATCCTGAATCAGGTGCAAAGACTTTAGCTGATCTCAAGGGCAAACCTATCCTGATTTCCTCGGCGGCAAACGTCACTTACTGGCCCTTCCTCAAAGCCAAATATGGATTTACAGATGATCAGAAGCGTCCCTACAACTTTAATCCCGCTCCCTTTTTAGCCGATAAAACTTCTGCCCAACAGGGTTATCTCAGTTCAGAACCATTGGCGATCGCCAAAACAGGGGGCTTCAAGCCGATCGTTTTTCTGCTAGCAGATAGCGGTTACACGCCCTACTCTACGACCATCGAGGCAAAGCGCGAATTAGTTGAGAAAAATCCTGACCTGGTGCAACGCTTTGTCGATGCGTCAATTAAAGGCTGGTATAGCTACTTGGAAGGAGATCCGAAGCCTGCCAACGAACTCATTAAAAAAGCAAATCCAGAAATGAACGATGAACAGATTGCTTACGGTATTGCGAAGATGAAAGAGTACGGCATTGTGAACTCTGGAGATGCAAAAACAAAGGGAATTGGTGCAATGACAGAAGAACGCTGGAAATCCTTTTTTAATACAATGGCAGCAGAAGGTTTATTTAAAAAAGATACAGATTATACACAAGCCTACACCCTGAAATTTATCAACAAAGGAACAGCGGCATACCAGAGTTAAAGCCTCTCTCATCTCTTGCCTTCGATTAGTCTTGTTCCTCGCGCAGTATCATGTCTAACCCTGCTATCACGCTCAGTCACATCAGCAAAGTTTATGCCAACGGGACGATCGCCCTCACCGATTTCAGCCTGGATATCGGTGAAGGACAATTTGTTAGTTTAGTCGGACCTTCAGGCTGTGGCAAAAGTACCGTACTACGGATGATTGCGGGGCTAGGCAAAATGAGCGCAGGAAAAATTGACTGGGAACCCAAACAACGCAAACTCGCATTTGTTTTTCAAGAAGCTGCATTAATGCCTTGGGCAACCGTGCAAGAGAACGTGCGGTTGCCCCTAAAGCTGGCGGGCATTCCTAAACGGACAGCTAGTTTAGATGTGGCAGAGGCGATCGCCCTTGTCAATTTACAAGGGTTTGAACGAGCATATCCCCGCGAATTATCCGGCGGCATGAAAATGCGCGTCTCTATTGCTAGAGCCTTGGTTACCCAGCCCGAAGTTTTGCTGATGGACGAGCCATTCGGCGCTTTAGACGAAATGACCCGCAGTAAGTTAAACAGCGATGTCTTAGACCTGTGGTTACAAAAAAAGTGGACGGTAGTATTTGTCACCCATAATATTTACGAAGCCGTTTACCTCTCCAATCGCGTCATTGTCATGGCATCGCGTCCGGGGCGAGTCGTGGCAGATGTGGCGATCGCCGCCCCCTATCCCCGCACCGAGGACTTCCGCATCTCCAGCCTTTACAACGACCACTGCCGGAAAATTTCTTCTGCTCTAGCCAGCGCTTCTCCTCCTCATTCTTCCCCTCTCCCATGAACAGCCGCTTCAAAGGATTTCCAATGCCCAGGCACAGCTTAAACAGATCAAACAGCCCAATCCGCCAAGTTCTCTCCCCTGATCTGCTAGCGCCCGTCTTAGTGGGTATCCTTATGTTGGTTGCGTGGGAAGCAGGCGTTCGCATTAGCGGTATCCCACCCTATTTACTTCCTGGACCGATTTTAGTCTTACAAACACTGATCAAAGAATGGGGTCAACTGTTTCCCTCATTGCTGATCACTTTGCAAATTACCGTTGTAGCATTTATTGCAGCCGTTGTTTCAGGCTTATTAGTAGCGATTTTATTCACCCAAAGCAAATGGGTTGAGCGCAGTTTTTTTCCCTATGCGGTAATTTTGCAAACAACGCCTATTGTGGCGATCGCTCCACTGATCATTATTTGGGTTCGTCAAGTTGTTTCTGGCGAAAGTTCTACGTTCGTTTCTCTGGTCATTTGCGCGTGGATCGTTGCGTTCTTTCCTATTCTATCGAACACTATTTTAGGTTTAAATAGCGCCGATCATAATTTGCTCAATCTGTTCCAACTCTATCGGTCTTCCCGTTGGCAAACTCTTCTCTATCTTCGCTTACCTAGCGCTTTGCCTTACTTCTTAGGAGGGTTACGCATCAGCGGTGGATTGGCTTTAATTGGGGCAGTCGTAGCCGAGTTTGTGGCGGGTACGGGGGGAACTCAATCAGGCATTGCCTATCAAATTCTCATCTCTAGCTTTAATCTGCAAATTCCTCGAATGTTTGCTGCATTGTTCATGACCACTATTTTAGGTGTTGCCATTTTTGCAGGATTAACGTTACTCTCTGATCTTTTGTTAAAAAATTGGCATGAAAGTGCTGTAAAACAGGAAAACTAGCAATGAAGAATGAGTTAAAAGGATTAAATCATTATTGGTTGGTTAATGCTCATGTGCCTGTGGCATTACTGGTTGGTAACGACTCATGGGATGGGGAATTTGCTTTTGTTGATCTGGCAATTAAGAATGGAGCGATCGCCCAAATTATCCCTGCTGGAACAGTTCACAACCCAGAAATCCCATCCATCGATCTGAATCGAGGACAGGTCTGGAGTTGCTTTGTAGATATGCATACTCATCTCGATAAAGGACATATTTGGGAGCGATCGCCCAACCTAAATGGCACGTTTGAGAATGCGTTGGAAACGGTTCAAAGCGATCGTGAAAAAAACTGGAAATCTGAGGATGTTTACCGACGGATAGAATTTGGTTTGAAGTGCAGCTATGCCCATGGAACTCAAGCCATTCGCACACACATTGACTCAGCAGATGGACAAGCTGAGATTAGTCTAGAAGTCTTTAAGAAACTGCGGCAAGAATGGGCAGATCGATTGACGCTTCAAGCCGTTTCTCTGGTCTCTCTAGACTATTTTTTAACGCCCGAAGGCGAAAAACTTGCCGATCAAATTGCTGAAGTAGAAGGCATCTTAGGCGGCGTTCTGTGGATGAACGATGAGGTAAATACTCATCTCGATCGCACCTTTGAACTAGCCAAAGAACGCCATCTTAATCTCGACTTCCACACTGACGAAAGCGGTGATCCCAATGACATCACCCTGCGGCTAGTTGCGGAAGCCGCTTTAAGGCATCAATTTACTGGGAAGATCGTTTGTGGGCACTGTTGCAGTCTAGCTGTTCAATCCCCCGAAGAAGCCATGAAGACGATCGCCCTTGTCAAACAAGCCAATATCGGCATCGTCAGTCTGCCCATGTGCAATCTCTATCTCCAAGATCGTCAGCCTATCCCTCATACTCCGCGATGGCGCGGCGTTACCCTACTGCACGAACTTAAACAGCAGGGTGTTCCGGTAGCAGTTGCCAGCGATAACTGCCGTGATCCGTTTTATGGGTTTGGCGATCATGATATGCATGAAGTCTTTACCCAAGCGGTGCGGATTGCCCATTTAGATGCGCCCTATAGTGATTGGTGTCGCACAGTTACCACAACTCCCGCCGAATTAATGGGGTTACCTATCGGACGGATTGGCGTGGGTTTACCAGCGGATTTAATTTTGTTAAAAGCGCGCTATTACAGCGAACTACTCGCCCGTTCTCAGCACGATCGCACCGTTTTACGTCTGGGTCAGCCAATTGATACAGAATTACCAGAGTATGCTGAATTAGATGATTTGGTTAACGCTGTTTAACATCTAGGGGAGATATTTCTAAAGCGATCGGCACAAAGTTTGGTAAATGAGTTGGCGTATGAGTCTGGGGCTGATGCAAAAGCATGAGCTGAGCCAGTGTTTTCTTCATTTGAGTTCGCGGCACAATAACATCAACAAAGCCATGGCTGAGAAAATACTCGGAGGTTTGGAAATCATCGGGTAATTTCTCTCGCAGCGTTTGTTCCACCACCCGCCGACCCGCAAAAGCGATCGTCGCCTTGGGTTCTGCCACAATCACATCGCCCAGCATGGCAAAACTTGCTGTCACGCCCCCCGTCGTCGGGTGAGTTAGCACAGGCACATACAGCAAACGCTCCTCCCGATGCCGCTCCAACGCTGCCGAAATCTTAGCCATCTGCATCAGGCTCAACATCCCTTCCTGCATTCGTGCCCCACCCGACGCACAAACAATCACGACAGGCAACCTTTCCCGCGTTGATCGCTCAATCATGCGGGTCAACTTCTCGCCCACCACAGAACCCATACTGCCGCCCATAAACCGAAAGTCCATCACGCCCAAACCCATGGGCAAACCCTCCAGTTTTCCCATCCCTGTTTTCACAGCGTCAGTTAACCCCGTTTTTTCTTGAGTTTCACGAAGGCGATCGCCATAAGCCTTCCGATCTCGAAACTTCAGCGGATCAACAGGACGAATATCCTCATCCATTGGCTGCCAAGTGCCAGCATCAATCAACTGCTGAACTCGCTCATCGCTAAAAACTCGCGTATGATAGCCGCACTCCAAACAAACCATCTGATTCGCCCGCAAATCCTTGGTATAGGTCAAAACCGCACACTCTGGACACTTACTCCACAAACCATCCGCGATCTCACGCTCTTGTGAAGCTTGGCTCATGGGTTCAGATTTCTTGCGGTTAGCAAACCAATCAAATAAAGACATTGTATGAGGGGGGCTAATGGTATGAGGAAGCTATAAATGAGGGGGCTATTGAGGAGTTATGAGGAGAGGGGATCGGTCACAAACTTCTATCTTCTTCCTCAACCGGACTGAGCAACAGCAACGCCGTCCACTGTTCGTGAAGGGGCACCTGTAAGGCAGCAGACACGCCACAACCAGGGTATGCCGTACTTCCTTGGGCAATCACTCGGTTAGGAACTCCCTGAGCAGTGAGGATTTGCTGCATCAGTTCGGCTTCCCAGCGATAATCAGTAGTTCTGACGGTGATCCAAGTTATGACATTCATTGATGATCTTATCAGAGGTGATGATCTTATCAGAGGCGGTGCGTGGCAACTCACTCTATAAAGTCTAAAGCCTTGCCTCCAAAGTTCCCGCTAAAGTTTCCGCTTTAAGGGGTTGGAAAAAATAACTGAACATACGTAGACAGCATTGTTTCTCCAAAAAATGCTACCAGAATTGCAGCCAAAGCTAAAAAAGGACCAAAAGGCAGCGGTTGACGACGACTTAAAAGCCCCAGGGCGATCGCCCCACCCCCCGCAAATGCCCCGATCGCACAAGCCAAAAACCCTGCCAGCAAGAGCAACTTCCAGCCCAACCAAGCCCCCATCATTGCCGCCAGCTTCGCATCACCCCCACCCATTGCCGTCTGCCCAAAGGCGATCGATCCCAAAACCGTAATTAAATCAAACACCCAAACCCCGACCACTGCCCCCAGAACACCACTTAAAAGATGACTCGCCACTCCGCCCCATCCCGCCGCTGCCCAACCCACAATCATTTGAAACACCAGCCCCACCACTAGCCCAGATTGAGTCAGAGAATTGGGCAGTGTCATGGTATCCAAATCAATCAATGCCAGCGCCAACAACCAGCTAAAAAATACCCAGTTCCCCACAGTCGGCAGCAAAAAATCGGCTGAGTTTTGAGTCGCTGCCCAAAACGCCAACAGAAACAAGCATCCTGTCGCCGCTTCCACCAACGGATAACGCATTGAAATCAAAGTCCGGCAATATCGACAACGCCCCCCCAGCCACAGCCATCCCAACACAGGCACATTGTCATAAGGCTTCAATCTATGCAAACACTGAGGACACCGAGACGGCGGATGCAGCAGCGATAACCCCGCTGGAACCCGATAAATCACCACATTTAGAAAACTGCCGATCGCCGCCCCAAACCCAAAAATCAGTATCACTAACCCCGAAACCAGTAATTCCACTACTCAAGCCCCTTGAAGATTTGGACAAATCGTTTGCTCCAGCCGCTCCCCGGCGGGGTGATCCTGCCAACCCGATAGAATACCCTCAAGTTCAAGCTCAAGCGTCTCTAAAGCCTCAATTTGTCGGCGGACTTCTACCACCTTTGCCTCCAAATGTTGCTTCACCTCGCCACAGGGCAAATCCCCCTGGTCGTGCACTGTCAAGATCTGTTGTACCTCAGTGAGATGAAGCCCTAAAGCTTGGGCACGGCGAACAAATGCTAATCTTTGCAGCACTTGAGGTCTAAATAGCCGATAGCCGCTCTTAGAGCGCTCAACCGTAGGAGTCAACAAGCCAATTTCGTCATAGTAGCGAATGGTTTTAACCGACAAGCCGCTTTTTAGAGCCGCCTCACCAATCTTCAACAAATCCACTCTATAACTCTCAGATATTCCCTCAGATATTCCTTTAGACATTACGTACAGTCCTCAGCAAATAAATCTCTTACAGTGTTTATACGGTTTTGGGTTTAAAAACTTGCAATATAGCATTCTCTGTATAAGATCACCTACGCAACAATTTTTCAACCCTTAGTTCAGCGCGATACTGTATCCTCAGCCATCCCGCCCATGGCGGCTACATATCCGGGGCAATGGCAATTGCTCCATATCAAAGACTCTAGACTCTAGCTAAGGCACTCTGCACTGTGGAATACTTGGAAACAATTAGCGGACAAAAAGGCTCAGATGCTGGCAGCAGCTCTAACCCTGAACAAGTCGAACTTCAGCCAGAATCGACATCGAAAGCCAGCTTTCTTGCGTCTAGCTATCTCTATTGGTCATCAACGCTTCAGCAAGCTCCAAACGATCCAGCTTTAGGACGACCCTGTACAGATGTTTTAACGCGACCCCTTGTAGGTATCTCGAAGAGCTTGCTCCACTCTCCCCATCCTGCCTCTATCACTAGTCTTTGGCAGCAAGCCCTCTCAGGTATCAGCCTCTCCGCCCTCTGCCATGCCGCTCTTGTCTTAGTCACAGACCATCTTCAGGTACAGTACGGCAGCATTTGGCAAATTTTGTCAGACAGCAACACCCTACGTCGTGATTGCAGCGTGGGCTGGGATCACGCCTCCTTCGATTGTTCAGAGGTAAGCGCTCATTTCAATGCTCAGATTAAATATCTACTTCAAGCCAATCAGCCTACCTTTTTGAGCCACCAAACTGCCAAGCTTGGCATAGAAGGTCTACTGACTTTACATCCTCAATCCAGGTTTCAAGCCAAAGTAAGTGGCATCAATCTGCCCATTCCTGGAGCCACGATTCCTTTGGGGTTCTTAGAAATTTATTCAGACACGTATCGTATTTTTTCTGATGACGAAATCGATTTTATAGAGACAGTCGCCCATGTTTTGGCGATCGCCATTGAACGAAAGCGATCGGAAGAACTGCTCCATGTCCAAACTCAAATTCTAGAGAAAATTGCCTTCGGCGCTAACCTCTCAGAAACTTTCAATACCCTCTGCTTGCTCCTAGAAAGCAAGTCCCCCACTACCCTTTGTGCCATTCGGCTCTTTGACAAAACGCTCAATTTGCTCCGCTTTAGCGCCTCTCCCAGCAGCTTAGAAGCAGGTAACCCGTCTGTAGAAGGATTGCCCGTCGCTGAAGGAATGGCTTCCTGTGGCACAGCCGCCCACCGCAAAACCTCTGTTTTTGTCAACGATACTGCTCAAGATCAGCTTTGGAAAAACTTTCAAGATCTTGCCGAATGCTACAACGTCCGAGCCTGCTGGTCATCTCCTTTC
>JBBRCV010000121.1:0-17021 GCA_038204505.1 Elainellales cyanobacterium
CGGGGCACGTCGGAACCTTCATGCTAGACATGAGCAACACTTCAGGAGAATCGACCTCTACATTGGCAGGTGAAAACCTGTCTCTGCAAGTTGGCTCGTAGATTGAAGAATCCCCGTCTCTTTAGAGCGGGGAGTGTCAAAGATAGATAATAGATTTAACGAAGTCAGAACTCGGCGCAAGAGTCAGCAAGTCACCATGGGTCGTACCCCAACCTTAAAATTCGATCGCGGAACCCTTATTCTTCATCCGCCACCCAAAGGCAAAGCTTGGGTGGACTATGCCACTTGGGACGATCGCATTGAGCGTTTCCGAATTCCAGCCATTCAATATCGCGGGTTGGTGACCACGCTCCGCCGAGAAGAAATTGCTTACGACGACCAAGCCAAAAACTTCGGAACTGTTGAACTGACTGCCCACTTAGAACAACAGCCTTATCTTCACCAGCAAGAAGCCTTAGACACCTGGATTAGTGCAGGGCATCGAGGCGTTGTGGTGCTACCGACTGCATCGGGAAAAACGTATCTGGCACAAATGGCGATGCAGGCAATGCCTTGTAGCACTCTAATTACAGTGCCGACCTTAGATTTGATGCACCAGTGGTACGCCAATTTACTAGCAGCCTTCCCCGGTGCCGAGATTGGTTTGCTGGGCGGCGGTTCGCGCGATCGCACTCCCATTCTTGTTGCCACTTACGACAGTGCTGCTATCCATGCCGAATCTTTAGGCAACCGATATAAGCTACTCATTTGCGACGAGTGCCACCATTTGCCCAGCGATTTTAATCGAGTTATCGCTGAATTTGCGATCGCCCCTTATCGGCTGGGATTGACCGCTACGCCCGATCGCACGGATGGCAGGCACGTTGATTTAGATTTTCTGCTCGGCGCTGTGGTTTACCATCGCACCGCCAAAGATTTAGCTGGAGATGCCCTTGCTAGTCATGAAATTATCCAACTCAAAGTGTCTCTTTCAGAACATGAGCGTGAACGGTACGATGAACTGATGGAGACGCGAGATAATTTTTTGAAGCGATCGAATATTTGGTTAGGTTCAATGGAGGGCTGGCAACGATTTGTCCAGGCTAGCGCTCAGTCCCAGGCAGGCAGACGGGCAATGTTGGCGCATCGAGAGGCAAGGGCGATCGCTCTAGGCACTGAAGGCAAACTTCGCATCCTTGCCGAACTCTTAGCCCAGCATCATCCTGAGCAAACCCTAATTTTCACGAACGACAACGCTACGGTTTACCGGATTTCCCAAGATTTTCTGATTCCCGCTATTACCCACCAAACTCCTGTCAAAGAACGTCACGAAATTCTGCAAAACTTTCGAGAGGGCAAGTACAAAACCTTGGCAGCTTCCCACGTATTGAATGAAGGGGTAGACGTGCCCGAAGCTAGCATAGCAATTTTGCTTTCAGGGACAGGTTCTGCCCGCGAGTATATTCAGCGTTTGGGGCGAGTGTTGCGGAAAGGGCAGGCGCAGAAACGAGCGGTGCTGTATGAAGTGGTGGCGGAAGAGACAACGGAAGAGGGGGTTTCGAGACGAAGGAGACAGCCTCAGCAGTCAAGGCAACCGCAGCAGTTAGAGTTGATGCGATCCGTTGCGGATATCTCGAAGAACTCGCCCTACGAAGAGTTTGAGCGGGAGCTACCTCAAGCGGCGGAATCATCTGGAAATTGGGATGAAGAGTCGGATGAGGATACGTCAGGCTAAAAGCTCATCCACTGCAATCTCGAACCCCAGCAACACTTTTTGCGTCCTCGCCACCTCACCTGATACAAAAACCAGCCGCGCCTCAAGCGTTACCACAATCACCCAGCGGCTCTCTGGAAACACCAGCCAAACCTCTTCTCCACCTGATTGAAGATATTCCTGCGCCTTAGCAATCACATCTTCAGCAAGATCTGTTGGAGAGACGATCTCAGCACTGAGCGGGAAGCTTTGGGGCAGAACCTTTGCATCACCGTACTGGGCAACTAACTCAGGCGTTAGGTAAGCAACATCTGGCGATCGCCCTTGCTTAAGGGTGCGACAAGGAACATCAGTATAAACTTTCCCGCCCATCGCTTGATTATCTTTGAAAACTCTCCATAAATATGCGATTTCAGCCTGTACATTACTATGTTTTAGTGTCATACCATTCTTTTCAACCAGTTCCTCATTTACCCATTCAGTCCCACTAGGAGCCTGTTGCATCCAATCTTCTAATGACCGAATCGGGAATGATTGAATGGGCGAAGCATTAATTGGGGTAGCGACCATACATTCTTTCCTGTTTTGATTGAATAGTGGTGTCTAATAGTTTATCCCACTCATTAACCCTCCTTTTTAGGGGCGGATTTTGCGAGGAATTTGTACACTACAGACGGAACCTTGAACAACCGATGGGGAAACCGGGTGCGTTTATTTACCACTATTGCCGGACTGCGCTGTTATCTAGAGATAAGCCGCTCTAGAGGCAAAGAGTCTACGGGGCTAGTTCCCACAATGGGGGCACTCCATGCGGGACATCTGAGCCTAATTCACCGCGCCAGGAACGAGAACGATCGCCTCATCGTGACGATCTTTGTCAACCCCCTGCAATTCGCGCCCAACGAAGATTTTCAGCAATATCCCCGCAATTTAGAGGCAGACCAGGCTTTGTGTGAGACTGCTGGAGTCGATGTCATTTTTGCACCTGATTCAGCAGAACTTTATCCAAGGGGTAAAGAAGAGATCGCTCAGGTCATTCCTCCAGCGGCAATGATGGCGGGATTGTGCGGGCGATCGCGTCCTACTCATTTCCAAGGGGTAGCGACCGTCGTTACCAAGCTCCTGAACATTATTCAGCCTGATCGCGCCTATTTTGGGTTAAAGGACGCACAACAATTTGCCATTTTGCGTAGAGTCACAGCAGATTTAAATTTACCTGTAGAAATGATAGGCTGTCCGATTGTGCGAGAAGCCAGCGGGTTGGCACTGAGTTCTCGAAATCAATACCTGACTATAGAACAGCGATCGCAAGCTGCTATCCTGTATCGGAGCCTACAAATGGCAGCACAAGCTGTCTACAATGGCACAGTCCTGCAATCAAAGATCGTTAGTATCGTGAAAACCGAGTTAGAGCAATTTCCAGACATGAAACCTGAATATATTGAATTAGTTAATCCCGAAACCTTAGTGCCTTTAGAAAAAGTTGAAGAATCGGGATTGCTGGCGATCGCCGCCCACTTGGGCAAAACTCGGTTAATCGATAACGTTTTGCTGCAAACCCGCCAACCTATTTTGGCGATCGATGGTCCAGCGGGAGCAGGCAAGTCTACTGTAGTGCGACGAGTGGCGCGAGCATTGGGGCTGCTGTACTTAGATACGGGGGCAATGTATCGAGCGGTAACTTGGTTGACGCTACAATCGGGCATTGCTATAGGTGATGAGGCGGCGATCGCAGAACTGGTAAGCCGCTGTCAGATTGAAATTAGCGGTGATCCAGCGGCGGTCAGCGTGCAGATTAATGGGCAGGATGTGACGCAGGCAATTCGCAGCCTGGAGGTAACCTCGCAGGTTTCGGCGATCGCGGCTCAGCTTTTTGTGCGGCAGGAGCTAGTGCGGCGACAACAGGCTTATGGGCGCAAGGGCGGCATTGTCATGGATGGGCGCGACATTGGGACTCACGTTTTCCCAGATGCGGAGCTGAAGATTTTCCTGACGGCTTCTGTAGCAGAGCGGGCGCGGCGACGGCAGCAGGACTTAATTTCGCAGGGGCAAGAAATATCGTTGGCAGAGTTAGAGCAGGCGATCGCTGAGCGCGACCATAAAGACAGTACGCGCGACTTTGCGCCATTGCGAAAAGCGGTGGATGCGATCGAGATTCAAACGGATGACATGAATATCGATGAAGTAACGGCAAAGATTGTCAGCCTTTACCGGGAAAAGCGGTTTAAGCAGCGAATATAGGGTTTAAGCAGTGAATACGAAAGAGATGCTGCGGTTTCTACTGACCGCTTCATCAAGTTTTTACGCATAGTGCAAAGAATTGCAAAGTTTATACTGAGGTGGTAAAGTCCATTA
The DNA here is from genome assembly GCA_038204505.1 of Elainellales cyanobacterium. Taxonomy (GTDB): domain Bacteria; phylum Cyanobacteriota; class Cyanobacteriia; order Elainellales; family Elainellaceae; genus Timaviella. The sequence goes on from JBBRCV010000121.1 coordinate 4,049, forward strand.
ATCTATTGCCGTTCTGTGGGCAACCTTAAGGGCAATCAGGTTTTTTGTACCATTATTTTCAGTGCCATTACAGCTCAAGCAACTGCTCTTACATGCAAATTCTGACTAATACCGATCGCCTCTCTACTCAAGATTTCCTTCTATCAACCTCAGTTCCCGCCCCTACTCTCAGACTTGTAGCGCTGGGAGATAGTTTGATTTATGGTTTCGGTGATCCTGAAGGCGGTGGTTGGATTGAGCGCTTGCGGCGGCGGTGGATGTCGCCGCAAGGTGAAGATCATGCGCTGTATAACCTGGGCGTGAGGGGCGATCGCGTGCGGCAAGTTTCTCAACGACTGCAAGCGGAGTTCAGTCACCGGGGTGAATTGCGTCATCGTGTTCCTGATGCCATGATCCTATCTGTGGGACTAAATGACTCGGCTCGATTAGGGCGACTAAACGGCAAGAACTTTACCGAGTTTGAAACCTTCCAGGAAGATGTTGCTACCTTGCTCGACCAAGCCGCAGAGCTTTGTCCGGTCTATTTTGTGGGCATGACTCCAGTGAATGAAACGCACATGCCCTTCTCTAATTGCCTGTACTACAACCACGCCGATCAGTATCGCTACAAAGAGGCGATTCAGACTGCTTGCGTAGAGCGAGAAATTCCTTACTTAGACGTTTTTGAGATGTGGCTAACTCGGGGCGATAGCTGGTGGCGATCGCGTCTACACCCCGATGGTCTGCATCCTAACAGCGCAGGCTACCAGTCCTTGCTGGAAGACTTTCTAGCATGGCGACCCATTCGCCGCTGGATTGGCGCGAGTGGGGAATGAAACTACCGACAGCCTAGGCTTTCACGAGTTTCTACACCAGTGGTAGGATTGACACCCTCAGCGCGTTTGCAAAGTTCAGAAATTTCATAGCGATCGAGCAAAGCATCGGTAAAGTCAGCTCCGGCGATCGCCACATCCTTAAAGCTAGTCCGTGACAGCGTTGCCTCTTGCAAAATTGCGTCCCGTAGATCTGCTCCCACCCAAAAAACGCGGTCTACCAGTGCGCCCGTCAAGTTTGCTCCGCGCAAGTTGCCATTGAGCATCACCGCCTTCGTCATCAGAGCATTGGTGAGGTCAGAGTTTTGAAAATTGATGCCGCGCATTTCGGCAGATACAAAGGCTTTGCCTTTAAGGTCTTGATTAGAAAAATCTTGGTCGGTGAGATTGGCGCTGTTGTAATTTACCGTGTCGGGGATGGCGATCGCGGGTTGAGCCATGCACATCAGCCATAGACAGGCTAAGGCAATAATAATTAACAGCCTTGCCCAACCTCTACCTAAGCCGCTTCCTAAAGATCTATTAATTGCATCAACGAGAGATTCCGTATACCGTTGCGTTTGCTCTCTCATTTATCCTTCCTCGTCTAGCCATTCGTTTACGTACCGGGCTGTGGTGTCCAATCTGTCCCCACGCGAATGGTTAAATCAGATTCCAGATCACCCGTAGAAGCAGAGACAATTTTCCCCGTTCCCATGACTGATTCTAGCGCTGAGGCGCTCCGCAAATCGCCCCGCTGCACAATGATTTGGGTCTCAGCTTGCTGGTCAGGCCAATCTTTTACAATGTAGACGTTATTAAAGCCTTTACTTTGCAAATAAGTTACCATCTGACTTCCCAAATCTGGGCTGTTAGAGGCATTCTGGATCGCAATTCGCAAGTCGGTGCCGCTGTTTTGATGGCTGATTACCGCCGTAGAACTCAGGTCAAAATACTCATGCATCACCTGATCCATAGCATCGGGGTCCATGATCCAGTAGCTTGCCTGAAACTCTTCGGGCGTACTAAAACGACCGGGCAGCATCACCATCCGGAAGTTATCTTGCTTGAGGCTTAAGCCAAAGCCAGCTAACGCCAACAGTTCATCTGATGAAAGATTAGTATCAATGTAACGTTGAAAAATTTGAATGGCTCCGGGTAAACGAGTCAGCATGGCGGGATTCATCAGCTTTTCTCGCAAGGCTCGGATCATTTGCTGCTGCCGCTGGACTCGACCAATATCACCATATTGGTCATTCCGAAACCGGGCAAACTGCTCTGCTTTCGCACCATTCAGGTTTTGCCAACCTGCTTTTAAGTTGATATTTAGATGCTGGGTTTCGTCTACATATTTCATGTCAATAGGCACGAACACATCCACACCGCCCATCAAATCGACCATTTCCCGAAACGCTCCGGTACTGATCCGCACATAGCGATCGATAGTAATGCCGTTCAAGTTTTGGCTAACCACCTGTGCAGCGGTCTTAGCACCCCCAATCACGTTTGCCTGATTGATCTTAAGTAGACCTTCTTGAGGAAGGGTTACCTGAGTGTCACGGGGAACGGACAGGACGTTAACCGACTGGTTAATGGGATCAAGGTGAACCAGGAGCATGGTATCGCTGCGCCCTGAGAACACATGGGGATCTGCACCTGGCGGCAGATCTAAAGGAAGATCAATGCCCATTACGAGAATGTTGACGGGGCGGGTCAGCGGGTAGTTGAGTCCCTTACTGAGGACATCGCCGATGGAGAAAGCTTGACCTTTATTTTGAGGGGCGATCGCTTTTGGCAAAGGCATCATTAGTGCCGTCGTCATGCCCACTGTAAGCGAAACAGCAGCAGTCAGCCCAATTGCCAGCCCTCGAAGTAGCCACTTTGCAGGATGGACCTGAGAGGGAGGCGAAACCACCTTTTCAGATGAAGGTTCTAACGGCACACTGACAACCGGGATTTGATCCTCAGTTGATTTATGTTGAGTTTGCTGTTGCTCTAACTTAGATTTCGATCCCACTCCGTTCAGCCCTCTTCGCGTCGCTAAAACTAAATACTGCGGTTAGACTGACATCCGCAAAGGGTCAACCATTGCTTCTTGCAGTGACTCTCCAAAAGTATACTGTCCGCCCCCGCCCTCAAACTGTTCGCTCAGTACAAGCTCTCCCCCAGCCAGGTTAATTTAAGCACAGACGGTACCTTGATGCAGTCAACTGCGCCTCTGTTAGACAAAACCGAAACCTGTTAGCGTTGCTGATGTTGGCTACCAGAGGAAATGCAGCCGTAGCAAATATATTTTGCTGGGGAACATTAGGCATATCTTTATGGGAATCAACTTCTCTAAAGCCCATTCCGGAAAACCCCATCACCAATTTTCTAGTCTTGATCGGGTGCTCTAGTCCTGAAAACCTTAGCGATATCTCAAAACAAAGTTTTATGATTCCTGTAATCTTAGCTGGTGGTAAAGGTGAACGGTTTTGGCCCCTCAGTCGCAGGCAGCGTCCTAAGCAATTTTTGAGTTTAGATGGCAGCGGCAGAAGTCTGCTCCAAGCTACCGCCGATCGCCTTTTAGATTTGGCTGGCGGCTGGCAAGGGCTGTGGGTGATTACTGCGGCACACTTGGCAGCGGGGGTGCAGCAGCAGTTGCCCGACTTGCCTCCAGAAAACCTCCTGATTGAAGTTGAAGGGCGAGACACCGCGCCTGCTGTAGCCTGGGCAACCCTAGAGATTGCTAAGCGTCATGGTCAGGATGCCATGATTGGCTTCTTTCCGGCTGATCATTGGATTGGCGATCAAGAGGCTTTTTGTCAGACGCTGCGGGCGGCAGAGGACTTGGCGGCGAGTATTGGGGCGATCGCCACTCTCGGCATCACTCCGGCATACCCTTCCACTGGCTATGGCTACATTGAACAAGGCGAAAAGGTAGGCTTCTTCGGCAACTATCCCGCCTACAAAGTTCAGCGCTTTACCGAAAAACCCGACCTGCCCACCGCCGAATCTTTTCTTGCCACCGGGCGCTTTAGTTGGAATGGCGGTATGTTCATCTTCCCTGCCGGAGTCATGCTGGCAGAACTGCAAACCCATGCCCCTGAAATCTTGGAACCATTGCAACAGCAGGGTCCTTCGGTTTATCCCAGCTTGCCCAAAAAGAGCATTGACTACGCTCTCATGGAAAAAACGGAGAAGGCTTATGTTTTACCCGTTACTTTTGCCTGGGATGACCTGGGCGACTGGAATGCCCTCGATCGCCTCCTCAAAATGGATGATCAGCCCAACGTTGAACTAGCCAATCATGTAGGTCTAGATACCGCCGGAGCCTTGCTCTACGCCACGGGCGACGATGAACTGATCGTCACTATCGGCATGGATGATACCGTGATTGTGCGAGATGGGAAAGTTACCCTAGTCGTGAAAAAAGATCGCACTCAAGATATTAAGCAAATCCTCAAGCAATTGCAGGAAAGCCCTAAGTTTAAAGAGTTACTATGAAGACGGGTCGTAGATTCTTCAAGAACTCATAAAGTTTAAAGAGCCTGTACGGTTATTTTTTGGGTATTTTCTGATACTCGTATTTATACCTGTATCAGTGGCTGCTGTAGCCTCAATTTCTATCCACCGATATACTGCGCTCTATGAAGTTAGGCTGCAAGAGTTAGTGATTCTTGGTTCCAAAGATTCCTGATTTAGAGATTCTGGTTCATTAGCTTGAATCGAACTCTTCCAGGAATGATACCTCTCGTCTCACTTCTGCACATGAGCCAATCAGCACCTGTTCGCCTTTACCCACAAGGTGATGTTAGATCGACGATTCGAGTTGGCTTTTTGTCGGCTCATAACTATTTAGACCTTACTCCATGGTCAGGTACGCTGTTTTATATGCAGCGAGCCTTAATCCAAAATGGATTTCAAGTGATCCCCTTGGGCACCCCAAGGGTCTATTCTGCTTGGCAACGAAAATTTTTGTACTACGGGGAACGCTTCAAAAGCCTGTTCGTTCCTCCTCCCTTTTATCCGCCTGTTCAACGGTTGTGGTTAGACCAGGTTGAGGAGCAGATTCGTGAAGCAGACTGCGATTTTATTTTTGCGCCGATCGCCTCTAAAGAAATCGCCTTACTCAACACATCCGTACCCATTATTTATTTATCCGACTCGACTGCCAAACTGTTCTGCCAAGAGCACCTCTACACTCACGTTCAGGGTAAACAGTCCAAGCTGAGTCAGGCGACCTTGGAAGAGATTGAAACTTTTGAGGCGATCGCCCTGACCAAAGCCGAGCATGTTATCTATCCATCGCCGTGGGCAGCTCAATCGGCGATCGAAGACTATGGCGTTGCTTCTAGCAAAGTGAGTGTCATTCCCTTTGGAGCCAACTTAGAACATTCACCGACTGCTGCGGAAGTCTTGGCAAACAGACAGACTAATCCTCTCGATCCATGCCGTTTATTGTTTGTTGGCGTGGATTGGCAGCGTAAAGGCGGAGATATTGCCTATCAAACCTTGCTAGAGTTGCTAGACCGAAATATCAATGCTGAACTCGTAGTCGTAGGAACTGTACCGCCGCCTCACATCCACCACGAAAAGTTAACTGTAATCCCGCACTTAGATAAAAACTCTCCTCAGCAACGTCAATACTTGAATCAACTGCTTCAACAATCCCACTTTTTGTTGCTGCCCAGTCGCGCCGAGTGCTATGGCATTGCCCTATGTGAAGCCAGTGCTTTTGGGTTACCTGTCCTTGCCACCGCAGTCGGCGGTATTCCGGCGATCGTCAGGAATGGTCGGAACGGATATCAGTTGCCCTTGGCTGCCTGTGGTTCAGATTATGCCGATCTCCTCGTTCAGATTCTTGCTAACCCCGCTCATTATCAACAGCTAACTCTGTTGTCTCGAACAGAATATGACCAGCGTTTGAACTGGAGTTGCTGGGCAGAGGGAGTTTACGCCTTACTACTATCTTTACAAAATTCAAAATCGTTGTATACCTTGCAACACTCCAACCTGGAAGCTAATACTAAGAAAAATGGAAGCTCTAAAATCAAAGAAAAATATTGAATCTGTTCAGGTATAAGGCTTTCAAGAGAAGTTTTCAAAAAGTGGCGCTGAATTGACAAGTTATATTGACGATTAGCATCACGAGCTTCGTATGAAATCGCCTTATAATTCTCACAACTACGTTTTAGTTCTAGAGCAAAACTCTGAAGACTTACAGCGTCTAGAGTTGTTGTTCCATCGGCTGAGCTGCTCAATGGTGGTGACAAATTCCGCTGCTCAAGCGGTCGCTACAGCTAGTCAAGTTCCACCCTACTTGATCATTTTGTCAGGCAGTCAAAGCGCTTGGTCTGAATCCTTGATCCATCAATTCCGTAATATTGCCGATGCTTGTGATGGCACCATTTTGGCGTTAACCGATTCCCACGCGCCCAGTTGGCAGCGGCAAGAAGATAATCCAGGCTTTGACGGTTTTTTGGTGAAGCCGTTACATGGCGATGTGTTGGTGTCTTTGCTTCAGTCGGCACTGGCACGAAAGAGCTATAGTTCAGAAGGTTGATATAGTTTTTATCGATCCAGCCAGAAAATTGATTTCGGAAACCCGATTCATCGCAACGTGCAGCTAGCTCCTGTTTATCCGCTAATCTACAAGGTTCTTAAACCAGTTTTTCCCGGCTGTCTGTGGTCGGGGCGATCGGACGTGAAAGCGATCGCCCTCACCATTGATGATGGTCCTCATCCTGCCCACACATTGCCACTTTTAGAAGTGCTTGATCACTATCAGATACAAGCCAGCTTTTTTTGGATAGGAATTTGTGTGCAGCGATTCCCAGAAATTGCCAGGGATGTTTGGCAGCGCGGTCATTGGATTGGACTGCATGGCTATGATCACTCTTCTTTCCCTCAACTTTCGACGGTGGCGTTACAGAAAAGTTTAGTCGAAACTCAACGGGCGATCGCCCAGTCTTGCCATCTCGACTTTGCTGAAGTCCAACACCGTATCCGAGATGTGCGTCCCCCCAATGGACTCTTTCTCCCGCATACTCTCCTTGATCTAGAGCGTTGGAACTACCGCCCCGTCATGTGGAGCGTGGTTCCCGAAGACTGGGTGCGTCCGGGAATAGAGGTAGCGGCTAGACGGATCTTAAATCAAGTGCAAAACGGCTCGTTGATTGTGCTGCACGATGGCTGTTGTGGTGGCGAAGATGTGGCGGCGATCGCGGCTTACGTCATTCCCAGGCTGCTGCAACAAGGGTATGAATTTGTGGCAGTCGATGAACTTTGGCAACAGCGCTTAACTCCTTTGCCGAGTGGCGCACAGTAATTTCCCTTTAATGGCTCCTATCCAATTTCCACAGGCAGGCTGACACCAGGTTTGTTGTGACATGGGCTGCAATAGGAACTAATAAGCTACCCGTAGCAACGGCACTGTAGCCCAATACTCCGCCAATAATCGTTGCCCAAATAATGTATGGGATGTGTTGACTGCCGCTAAAGTGCATCACGCCAAAGCAGGCGCTAGAGATGAGAATGCCGAACCAGGTCAAGCCAATTGCAGGCAGCATAACGCCTCGAAACAACAGCTCTTCGCTCATGCCAGGGAGTAAGCCTAGCCAAATTAAGTCCATCCAGTTGAGGGGCGTGATCACCATTGCCAGGTAAAAGTCGGCGCTTTGACGATAAGCAGCCCAGACCCGATAGGCGATCGCACTAGCAGCCGTAATGCCTAGCCCTAGAGCAATGCCGATCAGGAGCGATCGTCCTTCCGCCCAATTTATAGGCAGCATTTCAGTCGAGTCAAAAAGCAGCCACAGGCGGGAAATCAAGAGCAGCACAACAGCAGTTACTCCCATAGCAGTCAAAATTTGAATGCGCGTGAGCGTCTCGGTGCTGGGAGTTGGAGGAGTTTGCTGGGACACAATGTTTAAATCGAGTGTGAAATACACGCTATCACTTTAGAAAACATCTTGGCGATCGAAAAAGTTTACAGGTAAGGTTTTTCTTCGTTACCGGGCATCGCACCAGTTCATCGCTCAGAAGGCTCTCAGACGACAGCGTTGCAGATACAATCAATATCTGTAGATTGTGAGGAGAACCGCTGTGTTTTACCCCACTTTATCCAAGGGCAGCCATGTTACTCGACATTGCAAGACTGATGGCTCAACCACTCATAGCTCAACCACTCATGGCTCAACAAACCGTGGCTCAACAAACCATGGCTCAACTGGCTTCTCCAGGAACCATGATTGGTCCTTTGACTATTCGCTGGTACGGGCTGCTAATTGCCTCGGCGGTTTTGATTGGGGTAAGTTTATCGACCTATTTGGCAAAGCGGCGGGGCATAAACCCAGATTTGATTAGCGACCTGGCAATTTGGTTGGTCGTTGCTGCGATTCCCTGTGCGCGGCTCTACTACGTTGCATTTGAGTGGGAAAGCTATGCCTCCCGTCCGGCAGAAATTCTGGCAATTTGGCATGGGGGAATCGCCATTCACGGGGCGCTGATTGGCGGTACTATCGCCAGCCTGATTTTTGCAAGGCTGAACAAAATTTCGTTTTGGGTGCTAGCCGATTTAGTTGCGCCGTCTGTAATTTTGGGTCAGGCGATCGGGCGCTGGGGCAATTTTTTCAACTCTGAAGCGTTCGGTCGTCCCACAGATTTGCCCTGGAAGCTTTACATTCCTCCTGCCCAACGACCGGCTGACTACGCCCAATTTGAGTACTTCCACCCGACTTTCCTTTACGAATCGCTGTGGAATTTAGGGGTCTTTGCTATTTTGCTAACGCTGTTTTTTCGGGGGCTGAAGCCTAACAGTAAGCTAAAAAATGGCACCTTGATTCTGACTTATATTCTGACGTATAGCTTGGGGCGGTTTTGGATTGAAGGCTTGCGGATGGATAGTTTAATGCTGGGACCTTTGCGGATTGCTCAGTGCGTTAGCTTGGTGGGCATTGTTTTGGGTGGAGCAGGATTATTTTGGCTGTACAAAATGCGGCGATCGCTCCCTGATGTCATCTCCCCAGCAACAGCCTCAGAAAACTCATCTTCAGGCAGAACTAAAGTTTGACGGGCAAAAAAAAATCCCAGAGGAAAAACCTCTAGGATTTGAATCAGGGTGCATCTACCGTTCACTTTTACTCAGCAGATGTTGAATGTCCGGTGATTGTATGGAGAGTTCATCCAGTCTTTATGAGAGGGCAGAAATTGTAAGGATTTTCCCTAGAAGCTCTTTGAGCAACTCAAAGAAATACCCCAGAGGAAATCCTTTGGGGTATGAATCAGGGTGCATCTACCAGCTACTTTTACTCGCAGAGAGCAGGATGTCCGGCGTTTACATAGGTAGTTTACACATTCTTTAAAAGACGGCAGCTTTTCTTAAGGGCTTATCGAAGTTGGATCAGGTTTGCATAAACCACAGTTGTCATTTGTAAGTTTATTTTTTGGCAAAACCCATGAGTACTATTCGTTTAGAGCCAAAAGTGTACATTGTGGGTGCAGGTCCCGGCGACCCTGACTTATTGACCGTCAAGGCTCAAACGCTTTTGCAAAATGCTGATGTGATTCTGTTTGCCGATTCTCTAGTGCCTCACGAAATCTTGCAGTGGGCACACCCGGACGCAGAGGTAATTCGCACTGCAAATAAAACTCTGGAAGAAATTCTGCCTCTGATGATTGACCGAGTGCGATCGCGTCTCTCTGTCGTCCGGCTCCATTCAGGCGATCCCAGCCTTTACAGTGCTGCTTCCGAGCAAATGCAGGCACTCGCTGCGGCTGAAATTCCTTTTGAAATTATCCCTGGCATCAGTGCTTTCCAGCTTGCTGCTGCCCGCCTTAAGGTGGAACTGACGGTTCCCGAACTAGTGCAAACCATCATCCTGACGCGCATCAGTGGTTATACTCATGTCCCCGAAACTGAAGATCTCGGTGCCCTTGCTGCTCACCAGGCGACCCTTTGCCTTTACCTCAGCGCCCGCCATGTCCAAGCTGCACAAGACAAGCTGATGCAGCACTATCCCGCTGATTGCCCAGTTGCAGTCTGCTTTCGTCTGGGTTGGCAAGATGAAAAGCTGTGGGTCGTGCCGCTCAGCGAAATGGCGGCAACTACAGAGCGAGAAAAGCTGATGAGAACCACACTGTATGTAATTAGTCCGGCGTTAGAACTAATAGGAAATGCACAGGGTAGCGGATTCGAGGGGAGTAAGTTTAAGAAAGATGGGGGGCGATCGCGTCTCTACAATCCCGATCACACGCACATTTTTCGTCCCAAAGAACCTTAAACCTCTGTCTCAAAGCCTTGTCTACCAAAATCTCGCTAAAATAAAAGCATTAAGAAATATAAATAAACTCTCATGGTAAGTCTTCGCACAGACGAGAAGCGGCGGGTGGTCGTTGTCGGAGCCGGGATCGGTGGATTGACGGCGGCGGCGCTGTTATCACATCGGGGCTATCAAGTCTTGGTGCTAGATCAGGCGATCGTGCCGGGTGGCTGTGCCTCAACCTTTCAGCGGCGCGGCTTTACGTTTGATGTGGGTGCGACTCAAGTGGCTGGGCTAGAACCCGGTGGCATTCACCACAGAATCTTCTCAGAACTAGAAATTGAACCGCCTGCTGCCACCTTCTGCGATCCGGCTTGCGCTGTGTATCTGCCTGGTGAAACCGAACCCATTAGCGTTTGGCGTGATCCCGATCGCTGGCAAGCCGAGCGTCAGCGTCAGTTTCCGGGCAGCGAACCCTTTTGGCAATTACTATCCGATCTGTTTCGCCATAGCTGGGCGTTTCAATCTCGTGATCCGATTTTGCCCCCTCGCAATGTCTGGGATTTTTTGCAATTAGTACAAGCCGTTCGCCCCGATACGCTGCTGACGTTGCCCTATACTTTTTTCACGGTGGGGCAAATGTTGCGGTTGTATGGTTTAGGAAGCGATCGCCGCCTCAAGACTTTTTTGGATTTGCAGCTTAAACTCTATTCCCAGGTAAATGCCGATGAAACTGCTTTGCTATATGCAGCAACCGCTTTAGGCGTTTCGCAAGCGCCGTTGGGGCTGTATCACTTGCAGGGCAGTATGCAGGCATTGAGCGATCGCCTTGTCACTTCGCTAGAGCGAGACGGCGGCAAGCTGTTGATGCGCCATTCTGTACAGAAGATTAATGGCGATCGCAGCGTCGAAATTCGTAACCAAAAAACAGGCGAAGTCTGGACAGAACCTGCTGATCACGTTGTGGCAAACGTCACTGTGCAGAATCTTGTGCAGCTTTTGGGAGAACAAGCGCCTCAAGGCTACAAACACCGAGTTGAAAAACTTCCCTCTGCTTCGGGTGCTTTTGTGGTGTACCTGGGCGTTAAGCAAGCTGCGATTCCCTCAGAATGCCCGCCCCATCTACAGTTTTTATATGACTATGAGGGTTCTATTGCTGAAAATAACTCCCTCTTCGTTTCCGTCAGTCATGCAGGAGATGGGCGCGCTCCAGAAGGATGTGCTACGGTCATTGCCTCTTCGTTTACTGACCCGAATGCCTGGGCACATTGCCAGGATTATGAAGGGTTGAAGCAGCAATATACCGAATCGGCGATCGCCCACCTGTCAAAGTTTTTTAACCTCACACCCGATACATTGGTCTACACCGAAGCTGCCACGCCAAGGACATTCGCACAATATACAGGGCGCGATCGGGGCGTAGTGGGCGGCATTGGGCAGCGAGTAGCGACCTTTGGACCCTTTGGTTTTGCCAATCGCACACCCATTCAAAATCTTTGGCTAGTAGGCGATTCTACTCATCCGGGTGAAGGAACAGCCGGGGTCAGCTATTCAGCATTAACTGTTGTGCGACAGATTGAGGCAGAAGAAACTTAATAAACCTGCTCAGAAATCCAGCTTAGATAGGGCTGTGATCCCATTAAAATAGGTAGCGCAATGATTTCAGGAACTTCGTAGGAATGCAGTTCTCGCACTTTGGCTTCGAGTTGTGAAAAGTTTTGTAAATCGGTTTTGATCATTAGCTGCCATTCGGCTTCGTTGTGAACTTCACCGTTCCAAGTGTAGAGGGAACGAATCGGCATTAAACTGACACACGCAGCCAGCTTAAACTGAAGGAGCGCTTGGGCGATCGCTTCTCCCTCGCTTTGGGAAGATGCGGTCACCAGCACTAAGCCATGTTGTTCTAATCTATGACCTTCTGATCCGTCTTGTTCTGAGCCAGCCTGTTCTATATCTTGCGCCATATTATCAAGCCCCATATTATTAAGCCTTAGAGAGTTGACATGGATAGTATCTCTCAAACTTTACTTGAACCAGTCCTTAAATCAGTGCAGGCATGGATGTCAGCGCATCCAGTCATGGCATGGATTATGAGCCATCCATTGTGGGCGATCGCACTTTTCTTCATTACTCTGCTGCTGAGCTGGGGATTGTTAGGAGCGATCGCCCGATTGATTCAGCAAGCCTGGTTGCTCATCCTTCAAGCGCCCCTAAAACTATTGCGATTGCTCTTTAACGGTCTATTCAAAGCCTTGCCCATGAGGGTGCTGAAAGCTGGGGAACCAACTATTCTTGAGCACCGTGAGCAACGGTTGCTAGAAACATTGAATCGGCTGGAGGCATTGCGGCAGGAACAAGAACAACTGATGCAGGAAGTTAAAACAATTTTGATGTTGAAAAGTTGAGGAAAAATCCGTACCATGCAGCAAAAAATCGCGCTCTGGGCACTCTGGCTCGGATTTCTTACCTATGCCTTTGTATTAGCCCCACCTGATAGTCCTGAAACCTGGACAACCGTCCAAAACCTTTCCACAGGTAAGCTAGAAGGCATTAACCCTTTGGTTATTGCTCTATTCAATATTATGGGTGTTCTCCCGTTACTTTATAGCTGTTTGCTGTACATTGACGGCAGAGTTCAGAAGGTTCCAGCTTGGCTATTTTCAGTAGCTTCGTTTGCTGTTGGCGCGTTTGCGATAATTCCTTACTTGGCGCTACGGGAACCCAACGGAACGTTTGTGGGACAGAAAAATTGGTGGCTGAAGATCATGGATTCGAGATGGACGGGAGGAATAGTGGCGATCGCCACTCTAACCTTACTATTTTACGGATTAACGAACGGTGATTGGAATGATTTTGTTCAACAGTGGCAGACCAGCCGATTTATTCATGTTATGAGCTTAGATTTTTGTTTGCTATGCTTGCTGTTTCCCGTTTTATTGA
>JBBRCV010000122.1:0-17000 GCA_038204505.1 Elainellales cyanobacterium
CTTTGAGCTTCTTTGCGGTGTTCTTATACAACGTCTTGAGCACTTCACTCAGAGCAATCGCGGGTTTTGGTGGCATCAGATTACCTGCTATCTCAATGTCCCCAGTATCTCAGGATCATCTATTTTTGGGAACACTCTTACCGGGTCCTAATAATTTTTATGCAAAACTGCACCAAGGCGTATTATTTTCCGGCAATATGGGGCTGGGGCATCTGTCTACAGACACACTTTGTTTTATGTTTACTCTTTGAATTTTTGAGCAGTTTGAATAAACTGGGTGGGAAGTATTGCTGAGGAATTTGGGCAAGTTCTAAAATGTGCGGTTAATTCGTGCCTACCTGAATGTAGAGACTTAATTAGATGGCTGTAGTTTTGCAAGTTGATAATCGTTCAATCACGGCTGAAGAAATCTTGCCTTTGCTGGCAGGCTATCAAATGATGCCGCGATTTATCCAAGAAATTTTGATTGACCAGGCGATCGCCTCCATTGAATGTACTCCCGAAGAAAATGCCCAGGCAACAGAGTACTTTCAGACCCGCAATGAAATTGCCTCAGAAGAAGATCGCCAGATCTGGTTGGGGCGGTACGGCATGACCTCTCAACAGCTTGACTCCCTCGCCACACGGGAGATGCGAATTGATAAATTTAAGCAAAAAGTTTGGGGTCCGAAAGTCGAGTCTTACTTCCTCAGCCGTAAAAACCAGTTAGATAAAGTTATTTACTCGTTAGTTCGCACCCAGGACGTGGGCATTGCCCAAGAAATCTATTTCCGCGTGTCAGAAGGCGAACAAACATTTGCTGAATTAGCGCGCACCTACTCTCAGGGTCCGGAGGCGCAAACCGATGGATTGATTGGACCTGTAGAACTGAGTGTGCCTCACCCTGTATTGGCGCAGTTGCTCAGCCTAAGCCAGCCGGGTCAAATCAGTGCGCCGACCAGAGTAGGCGAGTGGCTGGTGCTGGTTCGTCTAGAGAAATTTATTCCAGCGCAACTTGATGACCCGATGAGGGGTCGATTACTTGATGAATGCTTTAACACTTGGCTGCAAGAGCAACTCTCGAAGCTTCAGCCCTTGGCTATTGATACTATTGCCCCCCTTGCCCCCAATGCCCCATGACTTATACAAAATCTAGTGTCCAAGAATTTCTGGCAACCGTTCCCCCTTTCGACCAACTCTCTGGGGCAGCTCTTGATTTTTTAACAGAGCGGATGCAGATGCTGCGCTATCGCATGGGTCAGGCGGTGCTAGTCCGCGATAAAATGCCCGCGCAAGTGTCGGTGCTGTTCCAAGGACATGTGCGATCGCTGGCATATGATCCTCGAACACAGCGCCCCGTTACACTCGGCATCTTGAAGCCAGGAGACGTTTTGGGCTGGGTGGGCTTAGTGCGGGGCGTGCCTTGTGAAACGGCGATCGCTTCTACTGAAACTATTTGCCTGACCCTCTCTGCCGCTGATTTCATGCTGCTGTTAGAACGGGAACCTGAACTGGCGATCGCTTTTCGCAAACAGTGTCCGCTGATTGAAGTGTTTGACCTGCTGGGTGCAGAGCTACATCGACAGGCAAATGGCGATGCCAACTTGAAAGAACTGGCGTTCCAAGCCGAAACCGAAGCTGTAGTTTGCAATATTCCTCCCGGTAAAATTCCCATTCATCAGCTAGAGGCAGACCGAATTTGGCTAGTCAGTGGCGGCGGCAACATTAATGACTTACCCGTTAGCAGTCGGATCGATACTGTCAATAGCAATGGCGCTTACCTGGATGTCACTGGTAATCAGGCAGCCCGATTGATTGGCTTCCCGGTGTCGATGACTGAAAAAATTGATACTGAAGATCCGACGGATGAAGCAAAAGCCGTTCATGCTGAAGTCGTAGACGGAGATATTCCCTACGCGCCCGATCGCCCACCTGAACCTGATCCGACGTACAGCAGGAATTTCAACGACTCCCAGGTTCCTCAGAAATATCCCCACATTCGGGGGCGCGGACAGTTAGATTCGGCAATGGCTTGTATTCAAATGCTTTGCCTTCACCTCAATATGCCTTTCCGCAAAGATGTGATTCGGCGCGTATTGGTCAATCAGCAAGAGCGAAGTGGCGAAATTTCCCTAGAGCTTTGTGGCGCGGTTTCAGAAATGTTGGGTCTACACGCCCAGTTAGTCACAGTTCCTGCTAACGCTGTCGGTCGGTTAGAAGCGCCCGCCATGGTGATGTGGCAAGAGAACGTAGCGCTATTGTACGAAGTCAGCGAGAAAGAACTGGTAATTGGCGTACCCGAACTGGGCATTATTCGGCGCAAGCCTGCTGAGTTTGCCTCGACCTGGGGCGATCGCGGTGAGGTTTTGCTGATTAAGCCCACGTCTCAAACGCCTCAAAAGCGGTTTAGCCTGGAGTGGTTTTTGCCTGCTGTTCAGAAGCATCGCAAGGTGCTGATTGAAGTGTTTATCGCTTCATTTTTTGTGCAGCTTTTTGCCCTCGCCAATCCTCTCATGGTGCAGGTGATCATTGATAAGGTGATTGTCCAAAACAGTCCAGATACGCTCAACGTGTTGGGGATTTTCTTAATTGGGCTGGCGATCGCCGAAGCTATTCTCACCACTTTGCGAACCTACCTGTTTGTAGACACCACTAATCGCATCGACATGGCGCTGGGATCAGAAATTATTGACCATCTCCTGCGCCTACCCCTCCGCTACTTTGAAAAGCGCCCCGTGGGTGAACTGGCGACCCGAATTAACGAACTAGAAAATATTCGGAGTTTCTTAACAGGCACGGCTCTAACCGTAGTGCTAGATGCCATCTTCTCTGTGATCTACATTATTGTCATGCTGTTTTATAGCTGGCTGCTGACGCTGGTAGCGCTAGCGACAGTGCCGCTATTTATTCTGCTAGGAGTCGTCGCTTCGCCCCTGATTCGCAACCAACTTCGGGTCAAAGCTGAGCGCAACGCTGAAACGCAGTCTTACCTGGTAGAAGTTGTCTCCGGGATTCAGACTGTCAAGGCTCAGAACATGGAGCTACGAGCTAGATGGCAGTGGCAGCAACGCTATGGGCGGTATGTCAGCGCTGGCTTTAAGACGGTTCTGACTTCGACGACTGCGGGTTCAGCGAGTAACTTCCTTAACCAGCTTTCCGGCTTGCTGGTGCTGTGGGTCGGGGCTTCCCTAGTGTTGCAGCAGCAGATGTCTTTGGGGCAACTGATCGCCTTTCGGATTATTTCGGGCTATGTGACCAGCCCGTTATTGCGGTTGGCGCAACTTTGGCAGAACTTCCAAGAAGTGGGACTATCGATTGAGCGCTTGAGTGACATTGTGGACGCTGCACCCGAAGCTAATGAACTCGATCGCCAAAACATTCCCATGCCTCCGATCGTGGGGAACGTGCGGTTTGATGATGTGCTGTTTCGGTTTGCTACGAGCGGACCCTGGCAGCTTAATGGTGTCAGCTTAGATTTTGCCGCTGGTTCGTTTGTTGGCATCGTGGGGCAGAGCGGTTCGGGTAAGAGTACGATGATGAAACTCTTGCCGCGTCTGTATGATTTGGAATCTGGGCGGATTGTGATTGATGGTTACGATATTGCCAAGGTGGAGCTATATTCGCTGCGGCAACAGGTTGGCATTGTGCCCCAAGATACGCTGTTATTTGATGGCTCTGTTCAGGAAAATATTGCCCTCACCTGCCCCAATGCTTCCTCTGATGAAATTATTAAGGCGGCTAAGGCGGCGGCGGCTCATGAATTCATCATGGAGCTACCCAATGGCTACAATACTAGGGTTGGTGAGCGGGGTTCGGCTTTATCGGGGGGACAGCGCCAACGAATTGCGATCGCCCGTACCGTCCTCCAAAACCCCAATCTGCTGATTTTGGATGAAGCGACCAGCGCCCTAGATTATGATTCTGAGCGCCAGGTTTGTCTCAATCTGGCTGAAGTGTTTGAAGATCGCACCGTGTTCTTTATTACGCACCGCTTGAGCACGATTAAAAATGCAGATGTGATTCTGCTGATGGATAAAGGATCAGCCGTTGAAATGGGTACTCACGATGAACTGATGGCGTTGAAAGGACGGTACTTCTGTCTGTATCAACAACAAGAATCTGAAATGTAATTTCGCTACTCACTCATATCTCAGTTATCGACATCCCAGCTAATCTATAATCCCAGCTAATCTATATCTCAGCTAAAGGAGGCTTCGGCAATGGTTAATAAGCAAAACGGCAATGGTAACGGCAACGGCAACGGCAACGGCGCTGGTAAAGCTAATGGCAACGGCAATGGTAAAGCTAATGGTTCTGGGTTGGCTTTAATCGCCGATCGCACTACTAAAGTTCGGGCAGGGGCTTCAGATGCGGGGCAAATTACCCGTACCGAAGTTTTCGACCAGCCTGTTGTGTTAAAGCAAACTAACCTTTGGTCGCGGGCGATCGTTTGGGGAATTGTCGGAGTAACGTCCTTTGTCATAATCTGGGCTTCCCTTGCCAAAATTGACGAAGCTGTGCCTGCTCCCGGACAGCTTAAACCTCAAGGTAGCGTCCAGCCTGTGCAGGCTCCAGTAGGCGGCGTGGTCGAAGAAATTTTGGTCAAAGATGGTCAGCGGGTCAAGCGGGGCGACGTGTTGATTCGCATGGATACAGAGGCAGCTAAGGCAGAACAGAAGTCAAACCAGCAGGTCTTGGCATCTTTAGAGCGTCAAAACCAGTTCTATCGTTCTCAGCTAGGTGGCATTAATGCGCCTGCCGTGGGGGTGAACGTTCCCCCAGAAATTTTGGCACTCACTGCCAATCGCGCTGCTTTAATTGACGAAAATCGTCTGTACGAAGCCCAGCTCAATGGCAATCCGACTGCCGCAGGCTTGTCTACGGCGCAGCGGGTGCGAATTGAGGCGGGTTTGCGAGAGTCGGGCACTCGGTCTTCGGCGGCTCAGTTTGAGGTGGCTCAGCTTCAACAGCAGCTTAACCAAGCCAAAAGCCAGCTTACCGCTGCCCAAAAAAATCTCGCCATTGACGAAAATATCTATGGACGGCTCAAGGGGCTTGCCGAACAAGGTGGCATTGGGACTCTTCAAGTCGATCGCCAGGAACAGCAGTTATTAGAATCGCGTAAAGAGGTCGATCGCCTCACGCAGGAAATAGCGCGGTTGCAATATGCGATCGCTGGAGCCAGTGAGAAAATGCAAAACACTATGGCAGTTACCGAAACTGATGTGTTGGGCAAAATTGCCGAAAACCAAAAGCAGTTAGCCAGCATTGATACTCAGTTAAATAAGGCGATCTTGGATAACGAGGCGCAAATTTCCGGGCTTAAAAATAAGCTGAGTCAAAACCTGGTCACCTTGAGATATCAAGAGCTGCGTGCCCCAGTAGATGGCGTTGTATTTGACATGAAAGCTAAAGGCACCGGATTTGTTGCCACCTCTAGCGAACCCATCGTACAGATTGTGCCGGGTGACGGTTTGGTGGCTGAGGTGTATGTGACGAATGCAGATGTTGGTTTTGTTCGTGAAGGCATGATTGTCGATGTGCGAGTTGATTCGTTCCCGTTCAGCGAATTTGGTGATATTAAGGGCGAGGTAGTCCGAATTGGCTCTGATGCTTTGCCGCCTGATCAGGAGCATCATTTCTATCGTTTTCCCATCAAAATTAAGCTCGACAGACAGTACATTGAAACGGCTGGGCAACAGATTCAAGTGCAGTCGGGGATGTCGGTCAGTGCCAACATCAAGATTCGTAAGCGCACGGTGATGACGATTATTACCGATCAGTTTACTCGCAAGGTCGATAGCTTCAAGAATGTCCGGTAGTGTTTGGTATTCTGAGGGGTGAACTGTACCTCTAGAAGCTTGTGATTAAAACTTTTAAGACTGCAAAGATTGCCTTGTTATTCTTAACGATGCTCTCTGCTCCGGCGATCGCCCATAACGTTGAGATGGCTGGAGATGTTGCCGGAACCTGGCATGTTAATCCTGATGAAAACCCCAAGGCTGGTGAGCCTGCAAGTGTCTGGATAGCGCTGACTCGCAAGGGTGGCACAGTTTTACCGTTGGAGCAGGCAAATTGCAAACTAGCAGTCTTTCCGCAGCCGCATACGGAGGGCGATCAGCCAATTCTACAGCCGCAGTTGAAGGCGATCGCGGTTGAGAAATATCAGGGAATTCCAGGGGCGGATTTAGTGTTTCCAGCGCCGGGATTATATGAAATGGAGTTGAGCTGTACGCCAAAGACGGCAGGCACATTTGAGAAATTTGAGATGCAGTCTGAGGTAACGGTGGCAGCGGGGACAGCTCAAGTTTCGCCCGTGCCAACGGTAGCGCAGTCTCCGGCAAATCCAGTAGGTAGCGATCGCTCGGATGAACCTAAAGGCATCGCGCAGTCTAGTGAAAACTCTAACTGGCAGAGAATAGTAACTTTTGGGATAATTCCCCTTATTTTTGGGTTAGGACTGCTGAAATTTCTGTCTAACCGATCGAGAAAATCTTAAATCCTATCCTTGACATCGAATTGCTTCAATAATCCGCACATTGGCTGTAGGAAAGGGAAACTGGTCTAGATCTTCGACGGCAACCCAGCGGATTTCATCACATTCGAGCGGTTGGGGGGTGCCGCTGAGGAACTGGCAGTGGTGGACGTTGAGGGTAACGCGGAAGTGAGTATAGGCGTGATCAATGGTGATGAGGCGATCGCCAACCGTGATTTCAATGCCCAACTCTTCGCGGATTTCTCGAACAATGCATTCCTCTATGGTTTCCCCGGATTCTACTTTGCCTCCTGGAAATTCCCAAAGTCCGCCGAGCAGACCTTCTTGGCGGCGGCGATCGATTAAAATTTGCCCTTGTTCGTTCCAAATGACGGCAACGCCAATAGATTTATGAGGAATGGCAGCACGGCTTTCGGTCATAGGAATTTCAGATTGTTTGTTCAAATTGTAAGCCTGACAGTGCGTTTGCCAGGGGCAACAGAAGCAAGATGGATTTTTGGGAGTGCAGACGGTTGCGCCTAGATCCATTAAGGCTTGGTTAAAGTCGCGGGGGTGCTGTGGGTCGAGCAGTTCAGTGGAATGCTGCCACAGGATGTTTAAAGCTTTGTAGGGCGGGAGCGGCAGGGCGATCAGACGAGCAAGAACTCGTTTGACGTTACCATCCAAAATCGGTACGGCTTGGTTAAACGAGGCGCTGAGAATACCGCCTGCGGTGGTGCGTCCGATGCCAGGTAAGGTAATGACGACTGCCAAATCGGTAGGAAAAATGCCGTTGTGATGGGCAGTAATGACTTGGGCGGCGCGGTGGAGGTTGCGGGCACGGGCGTAGTAGCCTAAGCCTTGCCATGCTTTAAGGACTTGCTGTTGGTCTGCTGCTGCCAGAGAGGCGATCGCCGGGAACCAGTCTAGCCACCTTTCGTAGTAGGGAATGACTGTTTTAACCTGGGTCTGTTGCAGCATTACTTCCGAAATCCAGATTGCGTAGGGATCTTGGGTTTTTCTCCATGGCAAAACTCGACCAGCAGTAGCGTACCAGTCGAGTAAAGATTGTCTAAGCTGAAGAATCTGTAACATTAACCAGAGGTAGAAAGGCAGATTTGCTGCGATCGCTGCGATCGTCAGTCCGCTATTGTCAGCCTACGGCTAAAATGATCATTAGCGTTAGTGAAAACCATGCCGAACTCTATTAATTCGCTTCTGGGTCGTCATCCTGAAAAAATGACTGCCAACGTGGAGATTTATACTTGGCAAACCTGCCCTTACTGCATCCGAGCCAAAATGCTGCTGAAGTGGAAAGGGGTAAAGTTTACTGAACATAAGATTGACGGCAACGAAACAGCGCGATCGCAAATGGCTGAGCGATCGCAGGGCAAACGTTCCGTTCCACAAGTTTTTATCAACCAACAGCACATTGGCGGCTGCGATGATTTGTATGGGCTGGATGGACAGGGAAAGCTTGATCCACTGCTGATGGAGGGTTAGGGCGATCGCACCTGAATTCCCGCCGCCAGTAATCGAACATCCCGAATACCTAAAGCACTATGGCTGGATGAAACGGGCGATCGCGCTTGCTACTGCCGCTGGAGAAGCCGGAGAAGTGCCCGTGGGCGCTTTAGTGGTCGATGCCGAAAATAATTTGATTGCCGAGGGCGAAAACCGACGTGAGCGGGATCACGATCCCACCGCCCATGCTGAGATATTGGCGCTGCGATCGGCTGGACAAGCTCTACAAACTTGGCACTTAGAGCAATGCACCCTTTACGTGACGCTCGAACCCTGCCCCATGTGTACGGGCGCTTTGATTAATGCTCGGCTAGAACTGTTGGTATATGGGGCAGATGATCCAAAGGCAGGAGCAGTTCGTACAGTCGCCAACCTGCCAGATAGCGCTTGCTCTAATCATCGCTTACAGGTGATGGGAGGACTTTTGGAAACTGCCTGTCGTCAACAGTTACAGGACTGGTTTCAGCAAAGGAGAAAACATAAGTAAGGGCGATCGCCCTCTAACTTACATTAGCTGGATTGCTCTTCATCCAAGGAACCGACTTGCATTGCAGCTTCAAAATTCATTCTTTGCTCAGCATTCCGCAAAAAGTAGCCGCTCATCATTGCCGATGCTACTAAGCGACCAAGCTGTTGGCGGCTAGTGGTGACGGTAACGTCGAAATGCTCTAGGGGCAAAGCACCCAGCATTCCAATAATGTTGCGCTCCATGACTTGCAGGACTTCTTGTGAATCAGGCTTGGCAAGCCGTGCTGCTGTTTCAGGACTCATAGATTGAACGTATTGCCAGAGGGGGTTACTGGATTCGCCGCCTTCAAAAAGCTCTGAAACTTGGTTGGTTGAGTCGTTCATATTCAATGACCTCTAAGGGCTTTTGTCTTGCTTACTAATGTAGCAATTTGTTACAGCTAGCCAAAGTGGGCGGAACCGAACTGAGTATGGGGGTTATGCTCACCTACTGAGTAGGAAACCTTTCAGCGAAATCGTAGCTCTCAAATTACTTACGAACTTGTTTACTTACAAACCTGTTTACCTACGAACCTGTTTACTTACGAACCTGTTGGCTGAACCCAGATGCTTTGAATTGCTCTAGCTTGAGTGGAGTGGGTTGATTAGCAGGAACGCTAATGCGGATTTCAAAGGTGCTTTTGCCAGGAGGAATTTCGGGAACGCCGCCCAGTCGGGTGCGGTTTTGCATGACTGAGTTGCCGTTAGCATCATAAATGCGCCCAAAAATATCAGCATCCATGACGGGTTTGCCAGAGGGGTTGTTGGCGATTCCAGTGATGATAAAGCAACTGGCGATCATGCTGCTGCCTGAAGCGATCGCGCCCTCACCAACATCTGCGGGGCAATCGTGATAGCTGATATCGGAGACTGGGATTTTGGTGACTGCCAGGGCAACGGGAGCGATCGCCCAACTGCAAACCCATAGGCAGCAGGATAAAGCAACTGCTAAAAATTGAAATCTTATAGAGCGATTCATAAGCTTTTAGAGAAAGATTTGTGACTTTCAGCTTACCGCGAATCTCTTCGGCAAGACGCAGGCATCTAGTCTATATCTGTCTAGAATAGGGTTAGTAATATTTCCCAGATTTATGCAACTTAAACTTTATGCAACTTAAACGAATTGGGCACGTTGCCATCTGTGTTAAAGATCTTGGACAAGCCGCTCAGTTTTATCAAAATTTGGGCATGGAGCTGGTTTGGCAAGATTCAGATTGGGCGTATTTGAAAGCGGGTGAGGATGGCTTGGCGTTGCTGAGTCCGCAGTACGAGCAGGCGGGACCACACTTTGGGTTTATGTTTAGCGATCGCGCTGAGGTAGAAGCGGCATACGATCGCCTCAAAGCCGACGGAGTTCATCTCACCCCCATTCACGAGCATCGAGACGGCACGGCTTCTTTTTACGGGCGTGATCTCGATAACAATTGGTTTGAATACCTGTACTCAAAGGACTAAAACATGAACCAGCGGCATGAACCAGCGGCAAATTAGGTTGCCGTCCCCTTAACCCAAGAGCAGTCTTCTAGCCAGCGTATTGAGCAGTAGAGGGAATTGCTTCAACAAGCGCTTGATAGCGATGCGGTGAAATATTTGCTTTTGCCGAAATCATGACAGCGATATGTTCGGCAGTTATTTCTTGGAAGAAAGCTGCAAGCTCCTCATCCGAGAGACCCACAGGATTCCAGTATTCTTTGCAAATAGGTCGGTCATCCCAGAAATGCCCGGAATTTTCCTGCAACACAAACTCTACAAAGGCACCGTATAAAATATATTCTGACAACTGCGATGAGTAACATAGCGTTTCTACAAAGTCTCGCCCTGAAACTTGTTCAATGTGACGATGCATTTGCAATAAGTTGTCTCGTTTCCAGGTAACCACACCGCCAATGTAGTTGGGTATGGGCTTAACGGGTAAGTTTAGAAGCTTGGCAGCAGATTTTTCCCAGGGGTTCACGGGTCGCTCTTGATTGACACCTACCCGAAACAATCTAACCTGCGAATCTTGCACAAAATTTTGTAGGTCGAACGGACGAATAAAGGTCAAGTCAGAGTCTACAAAGGTCATAACCTCCTGGCTGATGTGCTGCCCAACGCTAATTTTGACTAGCTGCTGCACAACCCAATTTCGTACAGGTGGAGTTTTCAAACTCAGCCAACCATTTTTAATAAGAGGCAGTTTAATTAGCCATTTAGGCAAAATTGAATCGACCGTAATGACTTCAGTATGGGGACCTTGGAGTTGCTTAAAGAGTGGAAAATCTTTGCGGGTAACAATGATGTAATGCGTTGCGGGGGTTTGACAAAACTGCTGAACACTCCAAGCTAGAAGTTTACAGCGCTCAAAATCTGGCGTGTAGCTAGGAGTAATGAGGGCAAACTGGGGAGTCTTCATGCGGTGTGTCCAGTAGTAGATTTGGTTACGGTTAACTTCATTGTGGTTAATTTCGTAAGCTTAAAGAGTATCGTTTTATCAAGTACGTCTGTCTTACCTAACTACAAGACGCTTAAATTTACAAGATGCTTAAATTTGTGCAGCTTCTATATCGCTATGCAATTTAGAGAAAGATTCTGTTAAATCATGTCCATGCTACTACGACTTTTTATCTAAGTCCGTAAAGACATCCCGCTATCCATCTAAAATTTTTGTGAAGTTAAGATTCAGACTCTTGAAGAACAACCGAGTTAAGGGAGTTACAACTTTTAATTTGCTTGAAAAAGCGGGGAAATCTTCTCTTTCTTCATTACGATAAAGAAGTATTCCTTAGATGGCATTAATGTATGGAGTGGCAAGAAGTTTACGGCAACTGGGTTCTAGTTCCCCCGCGCCCCTTAGCGATCGCCCATTTTCTCGGCGGTGCGTTCGTCGCTGCTGCCCCCCAGATTACCTATCGGGCACTACTAGAATTTTTGGCAAGTCAGGGCTTTGCGATTGTCGCCACTCCATTTGTCAACACGTTTGACCATACGGCGATCGCGCAACGGGTCATGCGTAACTCTAACCTGGCGCTTGATTATCTCGAAAATGACGTGATTAAACGGCGATTGCCGATCTACGGTGTCGGTCACAGCATGGGCTGTAAGCTGCATGTCCTAATTGGCAGTTTGTATCCTCAAGAACGAGCCGGGAATGTGTTGATTTCGTTCAATAACTATCCCGCTAAACGTTCTATTCCTATGTTGGAGCAGATGACTCAATTCTCGCAAGGCGCATCTCAATTTGCGTCCCAATTTGCATCTCAATTTTCTTCTCAAATCCCGGCTCAATTTCTTCCTCAGTTTGTCGCTCCTGACTTAAACGTGGAGTTCACTCCGTCTCCCGAAGAAACTAATGAACTGATTGCCACTCATTACCAAGTTCGTCGCAATTTGCTAATTAAGTTTCGCAATGATGATATTGACCAAACGCGATCGCTCCACACTGCTTTGCTAGAGCGCTTCCCTGAACTAACGTCAGTGCAAATTCTTAAAGGCACTCACACGACACCGCTGGGTCACGATGTTAATTGGAAAACCACAGAATTTTCGCCGTTAGATGCGATCGGGCAATTTGTGCGACAAGAATTTTACCGTGATCTTAATGAGCTTAAAGCCACTATTTTGCTGTGGTTAGATCCGGCGAGAATGCGCGATCGCTAGTTGAGCCAGCCAATTTTCCGTAAGGTAGGGAGACTGAAATTGCACAATGTTGAGATGTTGGTATTCTGGCTGTTGAAACAGGAGCGGAAACTTTCGTTTATTTTTTGAGTAAGTGGTGATCATCCACCAAAGAATAGAATCTTGGTCAAAAAAGGTTTTTCTGAGGCTTTCGTAGTTACCGTTGCAGCATTCTTCTTGGGTAAGCACGCGCCTGATGGCTCGCTGTAGCGATCGCCCAAAAACGACATGGAACGGATAATTGAGCCAAATTACTGTATCGGCTCGGCTCCAAACTATGGCTCTAACTTTGCTGTAATTGCCATCTATAATCCAGCGATCGCCTTGTAATGCCTGCCTGACTCGTTCTTGAAATATGTCAGTTGGAACGGCTGTCCAGTTAGGTTCCCACTGGAGTTGATCTAACTCTACATGGGATAAGTCGTAAATTTTGGCAATCTTCCGTGCCAGCGTCGTTTTGCCTGATCCACTAGTGCCGACGACTGAAATGCGCTGACCGATGGGGATTGTGTGGCTCATAGTGGAATGCTCTAGAATTAAGGACAATCCTTGAAAAGGAAGCCAATGAATTACAAAGATATCATTACTATAGAACCGGGCAAAAGAGGCGGCAAGCCTTGCATTCGAGGAATGCGGATGACTGTCTATGATGTCTTAGAGTATTTGGCTACAGGAATGTCTCACTCAGAAATCCTGCAAGATTTTCCCTATCTTACAGAAGAGGACATTCTTGCTTGTCTGAGCTATGCTGCTGACCGCGAAAAAGTATCGATGGTTGTAGAAGCGTGAGGTTGCTATTTGCTCACAACCTTTCTCCTTCGCTAGCCACCTGTTTACAAGATATTTATCCTAATTCAAGCCATGTTTACTTGCTGGGTTTAGACAAAGCTCCAGATATTGAGATTTGGCAGTACGCTCGACAAGAAGAATTTGCGATCGTTACAAAGGATGCTGACTATAGTGAACTCTGCTTAATGCGCGGCTTTCCTCCAAAAGTGATTTGGATTCGACGCGGCAACTGTAAAACAGCAAATATTGAAGCGCTTCTACGAAATCATTATGGTGATCTTGAAATAATGGAAGCTAGCATTTCCATGGGCATACTTACTTTGTTTTAGATTAAGTAATAGTTAAGACCGTCTTAAGTAATAGTTAAGATAGTCCCACTGTCGTCTATCCTACTTCAAGCCCATGATTTGGATTGACCTCTATGACGAGCTTTTATTTAGTCTTGCTATTTTTGGCGACCCTGTTTTTGTCTTACTCCAACGGTGCTAACGACAATTTTAAGGGAGTTGCAACGTTGTTTGGGAGTCGTACTGCAAGCTATAAAGTGGCGATCGCCTGGGCAACCGTAACTACTTTTGCAGGATCGATTTTTTCGATTTTCCTTGCCAGTGCGCTCGTCAAAAGCTTCTCAGGCAAAGGATTAGTGCCCGATGCGATCGCCAATGCTCCAGACTTTCACTTAGCGGTTGCTATTGCCACTGGACTAACCGTGATTTTGGCGACGTTCTTGGGCTTTCCTATTTCTACTACCCATGGATTAACTGGGGCGTTAGTAGGAGCAGGTTTTATGGCGATCGGGGCGCAGGTTAACTTGTCGGCATTAGGTAAAACTTTTTTGTTACCGCTGTTGCTAAGTCCATTGATTGCCATTCCGTTAGGCGGGTTGCTATATTTTCTGGCGCGTTCTGGGCGATCGGCATTGGGCGTTAAAAAAGAGATGTGTATTTGCGTCGGACAAGCTGCGATCCCGATGTCAATCGGTACAGGACAGGCTGTAATGGGAAGTGTAACTGATGTGGCGATCGCTTCTGTTGAAGATTGTAAACAGCGCTATGTGGGAGAGTTTTGGGGCATTAAGAGCCAACCATTTGTAGATGCACTGCATTTTTTGAGCGCGGGTATTGTCAGCTTTGCGAGAGGGTTGAATGATACGCCTAAAATTGTGTCGTTGGTCTTAATTATTGAAGCACTTTCGATACGGGGAGGTGCGGTGGCAGTGGCAGTGGCAATGGCGATCGGCGGTTTGCTCAATTCCCGAAAAGTTGCCGAAACTATGAGTAAAAGGATTTCGACTTTAGAGCCGGGACAAGGCTTGGTTGCCAATAGCATCACGGGAATGTTGGTGATTGCGGCAAGTCGGTTTGGCTTGCCCGTTTCGACTACCCATGTCTCAGTGGGGTCTATTTTTGGTGTAGGGCTAATTTCGGGAACTGCCAATACTAAGGTATTTTCTAAAATTTTGCTGTCTTGGGTGTTGACGCTGCCGATCGCCGCGATCTTAAGCGCCATCTTCTATAAAGGATTGCATGGCTAACTCATACACCTCCAACTCCTCCCAGAAAAACCCAGCATCCGCCATTGAGCAACGCCACAATTACAGCCCCTGCAATAACGCCCTTTAGCCTCGCCCAACGCTGTCGTCGTCTGAGCTGGAGCGATCGCGGCACCACATAGAGCAACTGCAAAACTCCCAAGCCTCCAAGACCATAAAAAGAAATATTTGCTAAGGCTGTTAAATGTGAAAGAATTGCCGCTAATACGAACAGCAGAACGATTAACAGAAAATTTATGATCAGTACTTCCAAAAAGCCGCCAATCAGTTGAATCGCTTCACCTTGCTGATCTTGTTGAGCAGCAAAAATTGTAAAGAAAATAATAATAAGAGGTATTAACAATAAAGCAATTAATCCCATTACACGCTCCTCTCTTTTTCCTTAATTAAATGATGCCCAGCGCTTCCTTCTCGATAAAAGAGATTATACGTATCGAAGGGAATAATTCGCCCATCGGGATGAACGATATGAATACACGATCGCTTCACCGATCGCACATCAAAATTAAACGGATCAAGAAACTGTACAATCAAGATCCGAAAGATATTCTCATAACTAATTCCTTCCGGTGCAGGTAACATTGGTAAACAACACAAAAGCTGTTTGAGCGATACTGCTGAAGATTGAGGAGAATGACTGGTAGAAAATAGGTCAAATGTTCTACTTTTCAATTCTGGGTTCTGTTCATAAAGAACGCTATTCGGCATTATGTCTACATAGGTCTGGGAATCAAATAGACCTGTAAGTGGAATCACTTGCCCTTTAACCTTGAGGGCATACGCCATTGCTAAGCTGTCTGGATGACAGGGTACGGGCAAAATATCTTGGGGCTTGAAGTGGCTGCATTGTTCCAGGATCGATCGCCTTACTTCCGTCAACGTATAGCGATCGCGCTTCGGGTCAAAGCCTTCTAGTCTGCCCGCGACTTGAATGGGCTGAAACGTCACGCCGCGCACGCATTTTTGTTGAAGCGCATAATCTACAATTTTGCCAATCTCGTGATCATTTAAGCCTTTTTTCAGCGTCACTACCAGCGTCGTCGAAATATTGAACTCGTTGAGATGGGCGATCGCCTGTTCGCGGACGCTTCGTAAATCTACGCCGCGTAGTTCTTTGAGGGCTGCGGCTTCAAAACTGTCGAATTGCAAATACACCTCAATCCCAGGCATGTATTGACTGAGGCGATCGCAAAACTCTCGATCTTTAGCAATCCTGATACCGTTGGTATTAATCATCAGGTGCTTAATCGGCTTTGTTTTGACCAAATCCATTACCTGAAAAAACTCAGGATGGATAGTTGGTTCGCCACCGCTGAGTTGAACAATCTGCGGTTCGCCTTCATTAGCCACGATCGCATCTAGCATTTGGTCTATCAACTCTAAACTGCGGTGCTGCTGATGTTCAGAACCCGAATCGGCATAGCAAATTGGGCAAGTGAGATTACAGCGATCGGTCAACTCTACCAGCGTCAAGCAACTGTGCTGCTCATGATCAGGACATAATCCACAATCATAAGGGCAGCCATGCTTAATCGGTGTATTAAACCGTAGCGGCATATCACCGGGTTTAATGAACGCCTGCGACTGCTTATAGTACTCAATATCATCGGCAATTAATACCTGTTCTCGTCCGTGGGTAGGACAATGTTTGACCAGATAAACGTTGTCATCTTCAAAGATGATTTTGGCTTCAACCTTGTTCAAACACTTGGAACACAGGCTGTTAGTAAGCGCATAGAAAAGGTAAGGACGAGTAGGCATAAGATTGTATTAATAAAGAACTCAAAGATGTACAAGCGACCGAACCGGAACCGATAGGGGTAGCGCCCCCGTGCCTACCCCGAATCCCCGCAATGACTACCCCGAATCCCCGCAATGACTACCCCAAATCTCCGCAACCACCAGAGAATCAGAAAAATCGTGGGTGAGAGAATTTAAACAAACGCGGTAGATTTTGGCTGTAGTAAACCAATCCCAAAAAACAAGCGACCTGAATCGCGCTAAGTCCCCAAAACGGATGAAAGTCGGGCTTAATAAAATCAATGAATAATCGAAACGTCAAATACGCCATCATGTAAAGCTTAAATAGATCACCAGATTCCCAGTTTGGACGAGTCAGGATTTTCAAAACCGCCATGAATCCCAGCAAAAAAACAATTTCGTAAAGTTGGGTAGGATGCCGCGAAATGCCGTCTCCAAAGTCAACGCCCCATGGCAAATGGGTCGGTGTGCCATAGGTGCGATCGCTCAATCCTGTCAAAAAACAGCCCACCCGCCCGATCGCCGTTCCCACTATCAGCGGATAAACGAAGGCATCGCCCGTAGATTGTTTTAAGCCTCTCCACTGCTTCGTCAGCTCCACCCCAATCAAACCTCCTCGCATTGCCCCAACCACCGTTTTCCCTTGAAGCAAAAGTAATAAAAACTGCCGCCAGTCTTGACTTAACAAATCAATGTGCTGGAGCAACACCAACCCCTTCGCACCAATCAGCGCCCCCACCAATCCTCCGACAATGACAG
>JBBRCV010000123.1:0-16847 GCA_038204505.1 Elainellales cyanobacterium
GGACTATGGTCTGATCGATCAGGTTGTCACTCGCAAAGATTTACCCACAATTACCGCAGTGAAATAAGGGGCGAATATGTCTAAATATGACTCCCATCTCAAATGTTCGTTCTGCGGCAAATCGCAGGAGCAAGTTCGGAAGTTGATTGCCGGACCTGGCGTTTACATTTGCGATGAGTGCGTTGACCTTTGCAACGAAATTTTAGATGAGGAGCTGTTTGACTCCACGGCAGCCGTCCCTCAACCCTCTGCACGACGAGATGGACCAGAGAAGCGTCCAGCGCGATCGGCAAACATGTCGATGAGCCAAATTCCTAAGCCGCGTGAGATTAAGAAGCATCTTGACGGGCATGTGATTGGGCAAGATGAGGCAAAGAAGATTCTTTCGGTAGCGGTTTATAACCATTACAAGCGCCTAAGCTTCTTGCAATCTAAGGGAACGACAAAGAATGAAGATCCAGTAGAGCTACAAAAGTCGAACATTTTGCTAATTGGACCTACGGGCTGCGGCAAGACTTTGTTAGCCCAAACTTTGGCTGAAATGCTAGATGTGCCTTTTGCTGTGGCAGATGCGACGACGCTGACTGAGGCGGGTTACGTTGGGGAGGATGTGGAAAATATCCTGCTGAGACTCCTCCAGGTTGCAGATTTAGATGTGGATGCGGCGCAACGCGGCATTATTTACATTGATGAAATCGACAAGATTGCCCGTAAGAGCGAAAATCCTTCGATTACCCGTGACGTTTCGGGAGAAGGCGTTCAACAGGCGCTTTTAAAGATGCTGGAAGGGACGGTTGCAAATGTACCGCCGCAAGGGGGACGTAAGCATCCGTATCAGGACTGCATTCAAATTGATACGAGCAATATTTTATTTATTTGCGGCGGAGCCTTTGTGGGCTTAGATAAAGCCGTAGAGCAGCGGATGGGTAAGAAGTCGATGGGCTTTGTCCAGCCGAGTGAGGGACAGAAGGAGAAGAAATCGTCGGATGTGCTGAAGCATTTAGAGCCAGACGATATGGTGAAGTTTGGGATGATCCCTGAGTTTATTGGGCGGGTGCCTGTGATGGCGGTGGTGAATCCGCTGGATGAGGATACGCTGACGGAGATTTTGACGGAGCCAAAGAATGCGCTGGTGAAGCAGTTTCAGAAGCTAATGCGGATGGATAATGTGAGTTTGGAGTTCAAGCCGGATGCAATTCGGGCGATCGCCAAAGAAGCATTCCGTCGTAAAACCGGAGCCAGAGCGTTACGCAGCATTGTTGAAGAGTTGATGCTAGATGTAATGTATGAGTTGCCTTCGCGTAAGGATGTCACCCGTTGTTCTATCACTCGTGAAATGGTTGAGAAGCGATCGACTGCCGAACTGTTGGTGCATCCTTCGTCTTTGCCTAAACCAGAGTCTGCGTAGGTTTTGTAGATGAACTTAATTTGAGTACAGGTTGCGCTAGGCTAACACTTAGTGCAACCTATTTTTCGTATTTTAAGAAATGCCTGAGATTAATATCCGTGGTGTGGATCACTACTATGAGTGGATTGGGGTTCCCGGACAGCCCGTGCCATCGGGTAAGCCTGTGTTGGTGTTTATTCATGGCTGGGCAGGTTCAACTCGCTATTGGCAGAGTACGGCGATCGCATTCACCGATCAGTTTGATTGCTTGCTGTACGACATGCGCGGATTTGGGCGATCGCGTCTCCCTCGTCCCCTTCCTTCTGAAGTAGAGGCGCTGGGCTACGAACTCGATAGTTTTGCTGATGATTTAGCGCTGTTGCTCGATGCCTTGGGGATAGAGAAGATTTATCTCAATGCCCATTCTACGGGCGGTTCAGTCGCTGTTGTTTTCCTCAATCGCTATCCGCAGCGGGTGGAACGAGCGATTTTGACCTGTAATGGCGTGTTTGCGTACAATGCTTTGGCGTTTAAGACGTTTCACTTTTTTGCAGGCTATGTCGTTGCGTTTCGTCCACAGTGGCTTAAAAAAATTCCTTTGGTCGATCGCCTTTTCATGGCGCGTTTCGTTCGGCAACCTCTATCCCAAGCGGCAAACCAAGCATTTCTAGAAGACTTTTTAATGGCGGATCGCGAGGTGGCAATGGGGACGGTTTATACAGCAGTTAGTAAGAGAGCCGCTGAAGAGATGCCTGGTGAATTTGCGCGGTTGACGGTGCCGACGCTGCTGATTTCAGGGGAATTTGATCAAATCATTCCGGCAGAGTTGGGGCGAACAGCGGCGGCGTTCAATGACAAAGTTGAACATGTGGTGATCAAAAATACGGCTCACTTTCCAATGTTGGAAGATGTGGAGACTTACTTAGATGTGACGCAAGCGTTTTTACGGGAGGGTGCGATCGCCTCATCCTAAGTTCAAGCTTTTGCCGCCAGCCAGTCGATCAAGATTGCGTTCACCTGTTCTGGAATTTCATCCTGGGGGCAATGCCCAGCCCCTGCTAACGGAATGAACTGCTGAACAGCGGCATATTTTGTGAATTCTTGACCCAAGGCAATCGGCTCCCACGGATCGCGATCGCCCCATAGCAAGATAGCAGGACAAGGCAGAACCTCTAGCAAATCTTCGGGCAAGGGTCCTTGAGAGTACCGAGTGAACGCCAAAAACACGTCTGCCGCTCCTGCTTCGGCGGCTGGAGCCATCAGCATATCCACTAACTCATCAGTGACCGCTTCGGGATGAGCATAGGCTTGCAGAAGAATTTTACGGACGGTTTTAGGCTTGGCAAGGAGGTTGAAGAAACTGTGACCAATCCAGCGAACGCCCAGAATATTTTGCAAAACAGGGGTGCCGAAGTTGCGATACCAAGGAAGTGATGCGCGACGGCGATCGTGCAATAGTCGCAGAGAACAGTTCAGCATCGCCACTGCTCGCACCAAGTCCGGATGATCAACCGCTGTTTGCATGGCGACGATGCAGCCAATAGAGTTGCCAACTAGGAAAGTAGGAGTGCCCACTACTTCGCGGCAAAAGTCGGCAATTTGCTGCGCCCAAGTTTCAAAGGTATAGTCTATTTCGCTGCCAGGACTGGGCTTGGCTGAGCCACCAAAGCCAATGAGGTCGATCGCATAGACGCGATAGTGCTCTGCTAGTGCTGGAATATTTTTCCGCCAATGTCCCCAGGAAGCTCCAAATCCGTGAATTAAAATGACTGCTGCCCCAGTTTCGCCCTGAGTTTGGTAGCAAATGGGAAACCCTCGCCAAGTCCAGGTTTTTGGAGCAGCAAGGGAATTTGAGGAAGAGGCGATCGGGGTAGAGGTCATGCCAGAGGAAGAGATAGATTTACATTTCTTTACTCTTTATTCTGACAGATTTTCCCTTTAGCCGAAGCGACCGCTGACATAATCCTGCGTGGACTTCTCTTTGGGCTGGTTAAAGATGTTTTGGGTGCGGTCGTGCTCTACCAAATAGCCAAACCGTCCGCCACTTTCAGAGGCTTCCGCGTTAAAGAATGCTGTCATATCTGCCACACGGGATGCCTGCTGCATGTTGTGGGTCACGATAATGATGGTGAACTCTTTCTTTAGTTCATGCATCAGGTCTTCGACCCGCAGCGTCGAGATCGGGTCGAGGGCAGAACAAGGTTCATCCATGAGAATAACTTCGGGTTTAATGGCGATCGTTCGGGCAATACACAGGCGCTGCTGTTGACCACCTGAGAGCGATAAACCACTTTCCTTCAGCTTGTCTTTGACTTCTTCCCAGAGAGCCGCACTTCTGAGCGATCGCTCTACCAACTCATCCATGTTGCCTTTATAGTTATTAATCCGCGCCCCAAATGCAATGTTGTCATAAATTGATTTAGGGAACGGGTTAGGCTGTTGGAACACCATCCCAATCCGGCGACGTACTTCTACTGGATCAGTTTGCTTAGCATACAGGTCAACCCCTTCAAATGTGATGCGACCCTCGACCCTGGCGCTTGGAATCAAGTCGTTGAGGCGGTTATAGCACCGCAGCAGCGTACTTTTACCACAGCCAGAGGGCCCAATAAACGCCGTTACCTGATTACGAGGAATATCGAGGTAAACATCTCGAACAGCGTGGAAAGCACCGTAATAGATATTGACTTTCTCAGTACGAATCACCACATCCGACAGGGAGGGTTGGGTAGAATTAGATTGAGTATTAGAAACAGTCATAGGGGTTTAGAGGTTGACAGGACTAGGTGAAAGACCTTGACTACGAGGCTCTCCAACTATCTGGAGGTTTGCCTACGGGGGGAAAGCAGACGAGCCACAATACTGACGAAAAGAATCAGCAGCACTAAGAGCAGAGAGGCAGCCCAAGCTAATTCCTGTTGGTTCTTAAAGGGTGCACCCGAAAAGTTGTAAATCAAAACTGGCAGGGTAGCAATCGGTTGAAATAAGCTTGTTGCATGGAATTGGCTGAACAATACCGTCATTAGCAAAGGAGCCGTTTCTCCCGATGCGCGCGCCAATGCCAGCGTGACCCCAGTTGCGATCGTGGGTAGAGCCGCTGGCAGCACAACTTGGGTGATCGTTTGAAAGTTGGTCGCACCCACTCCAATCGCCCCGTAGCGAGTTTCCATTGGCACCGCTTTCAATCCTTCTTCTGCCGTCCGTTCCACAATTGGAATCATGAGGATTGCCACAGCAATACCACCCGCTATTGCCGAGAAAGTGCCCGTGACCAGCACTACCGCCCCATAAGCAAACAGACCCATAACAATGGAAGGCACGCCGCTAAGAACGTTGATGCCAAAGCGAACGGAGTTAGCAAACTTAGTGCCTCGAGCAAACTCGGAGACGAAGATTGCTGCCATAACGCCAATCGGAACGCTAATTAGCGCAGCAATACCTAAGACGATAAGAGAACCGACGATCGCATTTGAAAGACCGCCGCCAGGCATCATTGGAGCGGGTGGCAATTGGGTGAACAGATCAAGACTGAGGAGAGGAGCACCTCTTGAAATGACTGTCCATAGAATTGAGAATAGAGGCAGTGATAGCAACAAAGCACAACCTACCACTAGTCCAGTCATGAATATGCCAAACCAGTGGCGATAGGGTGCCACCTTATAAGACGCTGCGCCCTGACTAAAGCCGGGATGGGGCTGATCTGAAACCGGAGCCATAGTTACACCTAACCCAGAGTGGTAAAAAAATTACTCGACTTGTTGGAAGCGACTGATAACGACCTCTGCCAACACGTTAACAATGAGAGTCATAAACATTAAAATCAATCCGGTGTAAAGCAAAGAGGATAGTTGCAAGCCGCTGGCTTCGAAAAACTGGTTAGCAATCAGGGAGGCGATCGTCGAGGATGGCTCGAAAATTGATGCGCTAATTCTGGGCGCATTCCCAATCAACATAGCGGCTGCCATGGTTTCGCCCAGCGCCCGACCGAGCGCTAGCATGACTCCTCCAACAATGCCTGACAGTGCCGCTGGCAGCAACACCTTCAAAATAGTTTCCCAGCGAGTCGCGCCAAGTGCCAATGACCCTTGACGGAGGCGAGCTGGCACAGAAATTAAGGCATCTCTTGAAATTGCAATGATGATTGGAGAAATCATGATGGACAACACCAAGCTTGCCTGGAACAGCCCTCGGGTACTGGGGGGAGTGCTAAACAGGGGAATCCACCCGAACTTTTGGTGAACCCACTCTAAAGAAGGCTGGATAGCTGGAATTAATACAAAAATTCCCCACAGCCCATAGACAACGCTAGGGACAGCGGCAAGCAGTTCGATGACGAAGGCAATAGGTGTCCGAACTCTGGGTGGCAGGAAATCTTCGCTGAGGAAGACTGCTACACCGACACCCAGAGGCACTGCGATTAATAGCGCAATCAAAGAACTCATGATGGTGCCGTAGATCTGGGGCAGTGCGCCAAATATACCGTCAACGACACTCCAGCGATTGGTAGTAATAAATCCTAGACCAAACTCGGCGATCGCCGGACGAGAAATCGAAAACAGTGAGGCTGTAATCCAAAGCAATACAACCGCAATAAAAGTGGCAAACGCGCAAGTTAAACCAAAAAATATTCGGTCAATCAGTTTAGCGGTCGCTAGCGACTGGTCTGCGGCTCCGAGAGATTCACGGGTTGGCGCACTCATAAATTAATCCTAAGAGAACAAGAAGCTCAATCCGAAACTTTTAACTCAGACCCCAATTAACGTAAAGGTAATCCTGATGCTAATTGTGACATTTAGCTAGAACACAAATTTGACATCCCTATTAGTCAGTTTTACGGGGCTTGTGATTGCACCCGTAAAACTAACTTTCAATCTACTGAGCGATCTTGCTCACAGCATCTTTGACCTTACCGTTCACACCACCAGGTAAGGGGATGTAATTCAGCTCTTTAGAAAACTTTTCGCCATCAGTCAAAGACCAGTTAATGACCGCCTTCAATGCCTCTGCCTTGGATGCATCTTTGTACGTAGGGTACAGCAACAGCCAGGTCAAGCTGGTAATGGGGTAAGCTCCAGCATCGGTAGGATCGGGAACTTTGAGTGCAAAGTCAGCAGGCAGTACTGCACCCTCAAAGGCTAAAGCACCTGCTTCTGAAGAAGGTACGATGATTTTGCCAGATTTATTTTCAATAGCTGCCATTGGCAAGCCGTTTTCTTTGGCAAAGGCATACTCTACATAGCCAACCGATCCTTCAGCCTGTTGGACTTGGGCAGTCACGCCAGGATTTCCTTTAGCGCCTGTACCTGCGGGCCATTCCACGGTTTTACTGGCTCCTGCCTTCCAATCGGGGCAAGCTGCCTTGAGGTGGGTGGTAAAGATAGCTGTTGTGCCACTTCCATCTGAACGATGGACAAAGCCAATCGGTTTATCAGGCAGGGTTGTCCCTGGGTTGGCAGCAGCGATCGCTGGGTCATTCCAATTTGTAATCTTGCCCGTAGCGATACCACAATAAGCTTTGCGCGAAAGCTTCAGGTCTTTCACTTGTGGCAAGTTGTAAGCAAACACAACCGAACCTGCCGTCATAGGCACCTGAATGGGTTCAGCTTTGTATTTTTCTTTAAAGGTCGCTCTATCTTTATCATTTAACGGCGAATCAGTCGCTCCGAAGTCGACCAGACCTGCGAGGAACTGTTGAACGCCTGCACCGCTACCAATGCCCTGGTAGCTAATTTTAACGCCAGGTTCAATTTTGTTGTACTCGGAGAACCAGCGAACATAGAGAGGCTCAGGGAAAGTAGCTCCTGAACCACTCAATGAAGCAGATTTGCCACTGCCACCTGCGGCACCAGTTGCAGCTCCACTGGCAGCGGGGGAGCCGCTAGTTGTTGCAGAAGGAGGGGTAGTAGTGGATTGGCAAGCAGCAAAACCCAGGGAAGCCACTGCTAAAGAAGCCAAAAAAGCCCGACGCTTGAAGCGATTTAGAGAAGTCATATATTCCTATCAGTTTCGTAGATTCTTACGGGGTCGCGCCTGAATCCTACCGTCTGATAGTAAAGAAGAATTAAGCTTTAGGTAAAGAACAGTTTAAATTTGTAGGAATAAAATTATTAGATCGCCAGCGCTATGCTGTAGATATCTCCGGAAAGATTCTATAGCTAAAGCCCTGATAAGACCTAGGACTACGACATGTACCATGTGATATACGACGGAAACTGTAACTTGTGCGTCAATTTGGTGAAAATTCTGGAACAACTCGATCGCGGCGATCGCTTCCAATACGCACCCATGCAGGATCAGCAAGTTCTAGACCGATATAACATCACGCCACAAGATTGCGAAATGGGGATGCTGCTGATCAATAGAGACAACCCTACGCAGCGCTGGCAGGGAAGTGATGCGGCTGAGGAAATCGGACGGCTGTTGCCCGTAGCAGAGGCATTAGTGACGGCTTACCGGGCAATACCGGGAGCGAAATGGATGGGCGATCGCTTCTATGAGCAAATCCGTGATAATCGCTACAATCTCTTTGGCAAACGAGATACCCTCTATCAAACCAGCTACCCCGCTTGCGATACTGGAACTTGTTCTTAAAAATTACTTCTATAAAAATAGTCCTTAAAGATTGGAAAGATTGATAGGTAAAAGGGTGCAACGTTTCGATAATATAAGAGGGCTTATTTTTTAGAACACCCCGCTAGCGGAGGATCTTCCATGCTGACCCTCAAGATTGTTGTTTACGTCGTTGTTGGTATCTTTATTTCGCTCTTTGTATTCGGCTTTCTCTCTAACGATCCCTCTCGTAACCCCAACCGTCGGGATATGGAATAGGCTCTTTAGAAACCGGGTATAGGGCTTGGGGTATAGTGCTTTTTATTTAAGAAAAGAATTTCTATTCCCCTCTCCCCTTCCCCTCAGCCCCAAATCGTTGAGGATGCCTAAAAGTCCTTTGGTTGGGCTGCTTGCTGTGTTCGCCTAAAGATTATGCCTTACCCGGTTTTACCGCCTACTCCACCCCCCATTGTCCAATTTCAACCTCAAGGGGAATCTGTTCCTCTTGCCTCTGTTGAGCATTCCCTCTCTGTCCCAGCGCCCATAGCGCCAGAGTTTAGTTCTACAGCCCGACCTTTGGGTCAACCTATAGAAATTGGAGTGAGCCGCAATCAGGTTAAACCTGAGAGTTCTCATACTGTTCGCATTCAGCTTCCTCCTTCCATCGATACGTTAGCTGAGGTGACTCCAGGGACTCAAGATATTATTCCTGCTCCTGTTCCAGCGGTTCCTCCGCCAGAAGGCGAGGCTTTACCGCTACCGACCCAAGTGCCGCCACAAGCTCCTGCGCTGCCCAGTGAAGTGCCCAGTGAGGTGCCTCGCGAGGTGCCAGTGCCCGTTCAAGTGCCGACACAGCCACAGATTCCGGTGCTGCCAGGTGGATTGCCAGATAGCATTGAACAGCAGCTTCCTTCAGAAATTCCGCGATCGCCCCTACCTGCACCCGCCAACCCTGCGGCGGCTCCCGCGCCAAGACTGCCACGTCTGCCGCGCCAGCCTGTACCCGGTGCTGAGAACGTTATTGAACTGAACGCCGATCGCCAAATTTATGACGAGCGTGACCAGGTTTACCGGGCTGAAGGCAATGCAACCATGCGTTTTCGGGGGGCAATCCTGAGCGCTGATCGCATCCAGGTGAATGTGCCTAATCGAATTGTGGTGGCTGAAGGGAATGCGGTGCTGACTCGCGGACAGCAAGTGATTAAAGGCGATCGCCTGGAGTACAACTTGGTTCAAGGCGATGGCACAGTTTTGGGAGCGCGCGGCGAATTAGATTTAGGAGCGGCTGAGTCAGATTTTTCCTCAGCGCTGCCAACCGATAATGCGGCGCAGCGAGTTGCCACCCAAACGACGGGCGATCGCGTGACGGCAGCACAGCCTGTTCAGGTCACGGGTGCAAACTCGGGCATTACTTTTGGGTTGACGGCTGGTAACAATCGCAATAACACTGCGACAGGGACCACGGGCGAAGTGCGGCGACTGCGCTTCGAGGCAGATCAGATTGACTTTAATGCTGAAGGTTGGCAAGCCAGCAATGTTCGCATTACCAACGATCCATTTTCGCCGCCTGAGCTAGAATTGCGATCGCGCCGCGTTACCTTTACTCGCCTATCGCCCACCCGCAGCGAAATTTGGGCGCATCGTCCGGTTGCAGTGTTCGATCAAGGACTGAGGTTGCCCTTGCTGCGCGATCGCCTGATTTTAGACAGCAGCGAACGCGAATCTGGCTTAGTGCAATTTGGCTTCGACCAAGACGAGCGTGGCGGTTTTTTCATTGAGCGCACCTTTCAGATTGTTGCTAGCCCTTTGGTTAACTTCAGCATCACGCCGCAAGCTTTATTGCAGCGCAGTTATGACCAAGGCAATTTCTTTGCGCCATCCTCCTTTGGGCTAACATCCCGCCTCAATGCTGTCCTGGGTCGCAATACTTCAATTGTGGGAAATGCGGTTTTTACCAGCCTGGATCTTAAGGATATAGAAAATTCTTTGCGGGCAAGCCTGCGGGCACGACAAAGAATTGGCGACCATATCCTAGCTCTGGAATATACCTACCGCGATCGCCTTTTCAATGGCTCCCTAGGTTTCCAGAACGTTCAGAGCAGCATCGGTTTTGTCGTCACTTCCCCCATTTATACGCTTGGCAGCACAGGCATTAACCTTAGCTACCAGGGAGGCGTGCAATATATCAATGCCAACACCGATCGTCCTGACCTGCTGGCGGTATCCCGCGAAAACGATCGCGTTGATCTGACCCGCTACCAAGCCAGTGCCTCAGTCAGCCGTCCCTTTACCCTTTGGCAAGGCACAGCTCTCCCTGCTACGAAAAACGAGGGACTGCGTTACAGTCCTGTACCCATTACGCCTTATTTGGTCATCATCCCTGGAATTACGGGCGTATTCAGCGGCTACAGCAGTAACGATACTCAGTCGAGCTTAACGGGATCGATTGGATTGTATGGGCAAATTGGTCATTTTTCTAGACCGACTTTTGACTACACGGCATTTAATATTTCTTACTCCAACCGCTTGCTCAATGGGCAATCGCCCTTTTTGTTCGATCGCATTGTCGATGAACAAGTTCTTTCGGCAGGCATCACACAGCAGATTTATGGACCTTTTCGCGTCGGCATTCAAACGTCATTAAATCTAGATACAGGGCGACAAATTGACACGACTTACTCACTGGAGTACAAGCGTCGCGCCTACTCTTTGTCTTTCAGCTTTAGCCCAGTGCGGGAAGCGGGAGCCGTATCGTTGCAAATTAGCGACTTTAACTGGACAGGTGACCCAGGCAGGTTTTCGGGGCTAGGGGCAGATACGGTGGATAGCGGGGTGAGGACGAGAAATTGAGCATCATGGCGATTGTCTTCCGGCGATCGCCACTGTGCCTACACCCCATACCGAAACCTGTTGTCGTCTCAGCACTTGTGCCGCCGATCGTACCGTTGCCCCTGTCGTGTAAATATCATCTAACAGCAGCACCGTCTCTGTGGGGCGCTGCCGCAGAAAATCTTTCCCCAGGGCGAAGGCTCCCGCTAAATTTTGCTCACGAGCTTGAGGCGACAGCTTAAACTGTGCTTCTGTGGCTTGAATCCTGGCGAGTCCGTGGCGTTTCAGCGGCAACCCTGCGGTTTCACAAAAAGATTGGGCAATGAGTTCGGCTTGGTTAAAACCCCGTTGCGCTATCTTGTCGGGATGCATGGGGATGGGAACAACGATAATAGAATTTTTGATGGGCAATTTAGCGCTGAGCCAAGATTGAGCCAGCCATTGCCCCAAGGGACGGGCTAGCTCAGGATGATTTTCGTATTTGAGAGAGGCGATCGCCCGTTTGAGCGCTCCGCCATATTCGCCCCAAGCCAGCACAGGTAAAGCGAC
This sequence comes from Elainellales cyanobacterium, assembly GCA_038204505.1. Taxonomy (GTDB): domain Bacteria; phylum Cyanobacteriota; class Cyanobacteriia; order Elainellales; family Elainellaceae; genus Timaviella. The sequence continues at coordinate 11,315 of JBBRCV010000123.1, forward strand.
TTGCTGATAGGAGTGGGATAGCTGGCAATGCTGCAACTGCCGCTCACAGGTGGGGCAAATTACTCCAGGCGTAGACCGTTCACATAGGGGACATTTGGACTCTAAAAAGATATCCAGCCAGCTTTTCAGACCTTTAGCCCAACCGTTCATAATGGCTCATGTAATTAAGATATACTCAGCGTTCAGCGTTATTAGTTCGTAATATTTGCGATTCAATCATTAACTCTGGTAATAAAACTGAACAGAAGGCGAAAGAAGGTCGTTAGAATGGCTGTAACAAATCTATAGTTCCACTTTCTTAAGTGGGACTTAACATGATTGTTATCCTAGGTCTAACTTAAGTAACGTCAAGCTACAAACTGTAAACCTACACTTATTCACAGAGCAAAAAACATCAGAAATACCCTATGGCTTTGATCAAGCAAAATCGCGATTTACCAACCATCAACGAACGGATTCGATTCCCCAAGATTAGGGTCATTGATACAGACGGTGGGCAACTTGGCATCCTGACTCCACGGGACGCTTTGCGAATGGCAGAAGAAAAAGAACTAGACCTTGTTTTAGTCAGCGACAAGGCTGACCCGCCCGTTTGCCGCATTATGGACTACGGTAAGTTCAAGTTTGAGCAAGAGAAAAAGGCTCGTGAGGCTCGTAAAAAGCAGCATACTTCCGATGTGAAGGAAGTGAAAATGCGTTACAAGATCGAAGATCATGATTACAACGTTCGGGTCACCCAAGCTGAAAGGTTTCTAAAGTCGGGCGACAAGGTTAAAGCAACCATTATGTTCCGTGGACGAGAAATTCAGCACAGCGACCTGGCTGAAACGCTGCTGAAGCGGATGGCAACGGATTTGCAGGAGTTTGCAGAAGTTCAGCAGGCTCCGAAGCGGGAAGGTCGCAACATGATGATGATGCTTTCTCCCAAGAAATAGGTCGCTCGAAGTCTTGTACTTCCTTAGTAGGGTGGGCGTTTTGCCTACCCTATGTTTTCTCTACTTTGGAATTACACCCAGAACCTTAGCCAGGCATATTCCGAACTTGCTCACTATAGTCTTTGGGGCGAACTTGCCGAAAACTTTGAAAGACCCACTGACGTAGACCAAGGGGCAAATAAGACAACATAGTACCCACATGAGCACGATTAGAGAGCGCTCCTGCTTGCTGCAAATCCTGGAGCAAGCGGCGACCCATCTGAGAGTCTCCCTTTTCAATTAATCGCAGCGCTAATACTTGTTTAAGCTCCTTGATTTTAGACAATCGCACCTGCTCTAAGTGAGGTTCAGGAAACCCATACTCTTGGAGACAAAATAGTTTGGCTGAGAGAAAGTGAATATCTTGGGTTAGGCTGGTCTGCCCCCCATGAAAGCGGTATTCCATTAATTTTTCAGGGATAAAGTAGCCTGTTTTACCTGCTAACGCTAGCCGTACTAGCAGATCAAAGTCTTCACAGCCATCAGCCTCAAACCGCATAAAATCGACCTGCTTGAGGCAAGCTAAGCGAAATAGCGTGGAACCTACTTGTAGGCTTTGATGCTGAAAGGCTTCACTCACTAAATCAGAGATTATTCCTAGCGTCAGTCGATCTTTCTTCCACTTTTCGGAATTCTTACGAGTAGCCTCTTCATCCCGTTGACTTTGGGCATTAATGACCCAGTGATCAGTGCAAACAAAATCTACCGTTGGCTGTAGGTCTAGGACTGCTACTGCCTGTTTTAGAAAGGTAGGAGTCAAGGCATCATCGTCGTCAAATTTGATGAAATACTCTCCTTGAGCCGCCTCAAAACCCGATCTCATATTGCGACTACGCTTAATATTTTCGGGATGGCGGATATAGCGAAGGCGAGCATCATTCCATTGAGCCACGACCTCAGAGGTATTATCTGATGACGCATCATCACAAATGAGCAGTTCAAAATCCGTGTAGGTCTGATTTAGGACACTGTTGACGGCATAGGGCAATAGGTTTGCTCGGTTATAAGTTGGAATACAAATGCTAATTTTGGGCACGGCTGCTCCTGAGACATAAATTCAAACTTTTGGATGCGCTCTAACCTGGAAGTCTGGGGAACCTTAAGGATTGACTTACGCAGCTCTATGGTTCCCGCAGGCTTGAACAGAGTAACTGTCTGCTCTGTAAAGGACACGGAATCGACATTCTGAGCTTTGTATTAGGCATCAGCCTCCGAACTTGCAGCGCCTATGAACATTTTGATGCTTTCCTCCACTTTTCCTTTCCCACCCACGCGAGGCGGAACGCAGGTGCGGACGTTCAACTTACTTAAGTACCTAAGTCAGAACTGTTCGGTGACCCTGATGACCCAGCGATCGCCCGATGTCACTGATGAGGAAATTGCGGGACTGAGCCAGTGGGTGGATGATCTCAAAGTATTTCCGCGTCGTGCTAACAGCGGGGGCGGTGTTGGTGCAAAGCTTCAGCGGTTCGGACAATTTGCCCTTAACGGTACGCCGCCGAATGTGCAGGGACTTCACCTCAAAGAGGCGCAGGATTGGATTGATACTGCGGTTGCGGCAGACAAGTTTGATGTAATCACCTGTGAACACAGCGTTAATGAGATTTTTGTGCGCCCTGAATGGCGATCGCGCCTACGGACAGTGGTTGACATTCACAGTTCTGTCTATGGCACCTGCAAAAATCAGCTTGAAACCCATACATCCGAAAATGTCTGGCGCGATCGCCTCAACTTGCCTCTGCTCAAACGTTACGAACGCTGCTACTGCAACAAATTTTCCACCATTGTCGTGACCACTCCCGACGATCAGCAGCAAATTCAGGAATTTTGTCCTGGTGCCAACATTGCAGTCATCCCTAATGGCGTGGACTTTAGTCACTTTCCCGATCGCACCGCTGATCCCGGTGGTCATCACCTTGTCTTCATGGGCGCGATGGATAACGTTGCTAATATTGATGCTGCCAGGTTCTTTAGCTGCGAAGTTTTTCCAAAAGTTCGGCAGCAATACCCTGAAGCCACTTTAGAACTCGTGGGCGCTCGTCCCGTGCCCGAAGTTCTGGAATTAGCAGAGCATCCTGGCATTCAGGTGACGGGCAAAGTCCCTTCAATGGTGGAATATTTGCATCGGGCGACAGTTTGCGTAGTGCCAATGCGGACGGGCTTTGGTATCAAAAATAAGACGTTAGAGGCGATGGCTGCTGGAACTCCTGTAGTAGGAAGCGATCGCGGCTTAGAAGGATTGGCGGTAGATGGGGCAAATCCTCTTCGGGCATTAAGAGCTAATCAAGTTGAGGAATATTGTAGGGCGATCGGTCGTCTATTTGAAGACCCTCAACTTCGGCAACAATTATCAAAAGAGGCGCGATCGCTTGTAGAACGCGAATATACTTGGGAGCAAGCGGGTCAGCGGTATGAACAGGCGATCCAGGGCGCAGAATAAACGAGGTGTGTTTTGAGTTGAGGTTGACAGAATGAGTCGTAAAATTAACCCGGAAAAGTCGAGCAATTCTAGAAGTATGAGAGACAGAGGATCTGTGCCGATTCCACCCTTACGGTTGAGCCAGCTTCTAGATCAGGTTCCAAGCAAACCCCCAGTCAAAGTCAAACTGTTAGTTTCTGAACAACCGACGCTTCCCCCGCCTGCTCATCCAGTGCAGGTATTAGTTTCTGAGCAACTCACCGCCCAACCTGCTCCGCCCGATCGCCACCCGGTCAAAGTTCCAATTGCTGACCAAAAACTTTTTTGGCAACCACTCTGTCAACCTATGACCCAAGCTCGTCCACAAAAAACAGGCAGTTGGAAAGTCAACCTCCTGGTGACAACACTTCTTCTCAGCGCCATTGTGGGCGTGGGCGGGGGGGGCTTTTTGGCGGCTCAGTTCATCTTTAACCCCAGCGCACTAAGCTGGTTGCCTGGAAATAAGCTGTCTGGAGCGGAGCATTCTGCCCAAACTCTTAAGGAAATTCAGGCAGAGGCATACAAAGCGGGCGTGTTTGCAGGAAGTCCGCTTTATGTCAGCACCTATCCTGGCTTTCAAAAAGGAGCATTGGGTCAAGATGATTTTCTGCTGCCCATCTATGCTTCTTCGATGTTGGAGAAACTAACTGAATTACGGGTTTATCGACAAATAAAGATAGCGGAAAAGACAGTTTTTGAGTTAAAGGATCGAGTGGCGATCGAAGGTCCTAGTGAGGCAGAGGCGATCGCCCCTCTCACCGCATCTGCCCACCTGATTCAAGGCTCTGACCGTCTCTTGGCTTTAAGTGAAGTAGATTTTGTTGAAGGTAAAGCTCCGGCTGCGGGCATTTGGCTTCAAGTCAGTGGCGAATGGGCGCGTAGTGGCAGCCAAGTGGTTTATGGACGAGTCTTGCACTATGACCCACTGCGATCGCGCTTTCATACTCTGCTGACTTGGACAAGCCCTGCTGGAGAACTTCCTCGTTGGCAGCAAATCACTGGAAGTGCCCAGACAGAACTTTTGGTGAATCAAACCGTGGGCTTGGAACCGCATTTCCAGGTGTATCAGATGAAGGCGCGGCAGTCGATGGCAGAGGCGTTGCAGTTGGAGGCGATCGCGCTCACCAAGCCTGCTCTCAGCGATCGCACCTACGAAAACGCACTGCTGCTGGCACAAAATGGTTTGTGGGCATCGGCAAAAGAGCTTTTAGAACTTGTCAAACAGAATAGCTCCTGGTCAGCCACCGCCCAAGCGCAATTAGATTTGGTTAAACTCCACGCCCAAGCCACAAAGGCGCAAGCCAACCGCACTTGGGCAAGCCCCAATCAGCAAATTTTGGCGCTGTTGCTAGATGGTCGTTGGACAAAAGCCCTCAGCCAACTCAAAACTGCCCACCAAAATGGTCACGATATCATTAATTTTCTCCACGCCAACGTCGATCATCTTTTGCCACAGGTCGAAACTTCCCTCATTGTCAATCCAGGTGAAGCCGATGTCCTGCGCTGGGGCACGTTGATGAAAGCCATTCAGAGCAACAATCGTGATGCCATCGTTTGGCTGCAAAAGCACCAGGCTCCGGCAGATGTTCAACAAATTTTAGCATTGCTCAACCTACCGGACAGTGTTTCCATCACCCGCAATTTAGATCAGCCCAAGCCCAACCCACAAATTTCTAGCAAGGTAACAGAGAAAAGACCTGCCCCCGATCGCCCTGCTGCTTCTCAACCGCCAAGGCTGAATCCAGCGCCACTAGATTTAGGCTCCGAGCGATTAGATTCGCCGCCGCCGCCCCCCATCGCCCCATCGCCTACCGCGATTCAAGCTCCTGCACCTGCCGAAGTTCAGCCTGTTATGGAGTCGTCACCTGTGGATCTCCAGACTCCATCTGTCTCACCAGAAATTCCTAAGCAGGAGGTTCAGCCTCTGGTCGATCCGAAGTTGTAGAGGCAAGGGGCTTAAGCCCCTTGTTCACGGCAGGGCTGATCCATTAATCAAAGAAAATAGATACTAGAGAAATCCCCTCGATTGGATTCTCAACTTTATGAGCCTGATTCAGCATCTTCAAACTGTCCGGGATTATCGCACTCAACCGGATTACCC
>JBBRCV010000124.1:0-16825 GCA_038204505.1 Elainellales cyanobacterium
GAATCCTCCTTTCAGGGGATTCTGAGCCGCTTTAAGAAAGATTGGCAATCATCCGATCAATCCATTCAGAAAAAAGCTGTCGTTCAGCTTGAGAAAGCCCTTTAAGTGCTCGTTCCCGTAGCTCTGCTGAAAGCGCTGGTAAAACCTTCTCAAACTGCTGCCCTGCTTCAGTAAGCCAGATCCTTAAGACGCGCCGATCTTCTGGATCGCGTTCACGCCTAACTAAGCCCCGTTCTTCCATGCGATCGATCACTCCTGTTAATGTGCCGCCTACCTGACATAGGCGATCGCCCAAATGAGAGGTCGGTAGCCCATCTTGTTCCCACAGACAGCACAGCACTAGCCAGTGAAATGGCGTTAAGCCGTGCGGATCGAGCAGTTCTTGAAAATGGCGACTCAGGAGTTGCGACAGCAATTTCACGCGATATCCAACGCTGTCAGGAGCTTTATCGCTTTCGAGAACTTGGAAGGCGGGAGGCGCAGAACTTGCAGAATCCATAGTCTAATTACTTAGCGTGCTTACTATTATTTTACCGCTGTTCTTATAATAGTCAACTCTTTAGCGCATATCGTACCCAAATAAATTAGGATCAACTTCTCCAATTCCTAAGTCTCCTAACCCATATTCTGCCCACCGTCGATCGACCATTGCCGCCACTTCCGGATCAGATTCGAGCAGATCAGGGAAGGGGCGATCGGTTTCGGGATAAACTTTCGTGGTTGCATCCATGCCCATTCGTCCGCCTAGTCCTCGTTGCTCAGTAGCAAAGTCTAAAGAGTCAAAGGGATTGTTAGGCAGAATGAACACATCACGCTGAGGATCTACCTTGGAGGCGATCGACCATATCACTTGGCGCGGATCACGGACGTTAATAGACTTATCAACCACAATCACAAACTTGGTATAGCTGAACTGCGGTAGAGCGCTCCAGAAAGCCAGGGCTGCTCGCTTTGCCTGTCCGGGATAGGTTTTATCAATAGAGATAACCGCAGCTTTGTAGCTGAGTGCCTCCATTGGTAGAAAAAAGTCGATGATTTCGGGAACTTGTTGCCGGAGAATAGGCGTGTAGATGCGGTTAAGGGCGATCGCCATCATCGCGTCTTCCTTGGGCGGACGACCGCTAAATGCCGTCATGTAAATCGGATTTTTGCGATGGGTCAGGCAGTTGAAGCGAATCAGAGGCGCTTTCTCATTAACACCGCCATAAAAACCCATGTGGTCGCCCGCCGGACCATCGATCGCCACTTCTCCAGGCATAATGGTTCCTTCTAGCACAAACTCCGACTCAGCCGGAACCTCTAAATCCACCGTTTTACACTTTGCCAGCGGTAGCCCAGACCCGCCATATAGTCCGGCAAACAGCCACTCTGACATATCAATGGGCAACGGTGTTGCAGCCGCTAAAACGACTAAAGGATGTACCCCGATCGCCACTGCCACTTCCAAGTTTTGCCCTCGCTCTGCCGCCTTCCGCAAATGCCGAGTTGCCCCCCGAATCGACAGCCACTGCACGGTCATCGTATTTTTCGACTGCACCTGCAAACGATAAACTCCAACGTTAGGAATCTGTGTTTCACAGTCTTTGGTAATCATTAGCCCCAAAGTTAGCACCCGCCCCGCATCGCCAGGATAGACGCGCAGCATCGGGATTTGGGTCAAATCAACATCATCCCCTTTCAGTACCACCTGCTGACAAGCCGGAAAGAAATCCCGACCCGGCTTAGCCTTAACAACATCCAGCAGCACCTTGCCCAAATTGATCGTCTGAGAAAAGTTTTTAGGAGGACGAAGCTGATAAATCGTCGCCAGCTTTTTGCCTAGCTCCTCTAGCTCCTCTGGGCGTTCCATGCCCATCGCCCAACAGATGCGCTCGACCGTCCCCATGACGTTAATGGCAACCGGATAGGGAGAGCCTTTTACGTTTTCAAATAACAGTGCGGGCCCTGCCTGCTGCAACATGCGATCGGCAATTTCAGCAATTTCTAAATCAGAATCGACTAGCGCCGAAATCCGCCGAAGTTGACCCCGCTGCTCTAGTTGGTTAAGGAATCCCTGCAAGTCTCTTGTCATAGCCGAAGAATGTAAAGCGTCTGTTTACATTATGAGGGGCGATAGGAAGGATTCTGGGTTTAGTGAAAAGTTAGTTTGAGACTTCAATGGTGAATTCTAAGGACAGCATCCTTATGAGGTTGTACTAAAGTGTCGATTCTAAGAGTTCTTCAACCCTCGATCGCTCCAAATGAATGGAATGTAGTGCAAAGCCAGAGACAGGCGATCGCCATTCTGCTGCTAGATGCAGAAAACATTCAGCTTTGCGCTGAGGAAGAACGCTTTTTAGAAACTTGCTGCAATCACTCTCTACAGATAAAAATTGCTTTCGCCAACTGGAGAGCCGTCAGTAAGCAGCAGGATCTTGAACTCCATGAACGCGGCTACCAAATGATCCACGTTCCTGTAGGTAAAAACAGTGCAGACATGAAAATGACTGCCGTGGGTTCATCCCTTTTTGTGACTTATCCCAACGTCAAGGAAGTTTTAGTTTGCTCGTCAGACGGAGACTTAGCCCATCTTTGCAACACGCTTCAAGTCTATGGGTTAACCGCTTACGCAGTCACTAGACAATCCGAATCTCTACGCGTCACTAATAGCACGACAGGTCAAGTTTTCCAGCATCAGCAAAAGCCCCCAACACCCATCATTCCACCCATAGAAGAATGCTTAAACAACATCAAGGCTCTAATTCAAGCGCAGCATTCAACCTCTAGCCACTGGGTTGACCTCTCAGGGTTGTCTAAAAAATTTCAAGAAACCTATGGCTTTACGCTAAGTCACTTAGTCAGGCACTATACGCCTGGAAAGAAAGCAAGGAATTTGTTCGTTGACCGTCCTCAAGAGTTTGTAATTCACCAAGTCGCTGAAAAATCAGCAATTTATATCAGCCTATTTACCTCAGCAGATCAGCAACCTATTTCCCTCAAAGTGCCAGCCGCTACTCAATCTGTGTCGCCCATACCGTCTAGCTCGAAAGTTTGTTCCAGACAAGCTTTGGGGCAAGCCTTAGTGACGGCTCTAAGCATATTGGCACTTGAGTCAAAGTCTGGGTCTGTGAAGATTACAGACCTACTAACCCAGTTTCATAAGCAGCAAGGACTTCCTATCAAGCATTTTCTGCAAGCCCTAGAGATTGACCAAAAGCCAGTTGCCTTTCTCAAAACCTGCCCCATGTTTGAGCTGGAGCTGATTCAACGTAATTGGCAGGTCAAACTGGTCAAACGATAGCTCAGGGATAAAAACCCATCTGCGGCAATCCTAACGTTTCATGCCAGCCCATCATGATGTTCAAGCACTGCACCGCCTGTCCTGCCTGTCCCTTCAGCAAATTGTCGATCGCCGAGATCACAATCACTCTGGCAGTCCGGGGGTCAACCTCAATGCCGATATAGCAATTATTAGTGCCACAAGCCCACTTAGTTTGTGGAAAAGTACCGCTAGGCAACAGCTTCACCCAAGGCGAATTTCGGTAAAATGCCTGATAAATCGTTAGCAAGTCATCTCGCACCAGGCCAGGATCGCGCAGGTTAGCGTAGACGGTCGCCAAAATACCCCGCACCATGGGAATCATGTGGGGCGTAAACTGTACCTGCACTTCATGTCCTGCCAGGTCGCTACAAACCTGCTCAATTTCTGGGGTGTGGCGATGCCGTGCCACGTTGTACGCTCCTAAAGACTGATCAGCCTCTGCTAACAGCAAGTTGGTTTTTGCTTGCCGTCCACCGCCTGAAGCTCCAGATTTTGCGTCAATAATTGCTGACTCTGAAAGAATTAGACCTTGCTTTAGCAAAGGCGATAGTGCCAATAGGCTGGCAGTTGGATAACAGCCTGGGCAACCAATCAGTTGAGCTTCAGCAATGCGACTGCGGTAGAGTTCAGGCAAACCATAAACCGCCGTTTCTGCCACTTCACGATCGCCACGAGTTTTGCCGTACCAGCTTTCGTAAGTCGAGAGATTGTCGAAGCGATAATCAGCAGATAAATCCAGAACCTTACAGCCTTTTTTAAGCAGAGTGGGAGCCATATCGCAGGCAAGACCGTTGGGCAAAGAGAGGAAAACCGCTTGACAGCGATCGCCAATACTCTCCAGATCGATCGCCTCCACCGTCAGCTTCGTCTGATGCGCCAGATGGGGATAAATATCCGAAAACGGCTTACCCGCGCTCGACTCACCCCCTAGATAAACAATCTCTACCTCCGGATGATCTAACAACAGCCGCACCAGTTGCACACCGCCGTAACCCGATGCTCCTACAATTCCGACTGGTACGCGCGCCGAATCACCCATGATGCTTACTCACTTAAGATTTAATTTCGTAACCACACGATAGATCATCTTGATCAAACCTATCCATCAAATTGATCAAATCCCATAAAAATATGGCGATCGCCACCAAATTGTGAGGCTGCCAAATTGTAATACCAAAACTTCTGCTACAGGGGTAGCAAATATAGCCACTTTCAGATCATCACTTATCCTTTCAGATCATCAGTCATCTTAGCCGCATCGCCCCTTCACTCCTCGCAAGCTACCATAGGAAGCAAAGCTTTAAGAAAGTTTGCAAAGGCACACCCTATTCATCCCTTCACCTCCATAACGAACCCCGTGGAATCTTCTCTCCCCTTTGAATTTGACTCCATTGAATCCGCGCTAGCAGACCTTAAAGCAGGACGAGCCCTGGTTGTAGTCGATGACGAAAACCGCGAAAACGAAGGCGATGTGATTTGTGCTGCACAGTTTGCCACGCCTGACATGATTAACTTTATGGCGGTAGAAGCAAGAGGACTAATTTGTCTGGCAATGACGGGCGATCGCCTCGACGAGTTAGACCTGCCCCTCATGGTCAACAGCCGAGCTTTTGAAGATAGCAATGAAGAAACTGCCTTTACCGTCAGCATCGACGGTGCACTTCACCTCGGCGTTTCAACAGGCATCTCTGCCGACGATCGCTCTCGCACGATTCAACTCACTCTCAATCCCAATACCAAACCCATCGATTTGCGTCGCCCAGGGCATATTTTTCCTCTCAGAGCCAAAGAAGGCGGCGTGTTGAAACGAGCCGGACATACCGAAGCAGGTGTTGATCTGGCACGTTTAGCAGGGCTATATCCGGCGGGTGTGATTTGCGAGATCCAAAACTCTGATGGCTCGATGGCGCGACTACCAGAACTGATGGTGTATGCCAAAGCTCACAATCTCAAAATCATCAATATTGCCGATCTAATTCGCTATCGACTCCGGCACGAACGTTTCGTGCGGCGCGAAGCCGTGGCAAATCTGCCCTCTATTTTTGGGCATTTTCAGGTTTACGCCTATCGCAATTTGCTAGATAACTCTGAACATATTGCGATCGTTAAAGGCGATCCGACGACGTTTAACGACCAAAGTATTATGGTGCGAATGCATTCAGAATGCTTAACTGGGGATGCGCTGGGATCGTTGCGCTGCGACTGCCGGGGACAGCTTCAATCTGCCCTCAAAATGATTGAGAATGCTGGGCGCGGAGTCGTGGTTTATCTGCGGCAGGAAGGGCGCGGGATTGGGCTGATCAATAAGCTCAAGGCGTATTCGCTGCAAGATTTGGGGCTAGACACAGTAGAAGCAAACGAGCGCCTTGGATTTCCCGCCGACCAACGTAACTATGGCATGGGCGCACAGATTTTGATTGACTTAGGGGTGCGACAGTTTTGCTTGATTACTAACAATCCTCGCAAAATTGCAGGCTTGAGGGGCTATGGGCTAGATATGGTCGATCGCGTCCCCTTACTCATTGAAGCCACAGAATACAACACCGAATATCTAACTACAAAGGCAGAGAAACTCGGTCATTTGCTGCTGAGTACTTACCTCGTGACCATTGCTATTCAGTGGCAAGATGATCCGCTGTCTGTGACCGATCGCTATGAGCGCTTAGAAAAAATTCGGTACTTGGGGAGAGCGCATGGCTTTTTATTGCAAGAAGAGGCGCGATCGCTTGCCGTTGCCCTTTTCGGTAAATCTTCTCTCACCTTTCACTTGGGCTTTGACTCATCCCAAGTTGTCTCGTCTGACTGGTATCAAAATCCAGACAATCCCCGAGTTGAGGCGATCGCCCAAATCCTTGACACCCTCGCCTCCTTGGATTCCGTTGCTCAAATCGAGTTTTTGATCTCCCCCGGTGGCGATCCCCTGACCAATTTACAGGTACAGCTCGATCGCCAGATTTTCCGGCTTGATCCCCGCCCCGACTTCATCAGCCCTTCAGAAGTTTGTGCCCACTTAGAAACACAGCGAATCTACGTATTTTCTAGACACACCTTAGAAGATTAAGCCCAAGTGCTTAGGCTTCTGCCTTCTCTAGAGAACGTTTCTGCAAGAGTTTAATAATGGAATCTTTTTCCAATAAACCCAACAGGACATTATCTTTCAACACCGCCAGAGTGGGCACACCCCGTTCTTCTAAAAGCGTCACCACTTCCAGCAATGGTAAGTCTGCGGCGACGGTAACAAGCTGTTCAGCAGGTTGAACTAATGATTTAACCTGAACATTCCACCAATCGTTTGTGGGGATCTTATTCATAGCATCGACAGCAATTTCCCCTATCAATTTTCCATCGGCATCAGTGACCAGGTATTTTTTCCAGTTCATAGGGTTGCCGATCACATGACCATTAGCGAACTCACGCAATGACAGTTCGGCAGATACGACTGGGCTATTAGGCGTTGTTGCATCAGCCGCCGTCAATCCACTCAACTGCTCCTGAACGCTAGCAGCTTGAGCAGAGCGACCCGCATTTTGCAGCAAGAACCAACCGATAATGAGTGTCCAAAAGCTGCCTATATTGCTCAAACCTAATATAGAGAGAGAACCTAGACCGATGCCAACCCAACCTAGAAACTGACCCGCTTTACTAGCGAATGCCAGACCTTTGTAAGGCTTACCCGTAATTTTCCAAACGATCGCCTTCAGCGCATTGCCGCCATCCAACGGCAACCCCGGCAGCAGGTTAAACAGCGCCAGTGCCAAGTTAATCGAAGCCACAAGATCAATGATCGCCGCAGGTGCGCCTGTCACCCCTCCGAAGAGGCTGACGAGCGTCAGTAGACCGAAGAGGATGATGCTGACTAAAGGACCCGCGATCGCCACCCAAAAAGCATCACCTGGCGTTTTCGACTCCTCTCCCAAGCTGGCAAGCCCGCCAAAAATAAATAGCGTAATGGAATTCACTGGAATGCCTTGCCGAAGTGCCACAAAGCTATGCCCTAACTCATGGGCTAACACCGAGGCAAACAGCATTAAAGCCGCTGCTAGCCCCAAAATCCAGGCTGAACCGCCCAACTGAGGAAACGAACCCCCCAGATAATTGCCATAGTCCCAAGTCACCAACCCCAGCACCAAGAACCAGGACAAGTTGATATAAAAAGGAATCCCAAATAAATTTCCTACCTGCAAATTGCCATTCATACCCTTCGTCTCCCGAACGATTGCCTATTCATTCTCTCTATCGATATCCCTATCGTAATAAAACGTAAACAATTAATTCGATGTTTCTGAGGAGGGATATCCGGCGATTTTGCAGAAATTTTTCTTGCAAAATATGCTTATGAATACAGAACAAAGGGCAAAAGACGGGCTTCAGGAGAAAATTTTCAGGTTTCCAAGGAATTATCTTTGCAGTAGCGATCGGGCTGTGATATATTGCTGCGAGGTTATTCACGGCTCATCTTTTGGTTCCTGAAATTGCTCTCTACCTTGGTGCTCTAATTAACATCTAGTTGCCTGGGTTTATGCTGGAATGCTCTCTCACACTGCATCCACTACTTCCGGCGTTCGGTCTACTCTGTTTCTGTGTTGATTTTAAGCCTTCTACCCGTGGAGTGACTCGTAGACTGAACGTTGGAGTACTATCCCCTCTGAACCTTCAGCAATGATAAGATACTGGCTCGAGTTATTAGACTGGGCACAGGAGCACTACCGCTACCGCACCTTTAGAAAAGATGAGAGAATCCCGGCAAGAACGGGATTACTTTACCTTGTTCATCAAGGGTTTGTCAGACTAGTTGGGGAAGCCCAAGTTAGTTCTACCACGGGTGAAAGTGTCCCTCGCCGCTCTCGGCTCAATTCAGAAGAAGCTTTTTTGGGATTCGTTGGTTCCACTCAGCCTTTTGAAGTTGTGGCTCAACATCCCTTCAACATCAGCGGTTTCGCGCATGTAGACAATACTGCGGTGATCTGGTTGTACTGGGAAGATTTAGAAAATTGGTCGGAAATCCGCGAAGAAGTGATGGCAGCCTTCCGCTATCAGCACCAGCGAAAATTGCTGTGGTTGAGTACGCTGGGGCAACGCCGAACTGGCGATCGCCTGCTAGGATTTTTGACTCTGCTGATTGAAGAATTTGGTCAACCGTGCGAAGGAGGCTACTACCTTCCTTTCACCTTGACTCATTCTCAAATTGGCAATGCCATTGGCTCAACGCGAGTCACAGTGACTCGGCTGATTGGTAAATTGCGGCGGCAAGGATTGGTTAAAACCTATGGTGACAATCTAATTTCTCTACCGTCTCAGCTTGTACAGCAGCGGGCGCAGTCCTAGAAGACGCTCAATGAGCTAAAAGGGGCAGTCCAGATTATTGTCCCTTTCTCATTGGCTTCCTAACGGTGGCTTGCTTACGATTCCTTCGATGCTCGAAGCTGACCACAAGCTGCGTCTGCTGCCAATCCTCGCGCCCGTCGGACGCTTACAGCAACATGGCGACTCTTTAATCCATCGACAAACGCTTGAATCCGGCGATCGCCAGGACATTGGTAATCTACTTCAGAAATGGGATTATAGGGGATCAAATTGACATGGCTTTGAAAGCCTTGCAGATGTTCGGCTAGCTCAAGGGCGTGTTCGGGGCGATCGTTCACGTCTGCCAACAAAACATATTCAAAGGTGACGCGCCGCCCTGTTACTTGCACGTACTCGCGGCATTCTGCCAACAACGCTGCTAACGGATATTGTCGAGCGCTGGGGATCAGTTGTTCGCGGAGAGTTTGGTTGGAGGCGTGTAGGCTAATCGCTAAGGTGACTTGAAGCTGATGCTGGGCGAGGCGCTGGATTCGTCCTGGAATGCCGACAGTGGAAATCGTCATGAGGCGCTGTCCAATGCCCACGTCAGTGTTGAGCGATCGCACGGCGGCAAGAACGTTTTCGCTATTCAACAGCGGTTCGCCCATGCCCATAAAGACAATATTGCTGACCCGCTGCCCAAAGTCTTCCTGTACCGTCAGGACTTGATCGATAATTTCGTGTTGCGCCAAGTTGCGCGTAAAGCCACCCTTACCCGTGGCACAAAAGTCGCAAGCCATTGGGCAACCGACCTGAGAAGATACGCACACGGTCAAGCGTTTTTCGGTAGGAATGCCCACTGTTTCAATAATTTGCCCATCTGCCAGTTTCAGCAAAAACTTTACCGTGCCGTCTGAAGCCTCAGAGCGATAGTGCAGCGTCGATCGCCCCACGTTTACTTCAACCAGATCTGCTCGCCACTGCTTGGGAAACACAGAAATATCAGCAAGCGATCGCCCGCCCTGTTGGTAGAGCCACTGATGCAACTGCTTACCCCGGTAGGCTGGCTGTCCATGCTGCTGCACCCAGTCGCTGAGTTCAGCCACCGACATTCCTAGTAAGGGAACTTGGGGTAGAGTCACAGAGCTATCGGCGATCGCCTGGATTTGTTCGAGAGAAATAACGGGAGACATAAGCAGATGGGAAAGTAATCGCCTTACCATCTTAGAGCGTCGTCAGGAATTCATCTTTTGAACTTGGCTTTTTGAACTTTACTGATCATCGGCTAACTGATCATCGGCTAACTGCGATGCCTTCAAGCACCTGATTGAGTTTGCCGCTACGGAAGCCTTCCAAGTCCAGCGTGACGTACATAAATCCATAGGATTGCAAGGTAGCGACCAATGTCGGTAAATCGGTCGTCAAAACAAATTCTTTAATATGTTCGGCTGGTAGCTCAATTCGGGCAGTTTCACCGCTCGATCGCACCCTCAAATTGCCTAACCCAAAGGTTCGCAAATAACGCTCTGCTTGCCCCACCCGTTGAAGCTTCGCCACCGTAATTTCTTCACCATACGGAAACCGCGAACTGAGGCAAGGCTGCGCGGGCTTGTCCCACCAAGGTAAGCCAATTAGCTTAGAGATCTGTCGCACTTCTAGCTTAGAAACGCCAATCTCGGCAAGGGGCGATCGCGCTCCCCGTTCTTTCGCTGCCTGAATGCCAGGGCGGTAGTCAGATAAATCATCAGCGTTTACCCCATCTACTACATAAGGATAGCCTCGCTCTAGCGCCAGCGGCTTCAAAGTATCGTGCAGTTCGCTTTTGCAGAAATAGCAGCGATTGACAGGATTGGAAGTGTAGTTAGGATTATCCATTTCATGAGTTTGCACAACCTCATGGGTAATCCCAATTTCTGCTGCCTGAATGCGCGCATCTTCAAGGTCATCGGGCATGAGGGAGGGAGAATTGGCGGTGATTGCAAGAGCGCGATCGCCCAATACATCGTAGGCAATCTTAGCCACCAAGGTACTATCGATGCCCCCAGAGTAGGCAATTAGTGCCCGATCCATTTCTGCAAATAAGGTTTTTAGCTGATCAAGTTTGTCTATCGGCATTTTCATAAAACTCGCGTTACACCCTACCAAAATAGCGAATTTTCCAAAGTTCTCGAACCAGAACCAGAGCTTCTGCCATACTTTAAACTCATGCACAGCCACAAACTTACAGCCAGCCGCTTATCCTAGAATCCCTACTTTAGAACAATGACGATCGCCCTCGCTCCTACTCTCACTCTCGAAGAGTTTCTCAAGCTGCCTGAGACAAAACCTGCCAGCGAATTTATAGAAGGACACATTTATCAAAAGCCTATGCCCCAAGGCAAACATTCACGCCTCCAGACCAAGCTCTGTGAAACGGTCAATCAGGTTGCAGAAACCCCGAAGATAGCCCTGGCTTTTTCAGAACTACGTTGCACGTTTGGCGATCGTTCGATCGTCCCCGACGTATCAGTTTTTGCCTGGGAACGAATTCCCTTTGATGCCAATCGAGAGATCGAAAATGTATTCAAAATTCCACCAGACTGGGCGATCGAAATCCTTTCACCCGACCAGAATGCCACAAAGGTAATCAGTAATCTCCTGCATTGCCTCAACCACGGCACGAAACTGGGATGGTTTGTTGACCCTGGCGATCGCACCATCTTGGCTTTTCTTCCAGGACAACAACCCATCGAATTAGTAGGCTCCCAAATCCTGCCCGTCCTCCAATCTGTAGCGTTGGAGCTAACGGCTGAGCAAGTCTTTGAATGGTTGAAGGCAGGCGGATAACTACGTCCGTAAATGCTGCACCAACGCCCGTAATCCTAAACGATAGCTCTCTGCCCCAAAGCCGCTAATCTGCCCGATCGCTACCGGAGCAATGTAGGAATGATGACGAAATTCTTCGCGGCGATGAATATTACTGAGGTGAACTTCTACTGTAGGAATAGCTACCCCGGCGATCGCATCTCGAATCGCAACGCTGGTGTGGGTGTAGGCTCCGGGATTGATTAAGATTCCCTGGTGGAGGGCGATCGCTCCATGAATCGCATCGATCAAAGCGCCTTCATGATTAGACTGAAACGCAGTCACTTTCACCCGAAGATCTTGTGCATCCGCTTCCAACAAGTTTTGAATATCGTCTAGGGTGACTACACCGTAAACTCCTGGCTCTCGCTTGCCCAGAAGATTTAGGCTAGGTCCGTTTAAAACTAGTATGCTTTCCACTATATAAAAACGCTGCTCGTACAAGCCGCTTCAAAACTTGACCTTAGTTAAAGCTTGAGGCTAAAAGCACATAGCAGTCCTTCAAGACCCAAAAGATGGTCTTTCAATGACAACAAAAGCTTTAGATGAGCCTGACTAAATCGCCTTACCGACGACGGGGATAGTCTTTTACAGGCACTGGGATTGGCTCTAGCTCTGGTTGCGCCGTAGGTCCTAGTAAAGTTTCTACCAGCTTACGTGCCCACTCTTTTAGCTTTTCTAAGACTTGATCGATATAATCCATTAGTCGAATAGCTCCCGTAGTCAATTTAGGACTGCACCGAACCTAAAATTTAGATTCAATAACTTTTACACGACCTCACCACTTGATCATAGCGAATCATTGCAAATGATCAAGATCCCAGAATATTTATTTGAGGATGAATAGCTGTAAAAGGTTCAAATGTCCCTTATAGAAACTCTAGCGCTCGGTCTATATTTTGCCGAACCTTCTGTGCAGATTGAGTTAGAGCGTCTTTCTCACTTGTCGTTAAAGTGAGTTCAAAGATTTTCTCGGTTCCCTTTCCGCTCAAGCGAGTTGGCACTCCTAGAAACAGGTCGCTTAAACCGTACTCTCCTTGCAAGTAGGCAGTAACGGGCAAAATGCGAGGCTGGTTTAACAAAATCGTCTCCACCATTAAACAAACGGCAGAAGCAGGTGCATAGTAAGCGCCTCCCGTTTGCAGCAGCCCGACAATTTCGGCACCGCCATTGCGAGTCCGCTCAATCAGGCGATCGATCGCCGATTGATCCATAAACTCTGTGATGGGAATACCGCTGACTGTAGAATATGCCGGAAGCGGCACCATTAGATCGCCATGGCTACCCAACACCATTGCGTTGACGGCTTGAGGGGAAATTCCTAGCTCTAGGGCAATAAAGGTTTGAAAGCGAGCAGAATCTAAAATGCCTGCCATCCCCATAACTTGATGAGTGGGAAGCTGGGTTACCTGCCATGCCACATAGGTCATGACATCTAAAGGGTTGGTGACGACAATGATCAGAGCATTAGGAGAGTGGGCGATCG
The DNA here is from genome assembly GCA_038204505.1 of Elainellales cyanobacterium. Classification (GTDB taxonomy): domain Bacteria; phylum Cyanobacteriota; class Cyanobacteriia; order Elainellales; family Elainellaceae; genus Timaviella. Next base: position 12,915 of record JBBRCV010000124.1, read on the forward strand.
CCCCCACAGCTGCATCTCTCACCACCTGAGCATTCGTTTTCAGCAAATCATCCCGCGTCATTCCAGGTTGACGCGGCAACCCTGCCGTAATCACCACGATGTCTGAATCAGCGGTGTCAGCATAGTGATTTGTTCCAGTCAGCTTTCGGCTGTGCCCTTCAATTCCAGCGGCTTCCATTAAGTCGAGCGCTACGCCTTGGGGGCGACCTGCGACAATATCAAACAGCACAACGTCGGCGAGATTTTTCTCTGCAATTCGTTGCGCCAAAGTACTGCCCACATTTCCTGCTCCAACAATAGAAACCTTGTGGGAACGGTGAAGGGAGTCTGTCATAAACTCTAACCTGACTTTAAATTTAGAACCTGACTTCAGGTTTAGAAACTTAGATCGCCTCTAACTGATCTGCCCTTAACCAAATATTAGGCGTAGGCACATAGCCAAACTTTACCAACACATAGTCGCCTCTTGCATCCAAAACTTCGCCTTTTGTCTCAAACAGATAAGGCGGGAAGCGAGTATCGCTGGCTTTTGCCTCTAGACTGTTTTCCAGCTTTTCTCGAATGGCACGAACGACATCGCCTTTTTTGACTGCCATAAACTTTTTTCTACGTGAAGGATAGAGTGGCGTAAGGGTGAAACCATCGGCTTCGTCCTGATTCTACTGGAATTTTGGCGTTTAGTCTTTGGCAGGCGGCTGAATTGCAAAGGTGCCGTTAGGATTCGGAATAACTTTGCCGCCTAACGCCTCAATCTTAAGAATGGCTATATCGTGAGTTCGTTTGTCGGAGGCGTTGGTCAACACCATTGCCCAAGCCGCCACCTGTGCGGTTTTGCTATCAGGATTATTGGCAAGAAAAGCTGCCGTTTGCTCCGATAGAGCCGCCACGCGATCGCTGCCTGGTACTGAAGACTGCTTCGCCCAGTTTGCCGCCGTTTCAAACGACTTTCTTGCCGCCTGAGCATCGCCTAAAAACAAAAGTTCGTCGATGCCCAACTGCCGCCAAGCGTAGTAAGACTCTGGGGGAACATTGGGTTTGAGAGACGATAAACCTTGACGGGCGATCGCCACTGACCGTTCTGGCAAACCCGCATACAAAGCAGAACTGGTAGAGAGAAAAGTGTAAGCATTTAAGAAGTAAGGATCACGACCTAAAATCACCTCAAAGTAATCTGGGCTGAGGGTAAAGTCGGTTTTAGCACGGGCAGGCGTATCGCCAAAGTATTGCAAAAAGTTCAAAAACGTCCAGTCCGCCAGCAGATGATCAAACCCGAAGGCAGGCAATTTTTTCAACAGCGTCAGTTGGACTTGATCTTGCTTTACATTCCGCCGAATGTCCTCAACGGTCGCAGTTTGGCTCTGAGTCTTCAGCCGCTGCAACTGAGGGATTTGAATCAAACCAATCAAGGTCAGGCACAGCAGGGCAACACCAGCGGGGATGTATTGCTTCTCAGAATGGAGTCTTTCAGAATAGGGTGCTGACTTCATTTCGTCTACGCTCCAAGATTGGGGGTTTCTGCTTCAAATAATCTTTCTGCTTCAAATCATCAGTGCCTACCGCCTATAGTTCCCCCAAAAACCTCTAACTGGGCAAACTGTACCAACTTCTGAACCAATCTAGAAACAAAAGTGTCAATATTTAAGCTGAAGGCGCAGCACCGCTCTTATCTCCCACACCATGCCAGATCATTCTCTCTCCCTCGCTCAGTACTACCACGAACGAACGAAGTATCACCCTGATGCTTTACCTAAACACCAAATAGACTGGGCAAACCAACCCAGCTCATTTAAAGAATACAAAATTGGCACTCCGTTTGACCTCAAGCCTTATCTATCAGAAAAGTTAGACCTAACGACCGAAGAGCTGAATTGGCGACGGCTCTCTCGCTTTCTTTTTTGCAGCTATGGCTTGACCGTTAAAATGATGACGCAAAACGGTGAACCCATTTATTTCAGGGCTTCTCCTTCGGCGGGCGGACTTTATCCAGCAGAGATTTACTTGATTTCGCGCGGCACACCCATGATGCCTGCCGGACTTTATAACTATCAGCCCCAATCTCACTCGTTGCTGCACTTTTGGGACAGCGAAGTTTGGTCAACCTTACAAAGCGCCTGCTTTTGGCACCCCACCCTAGAAGCAACCCAGTTTGCCCTGGTTACGACTGCCGTGTTCTACCGTTCGGCTTGGCGCTACGAAGACAGAGCCTATCGCCGCATTCTTTTGGATACAGGGCATTTGCTAGGAAATTTTGAACTAGCGGGGGCATTAAATGATTATCGACCTTGCCTGATTGGGGGCTTTGCCGATGAGTCGATGAATCAGTTGCTTTATTTGGATACTGAGCAAGAAGGCACGATAACGGTGATGGCGATCGCCGACTTGTTAGACGCACAGCAAAACCTGCCCTTAGCACCGACGGCTTTACCTTCTGCGTCGCTGACTGATTATCCCAAGATTATTGATGGCGATTTGTTGCGGTTCTGCCATGCCGCAACTCAAATTCCTCAAGGTGAGAAATCGATCGCAGTTAAGGATTTGGCGATCGCCCCACCCCTTGAATCCGAAGAAAACCCAGCTACAGATAAGTACAATTTTCCTTTTTGCTTGAAAGTATCGACTAAAACTGTGCCAATAAACTGGGGCGAAAATTTAGAAGGCTTGGGTAGCACTTTACTTAAACGTCGTTCGACTCGCGCTTACCAGGGCACAGATCTAACCTTAGACGAACTTAAAGCCCTGCTAGACTTCACCTATCAACCCCAAAACTACATCGAGCAAAATTTCGATCGCACCCCCGATTACTTTAATTTGGGCTTGATTGAAACCTTCATCGCAGTGTCAGGCGTTGAAGGTTTGGAGGAAGGCTGCTACTACTACGCACCTAAAGTGCAGGAACTTCGCCAAATTCGCTTTAAGAACTTTCGGCAAGAGCTACATATGCTGTGCTTGGGGCAAAACTTGGGACGAGATGCGGGGGCGGTTCTCTTCCATACGGCAGATTTACAAAAGGCGATCGCTCAATATGGCGATCGGGCTTACCGTTACCTTCACATGGATGCCGGACACTTGGGGCAACGCCTCAACATTGCGGCTATTCGACTGGGCTTAGGCGTGAGCGGCATTGCTGGCTTTTTTGATGATCAAGTCAATGAGATCTTGGGAATTCCAGGCGATGAGGCGGTGCTGTACATTACAACGTTAGGACGAGCGCAGTAAGTGAGTTCTGATTTACGGATCTGCTCATTTACACGAGTGCTGATTTGCAGATTTCGTCCTCTGGTCTGGACAGCTAAGCTCGCGAGACTAACGATTCCACCATGGTTTGGAGAAATTGGCTAAAGTCGCTTTGGGTCAGAGATTGGCTAAAGCCGATGGGGTTATGGCTTTGACGGGACGAGTCTAAGAATAGACAGGAGGCGATCGCCCCTTCTAAGTTAGTGGTTATATCAATTTCTAAGTTAGCGATGCAGGCTCCTGTCAGCACAGCGCTACTAAAATTGGTTCCCAGTGCCTGCGCCCGACTGAAGTCTGTCCTTGTGAGGTTTGTGTGACTTAAATCAGCTTGGTTTAAATTGGCTTCTATCAGCTTTGCTTTGCTCAGATTTGCCCAACTAAGGTTTGCCCGACTCAAATTTGCCCGTGTCAAGTTTGCGCCAATTAGCTCGGCATCCCGGAGGTCGGTATCTTGGAGGTCGGCGCTTCTAAGGTTTGCGCCCAAAAGGTTTGTTTTAAAGAGATGGGCACCAAATAGATTGGTATGGCTCAGATTAATGCCAAACAGAAAAAATTCGCTTAGCTCAGCCATACTCAGATCAGGATAGATTGATGGATTTTGAATTCTCCATCGATTCCAAGTTCCCCTGCCTTGCTTCAATAAAGATAGATGTTCTTCATTAGCCATTACTGGTTTC
>JBBRCV010000125.1:0-16777 GCA_038204505.1 Elainellales cyanobacterium
GTGGGTGTACCAGGATGTGACAAAGGTGGTGCCGGTCATCCAGCCGCCGAGTGCCAGGAAGGCGCAAGGGAACAGCAGGATGCCAGACCAGCCCACGAATACAAATCTGTCGCGCTTTAGCCAATCGTCGAGAGCGTCGAAAACGCCTCGATTGGTCTGCGGACGGCCCATTGCTATGGTCATCGTGCAACTCTCCGAAAAGGTATATAGATAATGATTTCAAACTCTCCCGACTTTGACGCTAGTTCTAAAACAAATCAGAAGTAGTGACGAAATGTGAGGAGTGTTTACGTTTCTTTACTAGTTACTCATTATAGGGAGTTTGCCCTAACCTGGAAACCCGTGAGATGAAATTTTTAACGCAAGCTTGATGCTCCACCATTTAGTCAGGGAAGATAGATACTATATGAGTAAGTTTTTGATTAGCAAAATTCTATGTTTGTAATTGACATTAATTTGAAAGGTTCACCCGTGTCATTATCGGTGCAACGTAAGACTGAAGAGGATGCCAAAGCATTGTATCAAGAGGTCTTGACGGCAATTCGTTCAGGTTCGCCTGTGACCATTGAGCTGAGCTGTGAGCAGCAAGTAGGCAAAACGTTTGGGGCACTGGTGAGTGAAATCTCAGCGGTACAAATGGCAGAGAAGTCGGGTACAGGAGCAGCATCAGGAAGACCGCCAGGATTTTTTACGCCTGTAGTGGAGTCAATATAAGCGGTAAGGGAATAGCAGAGAGAAAAGCAGTGGAAGAGAATAAGTTGGCGATCGCCATTAAAAATATAAGCTTCCACTGGTCACCCGAAGCTCCAGTCCTACAAGATTGCTCATTAGAAGTGCCAAAAGGTCAGTTTTGGATGCTGCTGGGCACCAATGGCAGCGGCAAATCTACATTGCTGCGTCTACTAATCGGACTAATGACTCCTCAGTCGGGACAGATTGAAGTGGTGCCACCTGTGGGCTTTGTGTTTCAGAACCCCGACCATCAACTCGTTATGCCCACGGTTGGGGCTGATGTGGCATTTGGGCTGGTGGAAGAAAAGCTGTCGTTTGGGCAAATTCACCAGCGGGTAGGGGAAGCTTTGAACGCAGTTAATCTACTGCATTTACAACGCCGACCTATTTACGCGTTGAGCGGAGGACAGAAGCAGCGGATTGCTATTGCTGGGGCGATCGCCCGTCACTGCGAAGTTCTTTTGCTCGACGAACCGACTGCTCTGCTTGACCCTGACAGCCAGCTTGATTTAGTCGCCCAAGTGCGTCAACTGGTCACAAACCGCGGAATGACGGCGCTTTGGGTGACTCATCGCCTTGAAGAACTAGACTATGCCGATGGAGCTTTTCTACTAGAAAAAGGACGGGTCGTAGATCAGGGCGATCCAGAGCGATTGAAGCAGCGCCTTATGCGGCATGAAGATGCGGCATGAGGAAGAAGTCGCGTAATCCAGGTTTACATCTTTCAATAAAGCACAGCATTATATAGGGAGATTCACTCTAATTTTCTTCATGCTGCCGTAGATTTACACCATGCCCCGCTCTACCTCCCCTCAAGCAATTTTGCTAGTTGATGGCTACAACATGATTGGAGCTTGGGCAAGCTTGAAGGAAACGTGCGATCGCCATGGTTTAGAAGCAGCCCGTCGGGATTTGGCAACTGCGCTAATTAGCTACAGTGCTTATGAGGGATTCGATACTCAGATTGTTTTCGATGCCCAATATCAAGATAATCCGGGTAGCCGCGAGATCCTAACAGGTAGCGTTTCACTGTGTTACACCAACTACAAGCAGACCGCAGATACTTATATTGAAAAAGCCTGTGCTCTCTTTCGTAAAGACTTACGCAAGTTTGAACAAAGACTGATTGTGGCGACTTCTGACCGCGCACAGCAGTTAACGGTTATAGGCTATGGCGCAGAGTGGATGTCGGCACAGCGGCTTTTGGCAGAGGTTGAGTTGGCAGAGTTACGCGTTAGTCGCAAGCAGCGATCGACACAGAAAAAAGGGCGATCGCCCCAGCGTTTTTTGTCCAGTGCCCTTGATCCCGAGGCGCGGCAACGCTTAACCAAAATGCGAGAGGGAGATCAAAGACAGGAACGATAAGCGATCGGTTGCGAAAAAATTCTCGTAAAGCTTGCCAAAGTCATCCGTTGCTCGTTATCATGAGATGCGCCATCCTCAGTAGCTCAGTGGTAGAGCGATCGACTGTTAATCGATTGGTCGCTGGTTCGAATCCAGCCTGGGGAGTTTTGATAAATTAAAAGATTAGTTATCCCTTAGAATGGCTCGTTTAGTCGGCTGATTCACCTTTTTGCTCAGCTTCGCAACACTCCGACAGATTATGATGTGTTAGCTAGAGCACTCGTGAAATTGCTAGCAGAGGAGTAAACAGAGCCTTGTGAAAATTTCGGCTGATCATCCCTGGTTTCATCCCTTGATGCTGCTCTTTTGGGTGGCAGTAGGGTTGATGTTGCGATTGATGCATCTGACCGATAAAACCCTGTGGACAGACGAGTTTGCCACGATCGTTTTTAGTCTAGGACACAGTTTTTACAGCGTACCGCTCGATCAAGTCCTTACTTCTGAACAGTTGCTTCAACCTTTACGACCTGACTCGGTTTCAGGAGTAGGAGAAGTGGTCAGCAATTTAATGAATGAGAGTAACCATCCGCCGCTCTACTTTATCCTGACTCATTTTTGGCTAAAGTTATTCTCTACTTCTAATGGACTGGTGTCGGTTTGGGGAGTGCGATCGCTCTCTGCTCTCTTCGGAGTTGCAGCAATTCCAGCCACTTATTTACTAGGCTGGATTGCGTTTCGCTCTCGCCTTGTTGCCCAAATTTCAGCGGCACTGATGGCAGTTTCACCTTTTGGGTTGTACTTGGCGCAAGAAGCACGGCACTATACGTTGCCTGTGCTGTGGGTCATTGCTTCCCTTTGCTGCTTAATTTTTGCAGTACGGAGCGTGCGCGATCGCACCCCGTTGCCTCTGTCGATTTGTGTAGCGTGGATAGGTATTAATGCTTTAGGGCTGGCAACTCATTTCTTCTTTGCCTTTACCTTAATGGCAGAAGCAATAGTGCTGGCGGTAGCAGGACTGGTGCAAAGCTGGCGGGAGCGCGGCACCTGGTATTCATCGGCTCACTGGTGGCGCATTTGGATGGTGGCAGGTGGTACAGCGGTATCTGGTCTGGTTTGGCTACCGTTTTTGAAAGAGGTGCAAGACAGCGAATTGACCCGCTGGATCTTTCGAGATTTTGAATCAGGATGGAATTGGGTGATGCCGATCGCTCAGGCGATCGCGGGCTGGATCACCATGCTGTATCTCTTGCCCATTCAAAGTTCGGCTGCCTGGATAAACTGGGTTTCTGGCTTTTTGCTCATTGGTCTGACAATTTGGACAGTTCCTAAACTTTACTGGGGACTAAAAACCGAGAACTTAGGGCGAGAAAAGCGTTTGGCTGCCTGGGCGTTAGAGGGCTTTACCCTCTCGGCAGTGCTGATTTTCTTTGGAGTGACTTACTTTTTTAGTGCCGACCTGACCAGCGCCTTTCGTTACAACTTTGTGTATTTTCCAGCAGTGATTGTGCTGGTAGGGATGGGTCTGGCAACGGGTTGGAATGCTGCCAGCAAAATTGCCAAAGCCTCGGCAACTAAAGTGCCTTATGGGTTATTGGGCGTACTGCGTACAGGTGGGAAAAACGGGATCATCTTGATTGGCTTGTTAGGCTGTTTGGGATCTTTGACGGTAGTTTCTAATCTGGGATACCAGAAAATTCATCGTCCGGATGTGGTGGCGCAGGCAATTCAGAAGCAGTCTACGCAATATTTCAAGCCCCCTACGGTGTTGGTGGCGATCGCTCATCACACTCATGGGCAAACGGGCAGAATGATGGGCATCGCCTGGAATCTGCGAGATTCTGCCCAAAATAATTCGCAGCCCTTGTTCTTGCTGGCTCACCAAAGCGAACAACCGCGATCGGTCACCGTTGCGCTTCGCAAAGCCCTAAACCAGCTTGCTACACCGTTAGATCTATGGCTGATTAACTTTCAGGATGTTCCTACCCCATCCCTCGATAATGTGCTGCGACGAAATAACTGTACAGCCCCAGCCAAAACTCAGTCGGTGGATGGGTATCGCTATCGGTTATACCAATGTCCAGAGAAGATCGAAAGTGCGAAGAAGATTGAGAGCCAGAGCTAGGCGATCGCTTGTAGCCGTTGAACCAGATCTTTTGTCTTAACAACGCCTTCAATGCGATCGATCGGCTGACCTGCTTTAAATAAAACTAAGGTTGGTAAGGACTGAATCTGATGCTGGGTGGCTATTTCTGGGTACTTATCGGTATCAATCTTGACGATTTTGACGCTTTGCTTCATTTCAGCATTCACCTCGTCTAAGATGCCTGCCATCATTTGGCAAGGACCGCACCAGGTGGCATAAAAGTCCACGAGAAGCAAGCCATTAGTACTGGAAACCAGGTCTTGAAAGCTAGTGAACTTTTGTTTGGTTGCCATGTTTTGTCAGGGTAAAAGCTCGATTCTCTGATAATAATGAAAATTTTGTGAGTCGGTGGCTGGCAACGCAAATGTCGTAACATAATTGAGCATTTTTTTGATGACTTTGGGTAGTTCGTTCAAGATTGAGCAAAGTTTTTATTTGAGAGGATGGGCAATGACTGGATTAAAACGGCTAGAAGGACAAGTGGCGATCGTGACAGGCGCTTCGAGGGGAATTGGGCGAGCAGTGGCGATCGCTCTTGCCACTGAAGGCGCAAAGGTGGTAGTAAACTACGCAAAATCTAGCCAAGCCGCCGATGCTGTAGTCGCTGAAATTAAAGGAATGGGCAGTGAGGCGATCGCCCTGCAAGCCGATGTTGCTCAGACCGAGCAAGTCGATGCCCTATTTAGTGCTGTCTTAGAGCAGTGGAGCAGAATTGACGTTTTGGTCAATAACGCTGGAATTACCCGCGACACACTCTTGATCCGCATGAAGCTAGAAGACTGGCAAGCTGTGATTGACCTTAATCTCACGGGTGTTTTTCTGTGCACCAAAGCCGCTAGTAAAGTGATGCTAAAGCAGCGATCGGGACGCATTATCAACGTTACGTCGGTGGTGGGTGAAATGGGCAATGCTGGGCAAGCCAACTACAGTGCTTCTAAAGCAGGCGTTATTGGCTTTACCAAAACGATCGCCAAAGAAGTCGCTAGCCGAGGAATTACGGTCAATGCTGTCGCCCCCGGATTCATTACGACAGATATGACGGCAGACCTAAAAGTCGGCGAAGAAGTTTTGAAGATGATCCCGCTAGGACGCTACGGCGAACCCGATGAAGTTGCAGGATTGATTCGGTTCTTGGCAGCAGATGCAGCAGCGGCTTACATCACGGGGCAGGTAATTAATGTAGATGGTGGCATGGTTATGGCATAAATAGCCGGATCTACTATTATTTGAGCATGAGGAGAAGTGAGTGATTCCTACGGCAGAGCAGTTGTTTAGTTGTTTTGTTTTGACTTGTTGGGCTACCAGGATGTATTTACCTGTTTTTCTAGTTCGGATAGATGAGCCAACAGGACATATTTTCTTTCTGGCTGGTGAAGAGACAGCGATTGTCATTGAACACGATGGTATTTGGAGATATGTATGACAAATCCAAATTTTGAATTAATGCCCCGTAAGGAGCTACTAAATTACATTCTTGAGCATCGAGATGATGATGAGGCGTTTCGTGCCTTTATGGATAGAGCCAATGCTTCTCCTAATAAGGTGTGGCATCCAGCTCCTAAATCCATGGATGATCTGAGTAACTTTTCTCAGCTTCTAGAGGAACATCGGCAGCGACAGAAAGAGCAAGAACAAGAATAGAGTTCGGGTATCCCTCCACAGCAGCTTTAGCACTCTACGCCATCGAGTGCTAAAGTTTTGTAGTGGTAGATTTGAACTGGGAACCATGGCAAAAATAGTTGTATTTAACGAAGAGTCGCGTCAAGCATTGGAACGGGGCGTAAATGCACTGGCGGATGCTGTGAAAGTTACTCTAGGACCCAAAGGACGTAATGTTCTGCTAGGAAGTAAGTTCGGCAATCCGCAAATTGTCAATGATGGCAATACGATCGCCAAAGAAATTGATCTCGAAGACCCCCTCGAAAACGCTGGGGCAAAGCTAATTCAAGAAGTTGCTTCTAAGACTAAAGACTTGGCAGGCGATGGCACTACCACCGCAACGGTGCTGGCTCAAGCCATGATTCGTGAAGGGCTGAAGAATGTGGCAGCCGGAACTAATCCGGTGAGCATTCGCAGAGGCATGGAAAAGGCGGTCGCTCACATTGTCAAAGGAATTGGCGACATCGCTAAGCCTGTTGAGGGTAATGCGATCGCTCAAGTTGCAGCAGTCGCCGCAGGTAGTGACACTGAAATTGGCGACATGATTGCCGAAGCGATGAACAAAGTCGGTAAAGATGGCGTGATTACAGTTGAAGAATCTAAGTCTTTCTCAACCGAGATGGAGTTGGTAGAAGGAATGCAGTTCGATCGCGGCTATATTTCTCCGTACTTCGTTACTGATCAAGAGCGGATGACCTGCGAGTTAGAAAATCCGTTAATTTTGCTAGTTGATAAAAAGATCAGCAGCATTCAAGATTTAGTTCCTGTCCTCGAAAAAATTGCTCGTGAAAGCAAGCCCCTGTTAATCATTGCCGAAGACCTCGAAGGTGAAGCATTGGCAACACTGGTGGTCAATCGGCTGCGAGGTGTGTTGAACGTTGTAGCGGTTAAAGCGCCTTCATTTGGCGAACGTCGGAAAGCGGTACTGCAAGATATTGCTGTGCTGACGGGCGGACAAATGATTTCTGAAGAGATCGGGCTAAGCCTGGATATCGTGACGTTAGAAATGCTGGGCACTGCTCGTAGAGTCACCATTACCAAAGACTCGACCACGATTGTTTCTGAAGCGCCTGACAAGCCAGCGTTAGAAAAGCGGATTGCCCAAATTCGTCGAGATTTGGCAGAAACCGACTCTGACTATGACACAGAGAAACTGCAAGAGCGGTTAGCTAGATTGGTGGGCGGCGTTGCCGTAATTAAGGTAGGAGCTGCTACTGAAACCGAACTGAAAGATCGCAAGCTGCGTTTAGAAGATGCCCTGAACGCCACTAGAGCGGCTGTAGCAGAGGGCATTGTTCCCGGTGGCGGCGTGACGCTGCTTCACCTGGCTCAATCTTTGCAAGGGCTAAAGGATTCGCTAAGCGGTGAAGAGAAGGTGGGCGCTGATATCGTGATGAAGGCGTTAGAAGCACCATTGCGACAAATTGCCGACAATTCTGGGGTCGAAGGTTCGGTTGTAGTCGAGAACGTTAAAGCGATGGAGTTTAACTTTGGCTATAACGCGCTGACTGACACCTACGAAGACTTAGTTGCTGCGGGTATTATTGACCCTGCAAAGGTCGTTCGTTCGGCGCTACAAGATGCAGGTTCGATCGCCAGCATGGTGGTCACGACAGAAGTCCTCATTGTCGAGAAGCCTGAGCCACAATCTGCTGGTGGCGGTGCTCCTGACATGGGCGGTATGGGCGGCATGGGCGGCATGGGTGGTATGCCTGGTATGGGCGGCATGGGTGGCATGGGCATGATGTAAGCCTACTAAACCTCCACATTTCTAAACTTTGGGACGATCGCTTAAGTGCGATCGTCCTTTTTAATTTGAGCAGTACAATTAAACCGTAGCGTTGTGGCGGTTGATGATTAACCCTCCTGTGGTTCAAAGCCCTTCTATTTCGGTTGATCTACCTGAGAAACGAGTGCAGCTTTACAACATTAGTTGGCAAGCTTATGAGTCAATCTTGACTGCAATTGGCGATCGGCGATCGGCTCAACTCAGTTATTACAAAGGCACGCTTGAAATTATGACTCCTTTGGAACAGCATGACTACTCTGGAGGAGCGATCGATCGATTTATTCAAATTTTGGTAGAAGGATTTGATTTGAATCTTAAAAGTATGGAGTCCACAACGCTCAATCGAGCTGATCTTAAAGTTGGGGCAGAACCAGACAAAGGTTACTACATTGCCAATGAGCCATTGGTGCGAGGCAGAATTGTTGATCTAAATACTGATCCACCGCCCGATTTGATTGTAGAAGTCGATATTACCCATACCGATATCAACAAAAATGCACTCTATGCCGAAATGGGCGTACCTGAGTTCTGGCGCTATAACGGACAAATTCTGACAATTTATTGTCTCAGGGATGGCATTTACGAAGCAGTTGAAACCAGCCCTAATTTTCCAGGTGTGCCTAAAGAGCGGCTTTACCAATTTCTCCAGGACTGTGCTGAGGTGGGCGAAACTCAGGCAAAGCGAAACTTGAGGTGTTGGGTTGCAGAGGCTGGGTAAGACTAGGTAAGGTTGAAATTATAGTTAGACTCAACAATTAACAAAGAGTCTTGGACAAACTTCTATCTTCAAAATCCTCTCTCATGAAATCTTCCATCTTCTCTCATTAAACAAAACCTTCAACGATCGCCCCATGCAGACCTTAATCCCGTCCCATTAGGGTCGCAACCACCTGTACTAGTTGATCTGTGTCAACAGGCTTGGCAAGATGAGCTTGAAATCCAGCATCGATCGCCAGTTGACGTTCTTGTTGACCAGCATAGCCAGTCAACGCAAGGGCAGGAATTTGTCCTCCGGCTTCAGCGCTGAGCAATCGGACTTGTTTGATTAGAAAGTACCCATTTTCTCCTGGCATACCAATATCAGAGATGAGCACATCGTATTGGTTAGGTTTTTCGCTGAGAGCGGCGATCGCGGCTTTGGCACTGGCAACAGCCCGCACTTCCGCTCCGTAGTGTTCTAGCACGAACTGAAACATTTCACGAGTATCGGCTTGATCATCAACCACTAATAGGTGCAATCCTTGCAGAGAAAGAACAGGATTACTTGGCTCGGCAATAGTCGAACCTAACGCCGTTGGCTCTGGATCATTCGATGGCGTGAGTTCTTGAGGTAACGATTGTAGAGGCAGTCGCACAATCACGGTGGTGCCTTGCGCCGCACCCAAACTTTCGGCTTGCACAGTTCCGCCATGCAGTTCGACTAGCTGCCGCACGATCGCCAAACCTAAGCCTAGCCCCTGACTGGCTTTAGTGCTGCTAGCATCGCCTTGGCGGAAGCGATCGAAAATATAGGGCAATAGGTCTGACTGAATGCCTTGCCCTGTGTCGCTCACTCTAATTTCGGCATGAGTCGGCAAAGCTTCTAGAGTGATTTCGACTTGTCCGCCCGATGGCGTGAACTTAATAGCGTTAGAGAGCAGATTCCACAAAACTTGCTGGAGGCGATCGCGATCGCCCAGAATAGAGACCGAATTCAACGATGAAATAATTTGGATGTTTTTGGCTTGCGCCGAAAGTTGAATAATCTCAATTGCCGATTCCACCACCACCAGCAAATCGATCGGGCGAGTGATGAGCCGCAGCTTTCCACTCACAATGCGAGAGGTATCAAGCAGATCTTCGATGAGTTGAGATTGCGCTTTGGCACTCCGCTCAATGACTTCCAGGGCACGAGCCTCGGCAGTTCTATCAAGCGTGCGAGTGCCCAGCAATTTTGTCCAACCCAGCATAGAATTCAGCGGGTTACGCAACTCGTGGGAAAGGTTTGAGAGAAATTCGTCTTTCGCTTGGTTTGCAGTTTCTGCCTGTTGCCGCGCCGATTGCTCTTGCATCAATAGCTGCGATCGCTCAATTTCAAATTGTTTGCGATTGGTAATATCTTCGATCGACAGCAAAAGCATAAGGGAATCATCTCGTCGCAGCTTACAGGCATTAAGCAACATCGTTTTTTGCCCAATCTGCTCGAAATAATGCTCGATCTCAAGATTTTGAATCTGCACCTGATTGTCCAAAAGATCAGTCAGGCTAGAGCGCAGTTGGGGAATATTCCACTGCCCATTGCCTAGCGCAAACAAAGAAGTCTGCTCGGTTTCAGCCTTAGAAACCTGGAACGTATTGTGGAACGATCGATTAGCAGTGTTCACTCGCAAATCAGAATCTAGAACGACTAGGGGCGTTGGCACCGTTTCAACAATCGTTTCAGCATAGTTTCGAGCCGACTCAACCGTTGCGGCGCTCTGCTTGAGTGCATCAATATCAATTAGAACAATGACTACACCGTTAATCTGGTTTTCGGTAGTGCGATAAGGACGAACGCGGAGCGTGTACCAATATCCTGTCTGGGTCTGCACTTCTTGTTCTTTGGTTTGAAGCGTCTCAAGCACTTCTAAAATCATGGCTTCCAGATCAGGAACTTCAAGACTAGATCGAATATCGCTGAAGAGTCGTCCTGCATCTGCGGTAATTAGATTAAAAAGTTGCTGCGCTAACGGCGTAAAGCGGCGAATTCGCAAGTCATTATCCAGTACCAAGACAGGAATATTAATACTGGCAAGAAAATTGATTAGGTCATCATTGACTTGTTGAAGTTCAAAATTGAGGTTGCGGAGCTCTTCGTTAGTAGTCGATAGTTCTTCGTTAGAGGATTGAATCTCTTCTTTGGCAGTTTGGAGTTCCTCATTGGTGCTTTGCAACTCTTCGTTGCTCGATAAAATTTCTTCGTTGGCAACTCTCAAGTCTTGGTTGAGATGTTCTTGCTCTTGAATCATGGCTTGCAGGTAAGCTTGAGCCACTATTTTTTCCTGTTCGGCGGCTTCAAGCGCTTGTCTTAACCGGATGTTTTCGTGCTCCCAATCCCCTAATGCGCCTTCGGGAAGGGTGGGGCTGAGATTTTGGGGAGACAGTGCAGCCTCTTCAAACAGCACTAAAAAGTAGCGTAATTCAGCGACCCCTTGCGGGTATCTCGCAGAGCACGCCGACTGCACCGGGATCACCTCAAGATTAACGAACCTGGAGCGCGCTGCTTCACCGTTACCGCCAGGGTCGCCCGATTCAACTTGAATTCCAGTTTGCCGAACTGAAATATTTTGGGTTTTAGCTTGAAAAATTGCGGTGCGTAGATCCATTGACAAGCCAACGTTCACCATTGCCAACAAGTTGAGGTTGGGCGCTCCCGATGCGAGACTCATGTATGGTGCTGTATCTCCGCGCAGTTGCAAAATTTCCATCTGATCGTTGATCACAACTCCTACAGGAGCGTAACGGTTCAAGATAAGCTGGTCAATTTCTTGTTGTAAATTAAATCGGCTTGCTGAATCTACTGGCGTGCTCTGTGAGATACCCACAAGGGGTCGCGGTTCACCCTCTTTTTTGGCGATCGGGGAAGGACTGGTCGTAAACGAGAAAATCGGATTTGTGGTGGTGAATTTTTTAGCATAAATCTTAGAACGCTGCTCCACTAACGCAAACAAGTCCGTAGCCTTGCCAACATTTTCTGAAGTACCCAGCATTAGGAAACCTTCAGGATTGAGACTGTAGTGAAAAACGGGCATCACCTGCCTTTGTAATGGCTCTGTCAGGTAAATCAGGACATTGCGACAGCTAATTAAATCGAGGTTAGAAAAAGGCGGATCACTGCCTAAGTTTTGGCGGGCGAAAACACATAGTTCACGGACTGCCTTACTAATTCGGTAGCTCCCGTCTTCTAATGAAATAAAGAAACGTTGCCGTCGTTCGGGCGAAACGTCTAGCATTTGGTTTTCTAAGTAAACGCCTGACCTGGCTTTGCCAACGGCTGCCTCGCTGATATCTGTGGCAAAAATCTGAATAGGCGGCGTGCTCGTTTGCTCGCTCAAAAACTCTAGTAGACAAATGGCGATCGAGTAAACTTCTTCGCCCGTCGAGCATCCTGCCACCCAAATTCGAATCGGAGTCCCCGCCAATTTATTTTGAGTAATGCTAGGAAAAACATGCTCTTTCAGTGCTTGAAAGGCTTCCGGGTCACGGAAAAAACTGGTGACGTGGATCAGAATTTCTTCATACAAAGCTTGGACTTCAGCCGGATTCTCTTGTAAGTATTGGGCGTAGTCTTCCAGTCGTTCTAGCTTGTGTAACAGCATTCGGCGCTGCATCCGGCGATCGAGCGTGTTTGGCTTATAAAGGGTGAAGTCAACGCCTGTCGCTGCCCGTAGTGAGGCAAAAATCTCTGTCAGGGCATCTCCCAGTTTCGGCGTTTCTGTCATGAGCGGGGGAGGCAGCGGGCAAGAGAGAAAAGGACTACGGCTAAGGTTTCCCAGCTCTTGGGCAATGGCTTGGGGTGGCAGGATAAAATCAACTTTTCCGGTGGCAACGGCAGTATTCGGCATACTCTCGAATTTTGCTGTAGCTTCACATTGGGCAAAGGTCACACCTCCCGCTGCCTTAATTGCCGTTAACCCCAGTGAACCATCTCCATCTAATCCCGATAACACTACCGCGATCGCTTTGTTACCGCGATCGGCTGCCAGTGATATAAAAAATGCATCTCCTGGCATATATTTCCCCTCAGTCTTCTCACGAGGACTCAGGTGCAATATCCCCTTAGAGAACAGCATTTTCTTATTGGGCGGAATGATATAGACTTCGTTCGGCTTCACAGCCATTCCTTCCAATACCTCACAGACAAGCATTTTCGTCCTTCTGGCAAGGATCTCGGTCAGCAAGCTTTTGTGAGTGGGGTCTAAATGCTGAATCAGTACAAATGCCATGCCCGTATCGTTGGGCAAATGGCTCAGTAGCTGGGTAAAGGCTTCCAGTCCTCCTGCTGAAGCGGCGATCGCCACAACTGGAAAAGGTGCATCTGTTTTGGATGCTTGATCCAGGTCAAACATATCAGAGGCGATCGGGTCAGATAATTCTTCAGAGGCAGATTGGTTGTTGGTCATAGCGTCTAGTTTAAGGCTGTACTCTAGCTGAGAAGGCTTGACACCTAGTTTAGATAAACGCAGCCTACTTTTCGTAAGAGCTTAATCTGTAAGCCTAGCGCAAGTCTCCAAAGAAATAGTTTTCGTCATTGAAAGAGTTATTTAAAGTTTGCTTCTAAATTATGTCTGTGTATAAACTATGAACAAAATTTAACTAGGCTGAAATAGAATTTTCCTAAATACGGGGCATTGTCATAACTCGCTATCTATCACAACTCGCTAAAGAGCGCGAATTTTGCAGAATTATCCTTCACGCTGCCTGTATTTATCACTATCTCTAAAAAATCTGAGAGGAGAATTCTATGCCTAGTTTTCATGGAGCCAGCGATCGCACTGGTGAAGCTCAGCCCCTCGGCAGCTTTGCCCCTAGCGGAAAATTTGGTCGGATGTTTCCCACGCTCAAGCCCTTTGCTCCACCCATAGCGCGGTTGGTTGAATTAGGCAATGCCATGGTTGATCCTAATACTGAGAGCGCCGATGGCGATAACCCCAACGTTCCCTCTGGCTTTACCTATCTGGGACAGTTTGTTGATCATGATTTAACGTTCGATTCAACGTCATTGCAAGGCGCGATCGTTGACCCATTAGCACTCGTAAATTTCCGCACCCCTGCCTTAGATCTCGACAGTGTTTATGGACAAGGACCCAGCGGACAGCCCTATTTATACGATCGCGGAGCCGTTGAAACCTTACCAGATGGCAGGTTTAACTTTAAAGCGCCCGATAAATTTTTGTTAGGCATCACAGATGAAGTCGGCGATATTCCAGCTTTGCCCAATGATTTGCCGCGATCGCCCAATGGATTAGCCATCACGGGTGATCCTCGCAACGACGAAAACCTGATTGTGGCGCAAATTCATGTTGCCCTACTAAAGTTTCACAACAAAGTCGTCGATGGGTTAGCCAACGGTAGCATTCCCCGGCTCTCTCCCATTCGCAAATCCTCGTTTGAAGAAGCGCGGGATATCGTCATCTGGCATTATCAATGGATCGTTCTCAACGATTTTCTACGGCGCGTCATTAACCCCGAACCCTTAGAGAAAATTTTGCGTCACGGTAGACAATTTTATAAGTTCACCAACGAGCCATTTATCCCAGTCGAGTTCTCGGCAGCGGCTTATCGGTTGGGGCACAGCATGGTTCGCGCCACCTACAATTACAATCGCGTCTTTCCCACCGCTAGTTTAGGGCTGCTGTTTGCCTTCACTGCCAAATCGGGGGATATTCTACACGTTCCTAGCAATTGGGTCATCGACTGGCGCAGATTTTATGAGGTAGACATTGCCATCAAACCGCAATCTAGCCGCAAACTCGATCCCTTTCTTGCCGATCCACTCAAAAACTTACCCAAAGTTTCTCAAAAAGAACTTCCTAACGCACCTGCCAAAACCGATGCCCTCGCCGTTCGCAACCTCATTCGAGGGCGTAGCTTGGGGCTTCCGACGGGGCAAAGCATCGCCAACTTCATGGGCTTAACGCCTCTTACTCCGGCGCAAGTTGCTACAGGCAGCGATGGCACTGTCGCCAAAAACTTGGGCTTTGATTTGGAAACACCACTTTGGTACTACATTCTCAAGGAAGCGCAGGTGCAAGAACAGGGCAAACGCCTGGGGCAAGTCGGTAGCCTGATTCTGGCTGAAGTTTTTGTGGGCTTGCTCGAAGGCGACAGCAGTTCTTTTCTGGCACGCAACCGCAACTGGAAACCCACCTTGCCTGCTCGCTCGACTGGAAACTTTAAGATGGCAGATTTAATTCGGTTTATGGGAGATACCAGTCCGATCGATGGCATTAAGGGGTAAAGCAAGGCATGAGCTTAGTGGGGCAGTTTCATTGGCGATCGGGTGAAACTGCTCTAGATATCTCAAACAGCGATCGCCATTTATCGCCTTCCTAGAGAGTAGCGAACTGCCGCCGCTGCCACATACCGAACGACACACCGTAGAATGGGAGAACTACTCATCTCTTTTCCTCAGCTTATGTCAGTTTTTGCGGCGATCGCAGTTCTTGCAGTGTTGATTGTAGTCCACGAACTAGGGCACTTCCTGGCAGCACGTCTGCAAGGAATTTACGTCAACCGCTTTTCTATTGGCTTTGGTCCTGTGCTGCTGAAATACCAGGGGGCGCAAACTGAGTACGCCATTCGAGCCTTCCCTTTAGGCGGATTTGTTGGCTTCCCTGACGATGACCCAGATAGCGAAATTCCGCCCAATGACCCTAATCTATTGCGTAACCGTCCGGTGTTGGATCGGGCGATCGTCATTAGCGCCGGAGTCATTGCCAATTTAATCTTTGCGTATCTCGTCTTCGTCGCCCAGTTTGCCGGAGTCGGCATTCCCGAAAAATTTGACTTTCAGCCCGGTGTCATCGTCCCCGAAGTGATTGCCCAAGATGCCCCAGCGGCACAAGTCGGAATCAAGGCAGGCGATATTATTTTGGCAGTAGATGACAAGGCGCTCGGAGCTTCTGAGGCTTCCATTAAAGATTTAATGGAGGTAATCCGTTCTAGTCCTAATCAACCGCTAGCCTTTAAGATTTTGCGAGGCGAAGAAAACCTCACCCTAAGCGTCACCCCTAAAGTAGCAGCAGATGGCGTTGCTAAAATTGGCGTACAGCTTACCCCCAACGGCAGCATTGCCCAGTATCGTCGTCCCAAAGGTGTGGGCGAAGTTCTATCCCTGGCAGCAGACCAGTTCCAAGAAACTTTGAAAAGAACGGTTCAAGGCTTCTATACCCTGATCACTAACTTCTCAGCAGTTGCAAACCAGGTAGCAGGTCCCGTTAAGATTGTGGAACAAGGGGCAGGCATGGTAAAAGCAAATGCCGTCAGCTTATTCCCCTTCGCCGCCATCATTAGCATTAACCTCGCTATCATCAACATCCTGCCCTTACCCGCACTTGATGGCGGTCAACTCGCTTTCCTGCTAATCGAAGCACTGCGCGGCAAGCCTCTGCCCATGCGCTTGCAAGAAAATGTCATGCAGACGGGCTTATTTTTGCTGTTGGGCTTGGGCGTATTTCTCATCATCCGCGACACGACCCAGCTTACAGTAGTTAAACAACTCTTTCAGCAGTAGCCGTGGCAGCAATAATCGTGGCGCGCAAACTTGCCCCAAAAAAGCAACGTGCTTTAGAAATTTTGATGCGCCTTAAGCATCTGTATCCTGATGCCGTTTGCACTTTGGACTACGAAACCCCGGTTCAACTTCTGGTCGCAACCATCCTTTCAGCACAATGCACCGATGAGCGCGTTAACAAAGTCACTCCCGAACTCTTCCGCCAGTACCCAGATGCACTTTCCCTTGCCAGTGCTGACTTAGACGATATCGTTACTCTAGTTCGCTCCACCGGCTTTTACCGGAACAAATCTAAAAATATCCAGGCGGCGTGTCGCATGATTGTGACCGAGTTTGGGGGTGAAGTGCCTCGCACAATGGCAGAGATGGTGAGACTTCCTGGAGCCGCTCGTAAAACGGCGAATGTGGTGTTGGCTCATGCCTATGGAATTAATGCGGGCGTGACGGTCGATACCCATGTGAAGCGGCTGTGTGGGAGGCTGGGCTTGACTAAGTACATTGACCCGATCCAGATTGAGCGGGATTTGATGAAGCTGCTGCCTCAGCCCGATTGGGAAAACTGGTCAATTCGACTGATCTACCATGGGCGGGCGGTTTGTAAGGCGCGGAAACCTGATTGCGATCGCTGTGAATTATCCGATCTGTGTTCTTTCTACAAAGATTCTGCTACTATAGAGGATGCTGTCTAAATTCGGTTATAAGGTCATTCATGGCAAAGAAAAGCATGATTGAGCGTGAAAAAAAGCGCATCAGAACGGTCGCTAAATACGCTCAGAAACGAGAAGCATTGTTAGAAGAGTTTTCTAAGGCTCCGACTCAGCAAGAGCGAGTTGAAATTCACCGCAAAATTCAACAG
>JBBRCV010000126.1:0-16429 GCA_038204505.1 Elainellales cyanobacterium
AGCTACATTTCTAAGAGGTTGCCAGGTCTTAAAGAATTTGCGCCTAGCATTCATCCAACTTCGCCGACCTTTGTGTCTCACTGCTGCCATGCTGAAGAATTTGCTGGGTGATCCCAACGCCCGAAAGCTCAAAAAATATAAAAATGACATTGTTGAAGTCAATTTACTGGAAGAGGAAATCCAAGTCCTTTCCGATGAGCAACTGACGGGGAAAACCGAAGAGTTCAGGCAGCGGCTAAAAAAGGGCGAAACATTAAGAGATATTTTGCCGGAAGCCTATGCAGTGGTGCGTGAAGCCGGAAAGCGCGTCTTGGGTCTACGTCACTTTGATGTGCAAATTCAGGGCGGCATGGTGCTCCACGATGGGCAAATTGCCGAAATGAAGACTGGCGAGGGGAAAACTCTAGTTTCGACCTTACCCGCTTACCTCAATGCACTAGAAGGTAAGGGCGTTCATGTTGTTACGGTCAACGACTATCTGGCGCGCCGAGACGCAGAGTGGATGGGACAAGTCCACCGTTTCCTGGGCTTGAGTGTGGGACTCATTCAGCAGGGCATGAGTTCTGAAGAACGCCGCAAGAACTACGCCTGCGATATTACTTACGCTACCAACAGTGAGCTAGGCTTCGATTATCTGCGTGATAATATGTCAACCTCTATGGCAGAGGTGGTGCAGCGTCCGTTCAACTATTGCGTGATTGACGAAGTAGACTCGGTGCTGATTGATGAAGCCCGGACACCGCTGATTATTTCAGGACAGGTCGATCGCCCCAGTGAAAAATATACCCGTGCTGCCGAGGTTGCCGATCTCCTTCGCCGCATGGAGAACGAGGATGACCTGAGCAATCACTATGAGGTAGATGAAAAGCAGAGGAATGTCCTGCTTTCAGATAAGGGCTTTGAAGAGGCTGAAAATCTGCTAGGCGTGACTGATTTGTTCGACCCTAACGATCCTTGGGCACATTTCATTTTTAATGCCATCAAAGCAAAAGAATTATTTATTAAGAACGTGGCATACATTGTCACCAACGACGGCGAAGTGATTATTGTTGATGAATCGACCGGACGAGTCATGCCGGGTCGGCGTTGGAGCGATGGCTTGCACCAGGCGATCGAAGCTAAAGAACACGTCGAAATTCAGCCCGAAACTCAAACGCTTGCCACCATTACCTACCAAAACTTCTTTTTGACCTACCCCAAATTGGCAGGGATGACGGGTACTGCCAAGACTGAGGAAGCAGAGCTAGAGAAAATCTATAACCTGGAAGTGACTATCATCCCTACTAACCGCCGCAGTGGACGGGGGGATATGCCTGATGTGGTCTACAAAACAGAAGATGCTAAGTGGGACGCGATCGCCCAGGAGTGTGCCGAAATGCACGAGACGGGTCGCCCTGTCTTGGTCGGTACAACCAGTGTCGAAAAATCCGAAGTTTTGTCGCGGCTATTGAGCGAACTCAAAATTCCCCATAGCTTGCTCAACGCTAAGCCCGAAAATGTAGAGCGAGAGTCGGAAATTATTGCCCAAGCGGGGCGTAAAGGCTCAGTCACCATTGCCACCAACATGGCAGGTCGAGGCACAGACATCATTTTGGGCGGGAACGCTGAGTACATGGCGCGGCTGAAGGTGCGGGAATATTTGATGCCCCGTTTGGTCATGCCCGAAGATGAGGGGGACTTTGGCGGGCAACCTCGTTTAGGCAGTGGACGCAGCGGCGGACAAGGCTTTACTCCGGGTAGCGAAAAGAAGGTCAAAACCTGGAAGGCTTCTCCTCAGATTTTCCCGGTACAACTTTCCCGCGAAACTGAGCAGATGTTGAAGGGAGCAGTAGATTTTGCGATTAAACATTATGGCGAGCGATCGCTGCCTGAGCTAGAAGCCGAAGACGTGATCGCCACTGCTGCCGAAAAAGCGCCTAGCAGCGATCCCGCCATCCTTAAACTACGAGAAGTCTATAACCTATTGCGTAAGCAGTACGAGCAGTACACTAGCGCCGAACACGACCAGGTGACCGCGTTGGGTGGACTGCATGTAATTGGCACAGAGCGCCACGAATCGCGCCGGATTGATAACCAGTTGCGCGGACGGGCAGGGCGGCAGGGTGACCCTGGCTCGACGAAGTTTTTCTTGAGTTTGCAAGATAACCTATTGCGAATTTTTGGGGGCGATAGCGTGGCTGGGTTAATGAACGCCTTCCGCGTTGAAGAAGATATGCCGATTGAATCGGGAATGCTGACCCGCTCCTTAGAGGGCGCACAGAAGAAGGTCGAAACCTATTACTACGACATTCGTAAACAGGTCTTTGAATACGACGAGGTGATGAATAATCAGCGTCGTGCCATCTATGCTGAGCGCCGTCGGGTATTAGAAGGGCTAGACCTGAAAGAACAGGTGATCAAGTACGCCGAGCTGACGATGGATGACATCGTGGATGCTTACGTCAACCCTGATCTACCGCCTGAAGAATGGGAACTCGACAAGTTGGTCAGCAAAGTCAAACAATTTGTTTACCTCCTCGAAGACATGGAGCCATCCCAACTAGAGGACATGAGCACTGGAGAAATCAAGTTCTTCTTGCACGAACAAGCCCGGATTGCCTATGACCTGAAAGAAGCGCAGGTTGATCAGATTCAAGCTGGATTGATGCGGCAGGCGGAACGGTTCTTCATTCTTCAGCAAATTGATACGCTTTGGCGCGAACATTTGCAACAAATGGAAGGATTACGAGAATCGGTGGGTCTGCGTGGCTATGGTCAGAAAGATCCGCTGATTGAGTATAAGAGTGAGGGCTACGAGTTGTTCTTGGAAATGATGACGAGCATTCGGCGGAATGTAGTTTACTCGTTGTTCCAGTTCCAACCGCAGGCACAGCCAGCAGTTCAGCCTTCGGAGATGGTCTAGGAATCTAGAAAGCCTGGTTTTATAGAGAGGGGCGATCGCATTCACGCGATCGCCCCTTGTCTTTAAGATTTTTGAAAGTAGTCAAAAAAACTTACGCCAACTTCGCTCGAATTTCTTCCACCCGCTTCCGGTTTACGCCCAAATCTGACTGCCCTAACCGCGATGCTGAGCGGACATGAATCACCTTAGCGTTGTCATCGACGTAGAACTCTACATCATCTACAAAACCCATAAGTCCACTAGTAAACTCAGCATAAAGATAATTACTGCCTTCGGTAACAATGGTAGTGCGTTCCATGCTTCCTACAACAGATTTGACCTTTGCTAGCGCTTCAGAGGCAGAAGTGGTGTAAGCGATCGCCTCTACCTTGTGTTCTGCATCAGCCGCCTGACTGTTAACGCAATTGGGTGTACCCGGACAAGCCGTTAACTTGCCATCTTTAACGCCCAATACGTCGGGGCGTTTACCAGAAAATGAGAATAAGGATTTATTTGCCATAGCGATTTTAGTAGGTGCTAAAAAGTAAGGAGAAGAAACGTGGCGAGAGGCAACACTAGGAGCAGAAGACAGTGCTGCACTTGGGGCAGCTTGCGCCAACCAACAAATGGCGGTCAGGAAAATTGAGCAACAGATCATGAATCCTGACTTCAGCATATTTTTTTGAGATCGTGAAGACTGCGTTACCTAGTATTACGCAATCCTTACCTCGGTGGACTGTTCTCATGCAAAATTAATTTTTCATGCAAAATCAAGCGATTTCCTAGCGGGTCATAGGCATAAATTTCACGACCGTGAGAGGCGATCGTGATTTCTCCTGGGGGCGGACACCCTAATGCGGCAAACTGGGCGATCGCCTCTTCCAAGTTAGTCACCTCCATACATAAGCTCATACCGCCCGCGCTGCTTTGCAGATACCGCAAGGGTCGCCCAGAAAATTCAGCAACATGGTTTTCCTGGGGCTTAAAAAGTCCTAACCGCAATCCTGGTAACTGAAACTCGGCGTAAACCTTGGGAATATATATTGACGGCTCCTGCCTAAACAGCAAACTATAAAAACGCATCAACGTTTCACCGTCAGGATCAACAAGCGTGACAAATACATTAGTAATATGCAAAATCGTCATGCTCTTTATGCAGATTAAGAATGCTAAAACAGGAGATCAAATGTGGCACTTGTAAATCAATCGATTACTGTTAAAGATATAAGAATTTAACCCAAGCATAATCTCTAAAACAATGAAACTAGCAGCAAGAGTAGGGCAAGTTGCGCCCTCTTTAACGTTAGCGATCGATGCCAAAGCTAAAGCCATGAAGCGCGACGGCGTTGACGTTCTTAGCTTTAGTGTAGGCGAACCTGACTTTGATACGCCGTCCCACATTCGGGCAGCGGCTGAGGCAGCTTTGGAACAGGGCAAAACCCGCTATGGTCCTGCTGCCGGAGAACCCAGACTGCGGGAAGCGATCGCCCAGAAGCTGCAACGTGACAACAATCTCTGCTACGAAGCCGCCAACATTGTCGTGACTAATGGCGGCAAGCATTCCCTGTTCAACACTATGCTGGCGTTAATTGAGCCAGGGGATGAAGTTATTATCCCAGCACCGTTCTGGGTCAGCTATCCCGAAATGGTCAAGCTTGCCGAAGGTACGCCTGTCATTGTGCAAACGACTACTGAGAGCGGCTTTCGGATTACACCCGAACAGCTTAGGCAAGCGATCACGCCAAAAACTAAGTTTTTAATCCTCAACTCTCCTTCTAATCCAACCGGGATGGTTTACACACCTGAAGAAGTGAGAGCGATCGCCCAAATCATTGTTGAAGAAGACATTTGGGTGATTTCCGATGAAATCTACGAAAAAATTCTTTACGACGGAGCCGAACACCTCAGCATTGGTGCGGTCAGCGCCGCCGTTTTTGAACGCACTATTACCAGTAGCGGCTTTGCTAAAACCTACGCTATGACAGGTTGGCGGGTAGGATTTTTGGCAGCACCCTTACCCATTGTTAAAGCTGTCGAAACCATCCAAAGCCACAGCACTTCTAACGTTTGTACATTTGCCCAGTACGGGGCGATCGCGGCATACGAAGGCTCTCAAGATTGTGTCAAAGAAATGGTTGAAGCGTTCACCGAACGGCGGCAGGTAATGCTGGAATACCTCAACAGCATTCCGGGTTTCACCTGCATTGCGCCAACCGGAGCTTTCTATATGTTCCCCAACATCAGCAAGCTCGGTATCAATTCCCTCGACTTTTGCAGTGGCTTACTCGAAACTCAGCAGGTCGCCGCCGTTCCCGGTGTAGCTTTTGGTACGGATGATTGCATCCGACTATCCTATTCAACGAGTGTTGAAAATATTCGTAAGGGAATGGATCGATTGGCAGCGTATGTGGCGGCGATCGGATAATTTTATTTGAATAAATCACGTCCGTATTTTCTCAGATTTAGCGCAAAGCAGATGTAGCAAATAGCTGATCAGTACTCTCCCAAAACCCGCTGTATACAAAGCTTTCGGGGGTCAGAGCCATATTGACAACATACCAAAATCCTTCTATTTCTAAGGGGTGTGTTTCTTTGAATTGAGGGCTTTGATATGCGGCATTGGTTTGGTTGGGGTTCGACAGGTGCTTGCTTCGGGGTTGCTTTCGTCAAGCTTAGAGAAGGGGATTTTATGATGGGCATTAATTGTCTGGTTTTTGGCGGCATTTGTTGGGGATTATCGAAGATTTTTTTGAAGTAGCGATCGCGCCATAAGCGACAAACAGCAATAAATGGGGATGACAATAGTGTTGTCCCTTTTTTACTAAATAAATCTCAAGATGGAAGGAATAATTTCTTTTGAGAATTACCAACTTGGGTACTCACTAAGTGGCAGAAGCGATCGCCCTTCCATTCTTTTTTTGCATGGATTTATGGGCGATCGTCACGACTTCACTCCCATTACATCCCTCTTAAGCGATCGCTACCAATGCCTAGCCATCGATCTTCCTGGACATGGAGAAACACGGGTTATAGAAGATGCCGAATACGGAATGGCGCTAACAGCACAAGCCGTTATTAGAGCTTTAGATCAACTGCATATTTCACAATGCTTTTTGGTGGGATATTCCATGGGAGGCAGGTTAGCGCTGTATCTCACTGTTCACTTTCCCGAACGATTCATTGGGACTGTGCTAGAGTCGGCTTCGCCAGGATTAAAGATGGAGGAGGAGAGAAGGCAACGAGTGCAAAAGGATTGGCAGTTAGCGACGGAATTAGAGACGACGGACTTTGCTGAATTTTTGACAAACTGGTATGAGCAGCCGTTGTTTGCCTCTATGAAGCGTGCTCTTCGAGATACCCGCAAGGGGTCGCTTCGAGATACCCGCAAAGGGTCGCTTGCGAATAGCTTAGACTCGCCCACCTTCGCGCAAATGTTAGAGCGACGGCAGCAAAATCAACCGACTGAACTGGCAAAATCTCTACGCAATTTGGGCACCGGATCTCAGCCTTCTTTGTGGACAGAATTAGCGCAGAATCAAGTGCCTTTGTTGCTATTAGTAGGTGAACTAGATCAAAAATTTGTGCAGATTAACCAAGAGATGCAGGCGCTCTGCTCATCGGCACAGCTTCAAATTATGGCAGGATGTGGGCACAATGTTCATTTTGAAAATATGCAGAGTTTTGTAGAGAGCTTAAGAGGATTTTTCAAGGTTTAAACTCAATTTAACTCTGGATGTGTACCCTTGATACCCTTACAAATCTGCCTTTAAGCGAATATGATTTGTAAGTCTCCTCATGGGACTAATCATTTACACACAATCCCTTACCATGGTTCTTCCAACGCAAGTTTATCCAGTCATTTGGTATCACGACCACGTGCGACTGATTGATCAAACGCGTCTACCCAACGAGTATTCTGTGGTAGAAATTAACCGCTCTGATGATATGGCAGTGGCAATTAAAACCATGATTGTCCGAGGTGCGCCCGCCATTGGAGTAGCAGCGGCATACGGGATTTACCTCGGTGCGCGCGAAATTAAGACCAGCGATCGCACTCTATTTCTGTCTAATCTCGAAGAAGTGGCGCAAAAGCTGGGGGCAACTCGTCCTACGGCAGTTAACTTGTTTTGGGCGATCGAGCGAATGATGAAAACAGCTCGCCAAACGATTGGCACGGTAGATCATCTCAGACAAATATTGCTCGAAACTGCTCAAGCCATCAACGCCGAAGATATTGAAACCTGTCAGGCGATCGGCGATTTCGGGCTGCAAGCGTTACCCGCTAGTCCCACTAAGCTGCGGCTGCTGACCCATTGCAATGCAGGCGCGTTGGCAACCGCAGGATACGGCACGGCGCTGGGTGTAGTGCGATCGGCATGGCGCGACGATCGCCTGGAGCGAGTCTACGCCGACGAAACTCGTCCCCGGTTGCAGGGCGCAAAGCTAACGGCTTGGGAATGCGTTCAAGAAGGCATCCCCGTCACCGTTATTACCGACAGTATGGCAGCCCATTGTATGAAGCTTGGCATGATTGATGTAGTGGTGGTGGGTGCCGATCGCATTACCGCGAACGGAGATGCCGCCAACAAAATTGGCACGTACAGTTTAGCGTTAGTCGCCAAGGCACACAACGTTCCCTTTTATGTTGCAGCACCTCTCTCAACGGTAGATTTTAGCCTTAGCGATGGCGGTTTAATTCCCATTGAAGAACGTGATCCCGAAGAGGTCTATCAAGTGGGTGATACTCGTCTCTGTCCGGTTGGTGTAGAGTTCTATAACCCCGCATTTGATGTTACACCTGCGGCATTGATTACAGGCATTGTCACAGAGCTAGGAGTCGTTAAGCCTGCCGAACTGGTGCATTTGCGTGAGAAGCAGGTTAGGTAGAAAACTAGATGCTGAAGCCGTCACTCTTTTGTCGGTTTTAGCATTTCTACCAACACATGATGTGCTTCCTTAGCATCTGCTAATTCATGGTCGAAAACAATTCGCAGAGGTTGCGTTGTCCCGTCCACTTGGATGCTTAGATCCATTCCTTGCGAATCGATCTTAACCATCTCTGCGGTGGTTACATCAGTGACACCGCCATATTCTGTGGCGTAGAAAACTACTGAGTCGGCGTGGTCTTTATTCATGTGTTTGCAGATGCGATCGCTTACTTCCACAGGAAAAGCAGTAGACATAGTTTTAGGGAGTAGGTTTTAGAGAGTAGAGTGTAGATAAAAGAAAGCAATTCGAAACAAGCTAGTAGCAATAAACCCAATCAGCGCAATGCTGATTAAAACATTCAGGACATCTTTTAGCTTCTGCATTCGGTTGATTTTGTCAGCAATAATCCTACTTTACTACGCTCACGCGCCCTTCTCTTGGTCAATGACTGGCAAGATCGCAGATTTGCGTTTGCGAATGGTGAAAGACACGGGATTGTTGGGTGCAGCAGTAATGGGAGTAGGCTGAGGCTCTGGGAGATGAGTAGGCGAGGTGGACTGGACTGGACGGTTGAAAATGCGCCATTTGTCGGCGTTGGATGCGATCGCCAATAATCCCCCTAAAGCGATAAAAAACGGCAATGGCAGCGTCAACCCTTGCATCCATTGGTAGAACTCTGCTGCCCCAAAAAATAGTACAAAGCAAACTCCCCAAACGCGCATTTTTTTATCCCTAAATGTACTCCTGCCATAGTATAGTTCGCAAATTATTTCTTGGCTGCGAGTTTTTCAGGTAGAGATGTACTCATCACTTCTTCAAAATGTTCAACCACTGGAAACGGGTCATAAAAATGATGCAAAAGCTGTCTCCATTGTTGAAACTCTGGAGATTGCCGAAAGGTTATGGTATGCGCTTCTAATGTCGTCCAGCGAACTAGCAATAGATACTTTCCTTTTGTCTCTATACAGCGATGCAGTTCATGAGAAAGATATCCCTCTATTACAGAAATACAGCACTCTTCATTTCTATGGAGTACAGTGAAATCCTAAAAATCTTCGCCTAGCATGAACTCTAGACGTTTCAGAGTACGCCATAAAGCCCAAAAGTGCTGTAAGTGCTGAAGCCTGTTTGAACGCAGCTTCAAATTCTGTTTCTATTCCTGGTTTAACGTAGAGCGTTACGGCTTCGAGGATCATAGGTTCAATCTAGTATCTAAGTTGAAGAGTAGGACTGCCAAAAGTCAGGAGTTGCGGGATACTTCACAGGTCAGTACAACGCCCTTCCTGTAAATGCTGCAACGCTTTTTCAGCAAGTTGACTGAGCCGCCCCGCAGCCACATCTTCCTCAAACTGCCGATCCCATATCTCTGCATCAAACTCTGCGAACCAATCTCGGAAAGCAGAGAGTTCATCAGGTGATAATTTGCTGACAGCCTGTTCAATTTCTTGCAAGTTACTCATATCTATCTAGAACGTTAGACAGGACTTTTTTGAATATACTTCTTCAGATGGAGCCTTACCAGAAGCGTCGCAGATCTTTTAGCAAAACCCAACTTGCATCCCATTTTCCATCTCCAATGTATCGCCCATTTGCGTGCCATTGTGATAAGCCGCCAGCAACACTTCACTGGTTTTTCCCCACGCGATCGCCCCCTTCGCATCTAACCCGATCGCCCCTAAATCTCGACCATTTTTCAATGACTCAATAAACGATCGCTCAAACGCTTCTGGTAGCGATAGCCCATCTGTGACCCGCACTACAATTCGTGCCGCCAAACATTCGTCAATAATGTCTTCGCCAATGCCCGTACAGCTAATTGCCGCATCCGATGTCGCGTAATTTCCAGCAGGCATTGCTGAATCGCTAACTCGTCCAATTCGCTCAAACCCTTTGCCGCCCGTCGAAGTGCCAGCCGCTAACCTGCCCTGGCGATCGAGCGCCACTACGCCAATAGTGCCACGCCCTGCCGTCAATTCTTTCTCGGCAACGACACCCGCCATTGCTTTATCAAAATTGCCTGACCGCTCTTGAATCCATTCTTGTAGCCGTAGATCGGTCATGGGATCATAGGCTGGGATTTGGAGTTCGCGCAACAGTTCGGCAGAGCCTTGATCAGAGAGAACGCGATCGTCGGAGTCTTGCAAAAACTGCGCCAAATTAATAGGGTTCTTGACTCGTGCCGTATTAATCACGCCGCTGAAGCGCTGCAAATCGCCATCCATCAATGCCGCACTCATGCGAATTTGTCCATCCGACTGAAGCACCGAACCTGTGCCAGCATTAAAGCGAGAATCGTCTTCTAGCAACCGACAGCCCAATACCGCTGCTGCTGGAGCGCTCGCCCCTTCTAGCAACGCACTATAGACCTCTTCAATGACGGCATATAATGACTGGCGCACGGCATCTTTGCCCTCTTTGCCCTTAAGAGAGCTGCCTGCTCCTCCATGAATAATTAGCTTCGGCTGCACTGGCGCTGCTGACATAAATCCCCTATTTTTCGCTGGCTTGCTCACTTTGGGAACGATGACGACGGCAACGTTCTGAGCAATATTTCACTTCGTCCCAGCAATCTTCCCATTTTTTGCGCCAGGTAAACGGGCGTTGGCAGACGGGACAAATTTTGGTGGGCAGGTCGGATTTTAAGCGTTGACGCGGCATGGAATGGGAGGATGGAAAATTATTACTCTTTGATTATGACGAAAGATAACGTATGACGAAAGATGATGATGAGGTCATGCCAACTGCTTCGCTGACCCATATTCGGATTGTTTTGGTTGAACCCGCAGGAGCGCTGAATGTGGGTTCTGTGGCGCGGGTGATGAAGAATATGGGCTTAAGTGAGCTAGTACTGGTCAATCCTCGGTGCGATCGCCTTGGACCAGAAGCGCGACTGATGGCGGTTCGGGCAGCCGATGTGCTGGAATCGGCACGAGAAGTAGAAACATTGGCGGAAGCATTGCAGGGATGCGTTAAAGCGATCGCTACATCAGGACGCGATCGGGCGACCTTCACTACCGCGATCGAAATGCCCAGACTAGCCCTGCCCTGGCTGCTCGATGCGCCTGCTGCCCTGATCTTCGGTCGAGAGGACAGCGGACTCACCAACGCCGAGATGAATCACGCCCAACGCTTGATCCAGATTCCTTCCACCGACGCTTACCCTTCTCTCAATCTTGCCCAAGCCGTCGCTATCTGCTGCTACGAACTGTCCTCTAGCACGATCGCTCCGTCTGACCCGCCCGTTTATCTCCCCAATTCTCCACCTCTCGATCTTGTCCCCCTGGAAGATCTCGAAGGATACTATCAACAGTTAGAATCCCTCCTCCTAGAAATTGGCTACCTCTACCCCGATACTGCTCCTAGCCGCATGGAAAAGTTTAGAAAATTGCTCAATCGGGCGTATCCTACTACAAGCGAAGTGGCAATGCTGCGAGGTATCCTCCGGCAAATGTCATGGGCGCTTAAGTCTCGCCCTTAGATATTTCTTTAGAAAAACGTTCCAGTCAGGCATCTTTCATCTAGAATTTCTCCCTAAAAGCTTTAGTAAAACCGCCTAAACCGATCGCCCTAAAAATTAGGGTTCAGCAATATTTCTACTGAATTGTTAAAAACAAACAAATATCTGTCCATTAATTTCAGTTTCCGCTAAATTCAGTAGAATCATTTTCGCCACAAAGCGCTAAATTTAGATTCGCTTCCACTCCCTGCATCATTCAGAGGTAAACCTGTGTTGGAATTTAGTAACCGCCCCGACTCCCGTCGCCGCTCATCTCGCCCACAGGATGCTCTACAACCTCCCCCACAGGGACAACCCGATGCACCGACCCAGAAGCAAAGTGCAAAACGGATTCCCAGCAGGAAACAGTCGGATTCTCGCCGCGCGCGCTTCGAGAAACCCGCCAGGAGTCGCCGTCCCCTCCAACCCGATGCACCCACCTCATCTCAAGGCACTGACCTACGTGCGCCTAGCACAATGTCCGTCCGTCCTAAGCGCAAAAGATTTTTTCTATTGGGACTTTTCTCCCGCAATCCTTTAGCCAGAACTCGTCCCATTGCGCCCCGATCGCCAGAGAAAAAGCCAGTCCCCACTCCTGCTACCCGCACCGAACCGCTGAAGCGCCGCAGCCGCCAGCCTGCTTCACCTCCCAAACCGCAACGACCCACCTCACCGTTGGTTCATGCCATGCGGCTGTTGATTGTGGGCGTAGGCGTAGGCGCGATCGCCGGAACCAGCCTATCGGTGTGGAATCCTGCCATGCGATCGTCTGCTGCTGCCGTTGCCCAAGCCGCCCCGCCCCAAATGATGGCTGCCAATGCTCTTAGCGGTGGGCAAAATATGGGGCATATTGCTAAAAATACCCTTGGCTCTGGGCAAGAGCTACCGGGTTTAATTGCCAAAATTGCGCCGATGACCCAAGGGCTAACTGACCTGACTCCTGGCGTTTTCATGGTGGATTTAGACAAAGGCAATTACTACTCGTTCAATGGCGATATGGTCTTTTCCGCTGCCAGCACCATCAAAGTGCCCCTCTTAATTGCCTTCTTTCAAGATGTCGATGCTGGGAAAATTCGGCTGGATGAAGTGATGACGATGGAGACAACAGATATTGTCGATAATTCTGGGGAAATGCAGTACTCCGCCCCTGGCACGAAGTATTCTGCGCTCGAAGTGGTGACTAACATGATTGTGATTAGCGACAATACTGCGACTAATATGATCATTCGGCGGCTAGGCGGCATTGACAAAGTAAATCAGCGCTTTAAGCAATGGGGGCTTCAGCAAACGGTCATTCGCGATCGCCTCCCCGACTTAACTGGAACCAATACCACCAGTCCGAAAGAACTGACGACCCTACTCACTGCCGTTAGTCAAGGACAACTCATTTCTATGGCATCCCGCGATCGCGCCATGTTCATTATGAGCAAAACTGAAACCGATACGCTTTTGCCAGCGGTAATGGGAGCAGGAGCACAGATTTCTCATAAAACGGGCGATATTAAAACCATGGTGGGCGATAGTGGCATTATCGACATGCCCAGTGGCAAGCGCTATGTGATCACGACGTTGATGAAGCGCCTTGATAATGACAGTCGAGCACAGGATTTAATCCGACAAATTGCCAGCACAATTTATCAGTATCTAGACCCAACCCATCCGCAAGTAGAAGAACCAGCGGCAGACTCAGCAGCGCCAGAGTTGGACGTGCCGCAAGCTGAGCCTACAGTCCCAGAGCCAGAAGCAGCGATCGCCAACCCTGAACCCGCTGCCCCATCTCCTACCCCTTAATTAACAGCAGCCTCCCCCGTCATAATGCCAGGTCGCATCAGTCACCATGATCTCGTCTGGAAATTCGACACCTAGTTTTCTTGCCGTTTTATCACAGACCGCCAAGGGTATGCCGCGCAGCATAATGTGTCCTGCGCGATCGTCTAGCGCTTCCTTAGCGCCGCTGTAAATCGCCGTTTTTCCGGTAAAGATACAAACTCCATCGGGTGCAATAGGCACTTTAAACGACACAGAATCCAGGCTTTCCAGCAGCAGCGGCGTTTCTAATCCATAATTCTGGGCATCTAATAAACGGTAGGGACGACGGGCACGGATTTCGATTTGCCCAAATCCCACGTCTACCAAATGTTGAGTATATTGCTCGTAGGTCAACGCTCCTGATAAGCACATGGCTCGCAGCCGCTCATCTTGCTGAAGGTGCAGTGGCATGGGTTGAGTGGCGATCGGGTCACTCATAATCAGCCGACCGTTAGGCTTGAGAACGCGATATGCCTCCTTTAACGCCCGCACCAAATCCGCAGGCTCAAAGATATTAAACAGGCAGTTTTGCGCCACTACATCCACCGATTCATCGGCAACGGGTAAAGAGAAAGCATCGCCACTGCGAATTTCCACAAAGCTCGGATCAAACCAATCATTGTCCTGCGCCGCCGCTGCCAAATTGCGTGCTGCCGCCGATCGCATACTGGCTACTGGATCGATCGCCACCACGCCCCCTGGTCGGCGCGAAAAATAGGCAAACTGGAGCGCCTCCAATCCACCCCCTACTCCCACATACAGCACCGTTGGTTCTCCCGAAAGCTCTGCCGGATGAACCGTTGTGCCGCAGCCATAGTTCATCTGCTGCATCAGTTCAGGCACGTTTAACCCTGGAAATTGCAGCGGCGTGCTTTGCACACAACACAGCCCAATCTGCGGAGTTTCTGCAACTTCACCGTAAAATTGAGCAGCGGTTTCGAGATAGCTCATAGAGAATTCCTACACGCAATAATTCTGAACATAATAATTCTGACAGCAATTTTAACGAGACTGAAAGAATTATCTTTGAGCGATTAAAACCCAGTTACAAAGCCGATCGAATCAACTTTTACTAAAAGACTCTTGCATTGGGCACTTAATCAATCGGCACAAGCTACGGCACACAATATTCCATCCAGGGGTCTACTAGACAAAGAGAGGAGGAAATGACCTATGGAACTGACTAAGCACTTTGCCACTGCCCTAACCGCTGGATTTGTCACTGCCGGACTGCTAATTTGTAGCGCCGTGCAAGCTAAAACCGACCTCAAAGCCCTGAGCCTAAGCCCTGGCTTTTCTCCTAACCCCGAAGTCGTTAGAGGGCGATCGGGCGGTACCCGTTCAACCCCAGATTGTGGCTACGTCAAAGCTGCTGATGCGCCTGATTACGTGGTGACGCTGACCAAGCCCTTCACTTCCCTGAAGGCATCGGTTCAGGCATCGGGCGATGTCACAATGCTGATTGAAGGACCTAATGGTCGGGTTTGCTCTGATGATATTAATGG
The DNA here is from genome assembly GCA_038204505.1 of Elainellales cyanobacterium. GTDB lineage: Bacteria > Cyanobacteriota > Cyanobacteriia > Elainellales > Elainellaceae > Timaviella. The sequence goes on from JBBRCV010000126.1 coordinate 14,621, forward strand.
CTTGATGCCTGAAGTTTCTGGCTCTGCCCTTGCAGGAACCTATAGGGTTTGGATTGGCGATTATGTGGGTAAGGCAGATAGTGGCTTTAGCTATCAATTAACCTTGCGCGAAGATAGCTGACGTTCTCACTACTGGATTTAGCTTGAGAGTTTGCTAAACCGTCTAGATTCACGAAAATTCTAATTTTCGTAAAAATTTGGTTGACACACTAAAAGAACAGAGTAAAATCTACGAATCTCGCGGGCAGGTGCGATCGCCCATTCACTTTAATTGAGTCAAGCATCTTAAAGAGTCAACCGTCCTCTCAGACTGATTGCCTCCCTTGCTGCGATTAAACTTGTTCAAAAATAGCGCTGTTCGCTCCACCTTTAAACTCCAATTGCTGACTTAAAGGAATAATTTAATGAAAACCCTCATTCCTCCAGCATGGAGAATTAATGCCAGGGTACTTCAGCGATACTTGTCAGATTTATCAACAGGTCGATCGCATCAATTAGCCACTTGTGGGGCGATCGATGCTGACTCTAAAAGCGAATTTTATCCGCAAATTACCTTGACTCAACCGCTCGGCTCAGTGTCAGCCCAGTACTTTCATCATAAGAAACACAACCTTTTATTAGCCATACAAAAGCTTCAGGATGTTGTGATTGCGCCAGGTCAAATTTTTTCCCTTTGGCATCTTGTCAAAAATCCCATCTCAAAAGCAGGATATGTTCAAGGAAGAACGATCACAGGTGACAGACTCACCACTACGATTGGTGGAGGATTATGTCAGATATCGGGACTGGTTTATTTCCATCAGGGGCTTTACTGTAGATTCGTAATAGCCCATGACAATCTCTTTGGTCGGCTCTAAAACGCAGTCCAACCGCCGCAGTACTGTAAACGGTAGGATGATCTTGCCATAGTCTGACTGCTTGTAGTCCCTACGTAAAAGCTCTGCAATATCCCAAATAAAGCTACCAAGCCGTCTTGCGTTTTCTGTTCGAGCCATTAAGCACCACCAGACTGTGACGATCCCATGATACTAACTCTGGTAGGTTGATCATCAATGCATTAGCAAAGTTGGCAATCGGTATAGCAGCCGAATCGGTTAAGACAGCTCTTTCTCTTGACCAACTTAATGGCTCTCTCAACCCGACTAATCGCCGGAGCCGAGTTGTAAAGCCCCTCCTCACTCTCTGAAAATGACAAACCTTCTTCCTAAAGTACGTTAGTAAAGCCGTGATTTCTGGTTGGAGCTTGCTTTAAGGAAAAAGAGGCAAAGCGATCGTCTCCATAGACCGCCGTCCGATTTTCTGCTTAAGCTATCATTCGGTAGGAATGTGCCCTCAGTTAGCTCAAAATGAATTATGTTTTGCTTATCAGTCATCACTTCTAGGATGTTTTTCGGCGTTTGAGTGATATCTCTGGCTTATCAGTCGCCAATTTTAGAAAGAGTTCGAGCATATTCAACGGAGGAATAAGGGTTTAAGATAGCTAGTGTACGAAATACAGATTTCGTACACTAGCTAAAAGCAATCCAGCGGGACGTAAGACGATGAAGGTTAATGGCAACGGACAAGCCAAGATTTTAAACTCTGGGGAGATCGCCAAACTTTGGTCTGAATGATTTCAGACTGCCCGAGACAAAGCACTATTTGGGATCTGCCTCTACAGTGGCTGTCGGCTCAGCGAAGCACTTCAACTTACCACCGACGACATTCGGGGAGATATCATTACTCTGCGACGACGAACAACCAAGGGTAAGCTGGGGACTCGTCAAATTGATATGCACTCAAAACTAGCTCGATTGTTAGCAGACTATC
>JBBRCV010000127.1:0-16330 GCA_038204505.1 Elainellales cyanobacterium
TCCCAATCTGCTCGGCAGGACCGACCGCCAAGCTCTCAATATTAAAACCTCGACGGGCAAAAAGCCCTGCGATCCGGGTGAGGACTCCTGCCTCATCTTCAACCAGAACCGAAAGCGTATGTTTCATGATGCATAACTTGAAGCACAGCATTTAATCATATCTCGACTGCTGCTAATTTTTAAGGCTTATTTAACAGGGCAGATACAAAAAGTACGGATGTAAAAATAGCTCTGCCCTGAAAACTACTTCACCTGTTCAGGGCAAATACTGAGGTGAAGCCAGTCAGGAAGGGCGTTTGCAAGTGTTTTGGTTCAACTGGGTAGCCTTTCATTATCGTCATATTTCAGCATCCGCACTGCAAGAGACTCCTCCCATGCCAGTTAATCCTCTCTTCTCCGCCGCCATTCCAGTCAACACGTTTACGACCAGTGACCAGGTTACCTCAGCTTCTGCATTAGCTTCGGCTCAAGCTCGCCCCATGCGGGCAGTGGCAATGGCAGCAGATGGTAGCTTTGCAATTACCTGGTCGAGCAAAGGTCAAGACGGAGGTGGCGCAGAATGGGGAGCTTATGTTCGCTTTTTTGATAAAAACGGCAGCCCGACAAGCGCTGAAATCAAAGTTAATCCAAATAGCTCGAATAATCAGTCAACCACTTCAATTGCACTGCTGGCAAATGGCAACTATGTTGTAACTTGGTCGGATGACAGCCCGGCACTGCCTGATGACAGTTTGATCGGGGTCCAAGCCCGAATTTATCAGAACGATGGGACGGCGGTAGGCACTGAACTACCAATCAACCAGGAAACGGATGGCGATCAGTCTAACTCTGCGATCGCCACTTCAGCCAACGGCAAATTTGTGGTCACCTGGGTATCTAATAATGATCCAGGTGATCCTGATGATGCCGTTTGTGCCCGTGTTTTTAACAGCGACGGAACTCCGTTCAGCAGCGAATTTCGGGTTAACTCTACTACTGCTAGTGATCAACTTAAGCCCTCTGTCGCCATGGCAGATGATGGTAGCTTTGTCGTGGTTTGGGAGAGCCAGGGACAAGATGGTGCTAAGGTCGGCATTTACGGGCAACGCTACACCTCGGCAGGTACGGCAACGGGGAGCGAATTTCAGATTAGTACGTATCAGTTTGGTTCGGTTCAAAGAGACCAAAAAACCGCAAGTGTGGCAATGGCGGCAGATGGCAGCTTTGTCGTGACTTGGACAAGCAATGAGGGGGCGACATACGGCAATGAAATTTATGCCCGACGCTATGACGCTTCTGGAGGCGCGATCGGCAGTGAGTTTCGAGTCCTTAATCCAGGCGCAGTGACTGGTATTGCGGGCAACCAACGAGACTCTATAGTAACCATGGCGGCTGGGGGCGGTTTCATCATTACTTGGACTAGTGATGATCAATCGCTGAGCGATAAATCGGGGACAGGGGTTTATGCGCGGCGCTTCAATGCGGCAGGCTTTCCTATTGAAGCAGCGGTTTTAGTCAACAGTGGCGGAACACTACTGGATCAAGACAATGCCTCGATCGCCGCCAACGCCAGCGGTGATTTCATTGTGGCTTGGACAAGCCAAAACTCAGACCCTACTATCGCAAATGAGGTTTTTGCTCAAGGATTTACTGTTCCGCTCAGTGCCCCGCCCATTTTAACGCCCACTACTGCTTCAGCAGTGGCGTACACCGAGAATCAAAACCCAGTTTCCCTATCCACCACTATTGTCGTGTCCGATTCTGACAGCCCTGACTTGCAGAGCGCCACCATTACTATTGGGGGCTATGTCTCAGGACAAGACTCATTGGGTCTTCTCAACGGTGCTGTCGTAGATGGAATTACCAGCGCGTTTGATGTAGGCACAGGTATTTTAACGCTGTCGGGACTAGCCTCGACTGCTAATTACCAAACTGCACTGCGATTGGTTACCTACACTAATAACAGCGACCAGCCTAATATGGGCGATCGCTCTATCACTATTTCTGTCAGTGATGGGGCGAACAGTGGCAGCGTTATTCGGACCATTCAAATTACGGCAGTGAATGACCTGCCTAGCGTCGGCGTTACTAGTTCACCATTAGTTTTTGAAGAACATGGAACGGCAGTGGCGATCGATTCCGCTCTCACTGTTACCGACCTTGACAACGACAATATTACAAGTGCAACCGTAACCATAAACGGTTTTGTGGCGGGCAAAGATACGGTTATCGTTACGAACCAGGGAACACTCTCTGGTGGAACACTTGTGGGTAACGTGCTGACGTTGACTGGAATAGCGACTAAGGCTGAATACCAGGCAGCCTTACGTTCTATCACTTTTCAAAGTAGCAGCAGCCCGCCTACTGGCGATCGTACAGTTGATTTTGTGGTCAATGATGGCAGCGACAACAGTGCAGTTTCATCCCGCGTCATTCAAATTTCTGCGGTAGATGATCCTCCGGTAGTGACAACCACGGGCACGTTGACTTATCTGGAAAATACGGGTTCGCAAGTCATCGATCCTACGGCGCTGACTGTTGAGGATGTCGATAGCCCTAATCTTAAAGGGGCGACGATTAAAATTACGAACTTTAACCCAGGAGAAGATGTCCTTTCTTTTGTAGATGGCTTTGGCATTACGGGCATTTGGAGCAGTGGAACGGGCATTTTAGAGTTGAGCGGCACAACTACGATCGCCAATTACCAGGATGCACTGCGATCGATTACTTATAAAAACAGCAGCCTAACTCCAACAGCAGGCGATCGCACCGTTCAATTCACAGTCAACGATGCCACCAGCACCAGTGCGCCTGCCAACCATATCGTCAAAGTCACGCTCGTAGACGATCCCCCGATCGTTACTCCTACATCCACCAACCTCAGCTACAACGAGGATGGCATTGTGGCGATCGATGACAGCTTAACACTCACTGATCCCGATAGCACTATTTTGATAGGGGCGATCGTCACCATCAGCGGCGTGGTTACCGCAGAAGATACCTTCGCTTTTATTAGCCCCAATAGCATTACAGGAACAGTCACTAGCGTCGATGCCACAACCGTTTCCATCACCCTAATAGGAAGCGCCTCTGTTGCCGATTACCAAGATGCCCTTCGCGCCATTACCTACGCTAACAGCAGCACTACTCCTACTGAAACTCCTCGCATAGTAACTTTCACAGTAACAGATGACACCAGTAAAACAAGTGATGTAAAACAGCGGATTATTACCGTTACAGACACACTGAATGCACCGATAATTGCCACCACTGGCAGTTCTCTGACCTACGGTGAAAATGATGGAGCAGTGGCGATCGATCCAGGCATTACAGTAATTGATACCGATAGCCCGAACCTGCAAAGTGCAACCATTTCCATTGGCGGCTATGTTGCAGGGCAAGATCTTCTAAGCTTTACTGATAGTCTTGGCATTATAGGCAGTTGGAATGCCGTAACTGGGATACTTACCCTCGCCAATGATGCTCCTATCGGGGATTATGCGGCAGCACTAAAAACCGTTACTTACACTAACAGCAGTGAAAATCCTACAGGCTTGACTCGTACCATTCGCTTCCAAGCAAACGATGGCGTTAGCGACGGTAACTCAGCTACACGTACACTGCAAATTGCTGGAGTCAACGATCGCCCAGAAGTCACTATTGCTAATGGTTCTTACATTTACACCGAAAACGCTGGAGCAGTATTTGTCGATGGCTTATTAACGGTTAAAGATAAAGACAATACTACTTTAGCCCGTGCAAACGTCACTATCAATGGCTATGTTGCTGGAGAAGATACTCTTAGCTTTGTGACCGCATCTGGAATTACTGCTGGAACATTTGATGCAGTTGCAGGAACGATCGCCTTCACAGGAATTGCCAGCGTTGCTAACTACGAGATGACGTTGCGATCGCTCAAATATACAAACAGTAGCAGCACTCCTAATACCACTACTCGCACTATTCAAATTACAGTCAACGACGGGTTAGATGACAGCTTATTAGCGAGTCGCAGCATTCAGATTATCTCCAATACGCCACCCGTCGTCACACCCACAACGACAACGCTCAACTATTCTGACAATCAGGGAGCCGTTATCATTGATGGGGCGCTATCTGTAACTGATGCCGATATCGGTAGTAGCCCCAATCTATCCAGTGCCAAAGTCACCATTGTTGGATACATTCCTGGAGGAGAAGATGTTCTAACTATCACGAATCCTCAACTAGGAATCATGAGTAGTTTTGATGCAGTGAATGGAATTCTAACTTTGAGTGGAGTGGTGGCGATCGCCAGTTATCAAACTGCGCTTCAATCAGTTACCTATACCAACACCAATCCCACTCCTGCGGCAACCACTCGCACTCTCCAGTTTCAAGTCAACGATGGCGTTGAAGATAGTAACATCGGCAGTCGCACCATTCAAATTGTGGTGAACGCTGCACCTGTCATTACCACGACCACGACTCCCCTTCCCTACACCGAAAGCCAGGGCGCACTGGCAGTTACAGGCGGATTAACTATTAGCGATACTGATAGCGCCAACCTCAGCAGCGCAACGGTTACTCTAATTGGCTATGTGGCAGGTGAAGACACGCTAGCATTCGGGACGCTGCCATCTAGTATTACCGGAGGATTTAATGCGGCGACAGGCATCATTGCCTTCGTAGGTAGCGCTACCTTAGCCACGTATTCAGCGCTTTTGGCAACGCTCACTTACACCAATAGCAGTAGTAATCCAACAACGATAGCCCGATCGCTTCAAATTAAAGTTAATGACGGAATTGAAGATAGTGCGACGATCGCCCGCTCGATTCAAATTACCGCTAATGCACCACCAGTTTTAACACTGGCTGGAACGACACTCATTTATACAGAGGGACAGGGAGCGATCGCCATTGACAACGCCATCCTCACTATCACCGACGACGGCGGCACTCTCAGAGGTGCAACTGTCACCATTGGCGGATATGTGGCAGCAGAAGACACTCTGACCTTCGCCAACCTCGGCAGCATTACAGGCAGCTTCAATGCGATTAGTGGAGTGCTAACCCTGACAGGCACTGCTACACTCGCTAATTACCAAGCAGCTTTACGCACCGTCACTTATACCAACCGCAGCGCCAATCCTACGGGAGCAACGCGATCGATTGAGTTCCAAGTTAACGACGGGATCGAGGGCAGCAATCCCATCAGCCGCACTATTCAAGTCAACATGGTAGCAAGTCCACCCAGCGGTAGCGGCACAGGCACACCTCTCAATTACAACGAAAATGCTGGCGCTGTGCCCATTGATCCAGGCATTACGCTGACTGACCCTGATAGCCCTAACTTGACGGGAGCAACCATTACCCTGACAGGCTTTGTTCCGGGGCAAGATGTCCTAACTTTCCCAAATCAACCCCCAATTATTGGCACCTTTAACCCGGTAACTGGGGTGCTGACCTTGACTGGAACTGCGACAGTTGCCCAATATCAAGCGGCGCTTCAGTCAGTGACCTACACCAATACCAGCACTAATCCTGCAACCACGCCCCGGCAAATCGAAATTACGGTTACTGATGGCACCACGACGAGCAATCCAGCGATTATCCGTCCCATTATTATCACGCCCATTAACACGGCACCTATAGTCAGTGCTACTTCCGGCAGCCTACTTTATAACGAGAATGCTGGGGCATTGGCGATCGACGCAAACATTGGAGTTAGCGATCCTGATAGCGCCACGTTAACAGGGGCGACCATCACCCTAACTAACTATGTTGGAGGGCAAGACACCCTCAGCTTTGTTACCCAAAACGGTATTTATGGTAGTTTTAACGCCGGAGTCTTAACGCTAGGTGGATCATCTTCGATCGCCAATTATCAAACTGCACTGCGATCGATTACCTATACCAACAGCAGCACTAACCCCGACACTACCCTCCGCACATTGCAAATCTCTGTGACAGACGGCGCTGCAATCAGCAACATCGCAACCCGTAGCATTCAGATCACAGCGGTCAATAACGTCCCAGTGGTGATCAGTTCTGCGGGTGTGCTGGCTTACGCCGAAAATGCAGGAGCAGTGGCGATCGATGTGGGCATTGCGGTTAGTGATGCCGATAGTGCCACCTTGAACAGTGCCACCCTTGTGATTAGCGGCTATGTATTAGGGCAAGACAGCCTTAGCCTGACTACCCAAAATGGCATTTCTGGCGCGTTCGATGCACCAGCAGGCATATTGCGGTTAACGGGATCATCTACAGTTGCTAACTATCAGGCGGCGCTACGTTCGGTTACTTACACTAATAACAGCAATAATCCCAGCACTGCCTTGCGGACGCTGCACATTGTCGTAAATGACGGAACAAGCACCAGTGCTCCTGTCGATCGCATCATTCAGGTTAGCGTTGTCAATACACCACCAGCGGTGATCAATTCCCCAAGTTCTATCACTTACACCGAAAACGATGGGGCAATTGTGATAGATGGGGCGATCGCTGTTAGTGATGTTGATAGCACCACTTTTACCGGGGCGGCGATCGCTATCAACGGCTACGTCAACGGCGAAGACCTACTTACATTCAACAATCAAGGCGGTATCAGCGGCAGTTTCAATGCGGGGACAGGTGTGCTAACCCTCAGTGGTTCTGCCCCGATCGCCAGTTACCAAGTTGCTCTGCGTTCCATTACCTATAGCAACCTCAGCAGCAATCCCAGCCTCGTCAATCGGACAGTGCAGTTCACAGTTAACGATGGCACAAGCCTTAGTGCTCCCGGTAGCCGCACCATTCAAATTACTCAACTTAACTCTCCGCCCGTCGTCGCTACTTCCAGCAATCCGTTGTCCTATGCCGAGCAAGCAGGAGCATTGGCGATCGATCCTGGCATCTTCGTTCTTGACAACGATTCGGCAAACCTGGCAGGTGCAACTGTTACCTTAAGCGGCTATGTCGCTGGACAAGACAACCTGCTATTTTCCAATCAAAACGGTATTTCTGGCAGCTTCAATTTAGGCACAGGCATTCTAACTCTAACGGGTGCCGCCACTGTTACCAGCTACCAGACTGCACTCCGCTCGATCGCTTATCTCAACAGCAGCAATAATCCTGTGACCGCGAACCGCTCGGTACAGTTCACAGTCACAGACGGCACTGCATCCAGCAACCTGGCAATTCGCGGCATTCAGGTGACTTCGGTTAATACCCCGCCTGTCCTCACTCTGCCGCTCCAAGTGTTCACATTTTCCCGTGCAACGGGAGCGATCGCCATTGCACCTACTCTTATTGCCAGCGACCCAGATAGCCCTAATTTGGCAGGCGCAACGATTACCCTAGGCGGCTATGTTGCAGGACAAGACAGCCTGATCTTTGCCGACCAAAACGGCATCATGGGTAACTTTAACGCAGTCACAGGAACCTTATCTTTGAGTGGAACTGCGACCGTTGCTCTGTATCAAGCCGCATTGCGATCGCTCATTTACAGCAACAACAGTGACACCCCGGCAACGAATCCCCGTACCATTAGCATCAGCCTGACAGATGGTGCGGCGAGCAGTAACGCTGCCACTGTTCAAATTCGGTTTGACAATAGCTTATCAGTGCCAGTATTAGATCTCAACGGAACGAGCGGCGGCATCGACTTTAGCAGCACGTTTGTGGTTAGCGGTGCGCCCGTAGCGATCGCCGCCAGCGATGCCAAGCTGACAGGGCAAAAGGAGGCGATCGCCTCTGCCCAAGTCAAGATCTCCAACCTTTTGGACGGGCAAGCCGAAGAACTGCTAGTCAACACGACCGGAACCGGAATCATTGCGGCATATCGCAACGGCACTTTAACCCTCAGCGGCACAGCTTCCCTCGACCAATATTCGCAAGTTTTACGCACCGTTCAATACCAAAATCACTCTGACCAGCCCAATCGCGCGACCCGCGTTATTCTGTTCTCGGTAAGCGATGGTAATACGACGAGTGAACCCGCACAAACAACGGTGCAAATTACCCAAGTGAACTTGGATGCAATGGTTACTACACCTGCAACCGATGTGATTTACGCATCTAGCAGCGATAATAAAGTGATCTCGGTGCTAGAAAATCTTCAGCAAAACGACACGATTGATGGTGGCGCTGGAACTGATACTTTTGTGTTGACTAACGGCACAGGTACCGCCCTAGTAAATGTCGGAAATACATCCAATCAGATCGGCGGTATCCTAACGGGGATTACCACGGTCAGAAACTTTGAATACTTTGATTTCAGTGGCTTTTCTGGCAACGTCACGATGATCGGCAGTGACGGTATTAATGATGGTTTGACGGGCGGTGCAGGTAACGATGAGATCTATGGTGGTGCAGGGAGCGATCGCCTGATTGGTAACGCTGGAAATGACATGCTCGACGGCGGATCTAGCAACGATATATTGAACGGTGGAGTAGGCGACGATATCTACATTATAGATAGTATCGGTGACTCTATTATTGAAGCTTTAGATAACGGATTTGATACCGTTAAGTCTAGCCTTCTGCAACTAACATTGGGCGAGAACTTGGAAGACCTAGTACTCATTGGAAACGCAGTATCAGGAACTGGAAATAACTTTAGTAATAACATTACAGGCAACGGCTTAAGCAACACGCTGGTGGGCGATGGCGGAGATGATTTTATCAGTGGTTCTAGCGGAAGAGATACCCTGTTGGGAGGCACTGGTGACGATCGCCTAGATGGAGGAGCGGGCAGAGATCGATTAGTGGGTGGTAGCGGTGACGATACGCTGACTGGCGGACGAGGCAAGGATCTGTTGACGGGCGGTAAAGGCAAAGATGTCTTCTTCCTGGAATCGGCAAGACGCAATAGCCGCGATACAATCACTGATTTTCGTTCTACCGACCAGATTACGGTGTCAAGACGGGGCTTTAGTGCAGGCTTGAGGGAGGGAACGATCGCCGCTAACGCGTTTATGCTGGGCAGTCGGGCGCAGGATGGCAGCGATCGCTTTATCTACGACCAACGCTCAGGCAACTTGTATTTTGATGCGGATGGCACAGGCACGGCGGCACAAATTTGGGTGGCTCGGTTGGCGAATCGGGCGGCGATCGGTAGTTCTAATATTGGGGTGGCGTTCTAATTTCTCGCATCTAGCGCCCCTTCAACCTTTGCATTGAAGCCATAGATCTGACGACTGCCTACAAACGGAACCAGTTCAATCTGGCGTTCGTCACCTGGCTCAAACCTCACCGCCGTACCCGCTGGGATATTGAGCCGCATTCCTCGGGCTTGCTCTCGGGGAAAATCAAGGGCAGAGTTGACTTCATAAAAGTGAAAGTGAGAGCCGATCTGAATGGGGCGATCGCCTGTATTTGCCACTTTCAACGTGACGATTTCCCGTCCTGCATTCAGTTCAATTTCGCCTGCTTCAACCAACAGTTCGCCTGGGATAATATCGCCTGAAATCATAAATTGCTCCGGTAAGGTCTAGCAAAAATATACCGTGGCGGCGAGTTGTTCAGTCCAATTTGCAGCAAATTTATTAAAGGCAACAGGTAAAGGTAAAAGGCAAATGGAATAAAGCCAGGGTCGGTCATTAAAATTGTGGCGGGAACCAGTCCGGCAATGTTCCAGGGAATGAGTGGAGCGATAACGACCACCGTGTTTTCTAAGTCGATCGCCAACTGATAATTGCCCTGCTCTTTCTCTTGATATTTCTTCTCGACCAATTGCTGGGTGAGCAGGATGGCGATCGTTTGGGTACAGCCGAAAGCCGCTGCTCCAGTCCCGACGATACAAGTGCTCAGGAAATAGTCGCTGCGAGATTTCGCCCTTTTCAGCAAGGTTTCGATGCTTTCTAAAACGCGAGTTCCTGAAAAGATGCCAACGAATGCTGTGGAGATCACGACGACCAACGTGACGCGCAGCATGGACACAATGCCGCCGCCCGTTAAGATGGCGTTGAGCGGATGGGATGCCTCTAATTTGAATCCAAGAACCATGAATTTGAGTAGTTCTAACAATGAATAATGCTGATAAATAAGGGCGATCGCACTGGCAACAGCAATGCTCATCAGCATCGACAATTTCACCTCAACCTGCGCCCATGAAAGCCCCACAATCGTCAATGCGGGTAATAAATTAATCCAGCTAATCTGGAAAGTTTGGCTGATATTTTGCGAAAAAGCTTGGTCGGTCATTTGCACAGGATGAAGCCAAGACATCAGCCCAAACAAAAGCACAGATACAAATAAGGGCAGCCATGAAGTCCGCCACATATTTTGAATATTGGTATAGAGATTAGTTTGAGTAATCCCGGCAATCAGGTTTGCCCCAGACGACATCGGTGAACAGCGATCGCCCACGTAAGCCCCGGCAACGATCGCTCCAGCAATCATGTGGGGATCAACGTTACTGCCTTTTGCCATAATCATCAGCGCTAACCCAATGGTTCCTGCCGCCCCAAACGAAGTGCCAATCAGCAGAGACATCAAACTGGTGAGGATAAATGCCGAGAGAATGAAATAGCTGGGGGAAATGAGTTGAATGCCGTAGTAAACGATCGCCGGAACAGTTCCCGCTGCCATCCAAGCTGCAATGACTGCGCCAATTAACAACAGTACGCTAAAGACTGGAACCGACTGCTGACTTCCCATCCATGCCATCTGAATCAGGCTTTTCAACGCAAAGCCGCGCCGTACTAGCAGGGTGATCATGATCATCATGGCGATCAGTAGCGGGTAGGCAACGAAAACGCCTTTAGTGACGCTGAACACCAGTAAAAGAAACGAACAAAGCAGCGCAAAATATAAATCCATAGTCGCGTTTTGATAAATTACTGCCAGAGATTACTTTTAGGTTAGGTCGGGTCAAGGGTAGGGTTTTCCGCAAACAGGGTTTTGTGGAAACAACCTCTATAATGAGAGCAATGTAAACTTATGTAAAACAACGAGATTTATGAGCCAACAGACCTTAGAAGAAATTGCTATCCAGTTAGAGAGCGAAAGTACCCGCGATCGCATGGTGGCACTTGCTTCGCTGCGTAATGTGCCTGCTGAAGATGCGATGCCGCTGATTAAGAAAGTGTTGGACGACAAAAACCTGCAAATTCGCTCCATGGCGGTCTTTGCCTTGGGTGTAAAGCCCACCGAAGAGAGCTATCCTATCCTAATCAAGCTTCTAGAGAATGACCCTGACTATGGCATTCGAGCCGATGCGGCTGGCGCTTTGGGTTACTTAGAAGATCCTAGAGCCTTTGAGCCTCTCGTTCGCACCTTTTACGAAGATACAGATTGGCTGGTGCGTTTTAGCGCAGCAGTTTCCTTGGGCAATCTCAAAGATCCTCGTGCCCACGATGTGCTGATCCAAGCTTTGGACAGCAAGGAAGTTGTGGTGCAACAAGCCGCGATCGCCGCCCTCGGTGAAATCAAAGACCTCGAATCTATCGATCACATCCTCCGCTTTGCCCAGGCTGAAGATTGGCTGGTTCGTCAACGCCTTGCAGAGGCATTAGGTCACTTACCAACTCCTAAAAGCATCTCGGCTCTGCAATATCTAGAAAAAGACAGCCATCCCCATGTTTCAGATGCGGCAACCTTCTCTCTGAAGCAGCTTGCACAGGCTGAGTAAAAGATCTAGGACAAATTAATCCATATCAATCATGGCGTTATCTTCCTGTTCTTCATCCTCATCCACAAATCCTTGCACAAACGATCGATACTCTCGCAAGGTTTCGTCGACCCAACCACGATCGGAACTATCGGCGTAGAGATGCACCAGCGGTTCGCCTGCATCGGGTAAAACCAGCACCCAACTGTCGTGCTGGGGATTAAGAATTTTCACGCCATCGGTCAAATCTAAATGCTCAGATGGGTGAGTTTCTACCAAGCGTCGCATGAGCGAGCCTTTAGCAGCCCAAGGGCAACGCACCGTGAGGGTGCGGTGGGAGAGTCGGGGCAGTTCCGCGCGGATTTGTCCGAGGGTACGAGGGATGTGATTGTAGGGATCGCGCTGCTGAAGTGAAAGCATTTCTATCAGTTTAGCGATGCAGAACATGGCATCAAAACCGGGGTGGAGTTGGGGAAAGATGAAGCCCATTTCGCCGCTGCCGCCCAAGACGACATTGGGATTAGTGTGACAAACTTCCATTAAAGCCGTGGGGTTGGCTTTAGTGCGAATGACTGTAGCATCGTGGCGGCGGGCAATTTGCTCAACGGCGCTTGTAGCATTGACCGGAATGACGACCGTGCCGCGAGGGCGATCGCTCAAAATCATGTGCATCATTAATGCCGTGAGCATCTCGCCCCGAATCGCACTGCCCGATTCATCAACCAAAATAAACTGCTCACCGTTTGCTGCCACCTGTACGCCCATATTTGCCTTGAGCGCTTCTACGACGTGCCCCAACTGGCTCAATAGCACCTCCCGATCGGAGGCAGAGGGAATAATTTGGTTGAGGCTGGCGTTGAGGACAACCGCATCGCAGCCAAACTTGGCTAGAATCTGCGGCAATACTGCTCCAGAAACGGCGTAGGCGTAATCTATTACTACTTTAGAACTGCTTCGGAGGATCGCTTCGCCGTTAAGATGACGCTCGAAGCTAGTGCTATAAAGGTCGTTTGCCTGAGTAATAATGACCACGTTGCCAATTTCTTGAATTTGCGATCGCCGAAAATCTTCCTTAAAATAAGCTCCTTCAATCTTCTTCTCGCGCGCCTTAGAAAGGTTAATACCCTTGTTGTCGAAAAACTCAATTAATAAATGATCCGATCGCTCTGGATGCACTCGCACATGGATACCGCCAGCAACCACTAGGGTCGGTACTACAGTCCGGGCGACAGGAATAGCGGTCGCTTCTAAGTTTTGAATATTAATGCCAACCGACATCAGACCTGCGATTAGCGATCGCGACACCATGCGAGAAACATTGCGTTGATCACGCGATACTGCAATTTGGGAGCCAGGTTTGAGAGTTGAACCAAACGCTGCGCCTAGTCGGACGGCAAATTCAGGAGTAATATCCACATTTGCCAGCCCCGAAACGCCCCGCAGCCCAAACAGGTTGCGATGTGCCGTTTGTCCCCAAATCAAGTTCATGTTAAGGGTTGCGCCCGGATCAATCCGTTTGCTAGGCCAGACGCGCACATTCGGGTTAATCAGCGCTTCCTCGCCCACGACCGATAGAGAGCCAACGATCGCCCCTTCCAATACCTGCGCCCGCCGATCAATGCGGGTTCCCCTTGCCGCCACACAGGCGCGCAACTGTACCTCTTCTCCCAAAATCACGCCATTCCAAATAATGGGGCGCTTGAGGTTGGCATCTGCACCCACCATGACGTTATCGCCAATGATGGTGCCTGAGTCGATTTGTGCCCGTGCCCCAATGCGGCAGTTATTGCCGATTAGTGCCGGAGTGCCAATTTTGGCAGTAGGGTCGATGTAGGTGTTTTGCCCCACCCAAAAACCGGGCGATCGCTCTCCATAGTCCACTTCCAGCTTCACCCGCTGATACAACGCCGCGTACTGTGCCTCACGGTAGGCATCTAAATTGCCGACATCGCACCAGTAGCCCTCTGCCACGTAGCCATACATGGGAATTCCTTTTTCTAGCAGCAGCGGAAATAAGTCCCTAGAAAAATCGGTTTCCTGATGCTCTGGCAGATAGTCCAGCACTTCGGGTTCTAGGATGTAAATGCCCGTATTGACGGTATCGGAAAAGATTTCGCTGCTAGAAGGCTTTTCTAAAAATCGTTGGATGCGGCAGTCATCATCAATAATGACTACGCCAAACTCCATCGGATTAGGCACGCGGGTGAGGACGATGGTGGCTTGCGATCGCTGCTCCCGATGAAACCGAATCACCTCACTCAGGTCAAAATCGGTGACGCTATCGCCACTAATCACCAGAAAGGTTTCATCCAGCAATTCCGCCACATTTTTCACGCAGCCTGCTGTGCCGAGAGGCTGATCTTCTTCAACGGCGTAGGTCATTTGTACGCCAAACTCTGCCCCATCTTGAAAATATTCCCGCATCAAATCTGGCAGATAATGCAGTGTGGCGATAATTTCGGTAATGTGGTGCCGCCGCAGTAAATTAATAATGTGTTCGGCAATAGGTCGATTTAAAAGGGGAACCATCGGCTTCGGTAGATCGCACGTTAGCGGTCTTAACCGTGTCCCTGAACCACCCGCCATCAGCACTGCTCTCATACAAGCCTCCTTGGACGCTTTCCCTTATACCCGCATCGTAGAGGTTTCCTAGGGTCTTGGGAATGCAACTTGAGCATATAGTTGGTTATGCTTGTCATCATCTCAGCTCAGGAACCGCTATGGAAACAATTTCAATTCAAGTGGATGCTGACATCGCTAGGGCGTTTCAATCGGCGCAGCCCGAAGAACAGCAAAAAATTCAAGCTCTCGTGAGTCTTTGGCTGAAACGAGCCATGGACTTGACCACTCTACAAATCGTAATGGATCAGATGAGTGATGAAGCTGAAGCCAATGGACTAACTCCAACAATTTTACAGTCCATTCTTAATGAGTAGTCCGGAAATGAGTGAGTTCAGATTTGTTCTTGACTCTAACGTGCTGGTTAGTGCTGCCCTGTTCAAACGCTCTATTGCACGGCAAGCATTCAACAAAGCGATGTTAGATGGACAAATTCTCATGTCTCAGCCTGTATTGTCAGAAATACAAGACGTTTTTAGCCGATCGCGCTTTGATAAATATTTGTCGGTTGAGTCTCGCACAAGATTCTTGACCGACTTGCTGAAAGTTGTTGAGATGGTTGAGATTACGGAAGCGATCGCTGCTTGTCGCGATCCTAATGATGATAAATTCCTCGAACTAGCCATTAGCGGTCAGGCTCATTATGTTCTTAGTAGCGATAAAGATTTGCTTGTCCTTCACCCCTTTCAAGATATTGCGATCGTGACACCAGCAGACTTTCTGCTAGGGTAACAGCCTGGCAGGGTGACAGCAGTCTCAATCCTATCGGTTGTGTTAGTAGCCTAGGAAGTGCCGCTGACTTTGGCTAGACTTCAGTTCGCTAATCTACACTTGAAAGAAAGCTTTTGCTTTTACAAGTCGTTGGGTTAATTCCAGTGACTGCATCCATAAAATTAGGTTAGCAAGGAGATTTGAGTCATGGGTTTGCTTGGTTTTATCGTGCTAGGGATTTATGTCTGGGGCGGTTGGAAATTTTGGACAGGGTTCAATCGTACCAACTTTAGTGAAGGAAAATTTTATCTGACGGCACTTTGGCCCGTGTTCTTAATTGCCAACAAAGGCTACCGTCAGAATTTTACTAAAGCGCTCAAAGGTCAGTAGTGATTGATTAGAAGTCGGGGTTTCTGGCAAATCTCGGCTTCTGTAGTTTGATGCACGTATAGATATATCGATATCGATGAAGAAATCTAAAAATCAGGATTTGGTTAACTTTCTGGGCGATCGCCCCTCTGCTGTCTCAGAAGAGTTAATTGGCGCAGTCGCTCAGCGCTACAACAAAGAGTATCGCCGCGAACCCTTCGACCTGCCCGCAGAAGTTGAAGCAATGCCAATTTTTCGAGAATGGGCTTCTGGCGCTTTAGCAAGCAAAATCGCCTCCCCCTTCTGGGACGTTGCCAAACCTCGTAAACAGCAGAGGTGCCTGGATTTGGGCTGTGGATTTAGTTTCCTGATTTATCCTTGGGCAGAATGGGATGCTCTTTTTTATGGGCAAGACATTAGCGTCGTGGCGAAGGAAGCGTTAAACTCTCGTGGCTCTCAGCTAAACTCCAAACTATTCAAGGGTGTGCAACTGGGCGCTGCTCATCAACTGAACTATGCAGCCGATCAGTTTGATTTAGTGATTGCGACTGGATTTAGCTGCTATTTTCCCCTCAGCTATTGGGACGCTGTTCTAACTGATGTAAAGCGGGTCTTAAAGCCAGACGGATTTTTTGTGTTTGATGTTGTCGATCCAGAAGCCGAAATGGCTGAGAACTGGGCGATCTTGGAGACGTATTTGGGGGCTGAGGTTTTTCTAGAACCGTTAGCTGACTGGCAAAAGATGATTAAGGCTGCGGGTGGGCAAGTTGCGAAGAAGGTTTCGGGGGAATTGTTTCAGCTTTACAAAGTGAAATTTCCATAAATCAAATTCTATCAATCAAAACAAAGCAGGAGGGCTAGGCGCACTCCTGCTTCGTTTTAGAAGAGTTTTGGGAACGAGGTTAGAGAATTTGCTAACTCGTTCATCCCTTACAAATGCTCAGCCTAGTAAAGCTCTTCTTCTTGGTGAGTCTTGATGGTGCAGTCAGAAGTGGGGTAAGCCACACAGGTCAGCACAAAACCTGCCTCAATCTGGTCATCATCCAAGAAGGATTGGTCAGATTGATCAACGGTTCCTGA
>JBBRCV010000128.1:0-16222 GCA_038204505.1 Elainellales cyanobacterium
CTCGCCACCAGTCCTTAAAGTCAAAGCTGCCCAGCAGGTCAAAACTCCGCAGCAAATCCATAGCAATGCCCTTGTACCACTGATGCGGGGTCACTTGCTCGCTGCCAATGCGGGTCATGTCCAACGTAGCGCAGCGCATCCCAATTTGCTGAAGCTGAGAGCGCATCTGTACGCGCAGACTGGATTTCCCCATTTGGCGAGAATTAAAAACGCAGCAAAGCTCTCCGGCAATGAGCGCTTTATAAAGGTCGAGGTCTGCTTGACGGACGACGTAACTCGGCGCATCAAGCTTAAGACTGCCACCGACCTGATATTCGTAAGTGGTCATGGATCGGGCAACGAGAGTGAGTTGATGTCTTATTGAAGCTGATTTTTGAAGAAACGACGATACAGTTCACAGCTTGGCGTGACCTGATTACCATGCACCTTAACTAACCCCATGCTTTCTAAACGGTAAGCGGCGATCGCCTCTAACTGCACCCCATCCGGCGAAGATACGACCTGTCGATAAGCCACCCAAAGCTCCGGATTTTGATTCAAAATAGCCAAATGGCGGAGAAAATGATCGCGGTAGATGCCTGATTGAGTAGCGGCATCTTGCAACAACTGCGCCGGAGACACATCCCTTTGCCGCAGCCAATATAGGGCAAGCTGCACCAAGTGAGGATGCCCCCCCACCAGTTCTAGCAACGGCTTTAAATCTTGGGGTTCAATGCCATCATCATCCAACCCATAGCGCTTCGCTAAATCATGAACCTGGGTTAAGGTAAATTCTTGGAGTTGAATGGGCAGACCCACATTAAAAGGCGACTGGCTTAGCTTCAGCGGCACATAGACTTCAGTTGAGTGAACAATCACAATTCGTAGTTTCTGCCAGATTTCTTGCTCAGCGGCTTCTTCGTGCCAAGCCCTCAGCAAAGGCAAAAACTCTTGCGCTAGTTCTGGATATTCAAAAATTCGGTTGACTTCATCTAAAGCCAGAACTACCGGGCTATCAATATTTTGCAACAAGTACTGCTGAAAATAAGTGGTGCAGCTCACCTTACTGCCTACTTCGTCATCCCAGTAATCCTCCAGCCGCGATTCCAGGTTGAGACGATGCCCTACATAAACGCAAAACCAGCGCAGAAATCGGCTTAAATCTCCTAAAACCGAACTTTCTGCCTGCTGAAAATTAACCATTACTGGGCGCAAACCGCTTTCTCGGGCATGGGCAAGAATGCGAAGCACAAGGGAGGTTTTTCCCATTTGCCGGGGCGCTTTAATCCGAAGTAGGCTACCAGGTCGGCAAACTTCAGCAAAGGCGCGTTCCTCCCCCGGTGGACGCTCAATGTATAAAGAAGACTGAAGCGGCACGGCATCACTGGGAAACTCCAGGGTATCGGGAGTTCGAGGAACCTGTAGGCTGGTGGCGATCGCTTGTCCGGTTGCCAGAGAATAGTTCGCCAACACTAAGCGAGCATTCTTTTTAGAAACTTTTTCGCCCAACGCCTCAGAAAGGGCGCTCCACAATTGAGAGCCGACTTCTTTGATATAGTCCAAGTCATAGCCCGACTCTGCGGCAATCTGACGATAGATTTTTCCACTCCAAGATTGCAAAAAAACTAGCTCTTGAATATAACTCAAGCGCTTCGGTAGAATTTTGTGCACTAGCTCTAATGCATCTTTGGGCATGGCTATTGAGGCAGTTTGAATTGAGGCAATTTGAGGTGAAAGGATCAAGCCCGTCGCTTGACCTTCGTATAAGTGTAGCGTTCTCATGCCCACTCCTCTAGATTTTCTGGTCTTGCCTGTGCAGTTTCCACTGACCCCTATCCCTTCAAAATTAGAGTGTGATCTTGTGATCTATTGACTTGACTGACGACAAAATGTCCTGACATTTTGCTTCAGCAAGTCAGTTCTTCCGTGATAATACCAGACAAAGTAAAGTCTTAAAGCCGTTGCAGCAAACTTAGCCCGTGGGTATCTGTCCCGCAGGTGCTAAGCAGTTGGTTGGCAGTGCTCAGGTCTAAAACCTGCTGGGTTTCTTTGGGGCTGGGTCGCCAAGGTGAAGGATTGTTGTAGGCGTAATAAGTTTCAACGCCATCTATACCAAGCTGCGCGGCAGCGGGAATGAGTTCGGCGGGCGATCGCTTGTAGCGCACGGGATGCGCCAGCACTGCAATACCGCCTGCTTGATGAATTGCCCCAATCACTTGGGCGGCTGGAGCTGACTGACCGCTGAGTTCTTTGCCCTGCAAATAAGGCTGAATGGCTTCGTGCTCAGGGTTAAAGGCGTAACAAAGGACGTGAACTTCGGTGTTGAGCAAGTCGGCATTAATTTCTACGCCAGTCCAGAGCGTGGGCGCAGAATGGGGCTGAGGATTTTCGGGCGATCGCCGCCATCCATCTAACCAACGCTGGGCTTTGCGATAGCCATCAACGCTGTGGTGATCGGTAATGGCTAAACCCTTTAACCCAATGGAAACAGCTTGTTCCATGAGTTGTTCGGGCAACAGTCGTCCATCTGAAAAGATGGTGTGCATGTGAAAGTTGTAGGTTTTAGGACAACTTTCTGTGGTTAACGATGCGAATACCTGTTTGAGCGCTGTGGCATCCTGTGCTGTTGAAGGAACACAATCTTGAGCCAAATTAACAGCCATAGTGCTTTATCGTGATTTACACTTTCTTACTATAGCCGAGGAATTTGTGGGCAGAGAGTTTATGAGCTTAGTCCTGATCGTTAGTCTTTAATCGTTAGTCTTTAATTAGTAGGGCAACAGCATAAGCTGCAATCCCTTCTTCTCTGCCGACGGCATCCATTTTTTCGTTAGTAGTAGCTTTAATGCCAATTCGATTAGGGGCAATTTGCAGAGAATCGGCAAGGCGATCGCGCATAGCATTAATATGAGGCTTGATTTTAGGTCGCTCAGCAACAATTACCGTATCTAGATTGCCAATGCGCCAACCTTGAGATTGAATCAGATCGTGGACTTGAATCAATAGCTTTTGACTGTCTGCTCCTGCCCACTGGGGATCGGTAGGAGGAAAATAATGCCCAATGTCACCCAAGCTTAATGCCCCTAGGAGCGAGTCCATGATAGCGTGGGTAAGGGCATCTGCGTCGCTGTGACCTAGCAAACCCAGGGAATGGGGAATAGTGATGCCGCCGAGAATGAGGGGGCGATCGCCAACCAGTTGGTGAATATCGTAGCCATTGCCAATGCGGAAATCCATCTTTTAAAGAAGCCAAATATTGATCGATATTTACCGATGCTTACTGATACGGTGCTTACTGAGCGCTGTTCGCCTTTTGGGTAGCTGCTTCGCTGTTTTGCCGATAGGTTTGAACCCGATTTTGGGCAACTTCAAAGCGTTTACTGGCAGGAGGAACCTGCTCCATTAAATCTGAAGCCCGTCGCCATCGAGTCGCCAAATCTAACCAATCTGCCGGAGTTTTGGCACTTTGCCCCAGTCTTGCCGAATCTTCCGCCAACCGAACTGCTTGTGTAAAGGAATCTTCGGGTGTAGCGGGTTGGAGAGACGGCGGAGCGGTGACCGTTGGCTTTGCGATCATTGCAACAGTTGCCGTCGTGGCGGGGCTGACTGCTGGATTTACTACCGGATTCACTGCTGGATCTACTGCTGCACCTTGAGGCGCGATCGCCTGGGATTGCCCAGCAAATTTGGGATTCAGCCAAGTTTTGACTGCCCAACCCACGAGCAATAGAAATAGGCTAAGGCTAGCACCGCCTAATAATCCTCGCCAAAAGACGCGCTTTTCACGAGCCAACCGAATCGGAGAACCCTTGGGTGCGGTGGACTTAGGGGCACTTTTGTCGTCTTTGCGATCTTGTACGAGGCGCTGAAAGAAATTGGGCTGCGTCAAGGTGATTTCTTCAGACCACAGGAGCTGACCCTCTGGATCACGGTGAATTTCATCGAGCCAGAGCAATTGTTGCTCCCGGACAATGCGGCTGTTGATGTTGACACGGCGAATGTTACGCGGTTGCAAAGATTCTAGAATTTGCTGGACTTGCAGAACCAGTTGAGGGCGATCGAGCTGTTCGGGCTTAGGCGCTTCGCAGAGCAATTGCAAAACGCCCTGCTCAAAAATAGCGCGGGTTCTAATACCTGAGTCGGCTAGCTTTTCGTTCAAAATTTGAATGACTGCCGCCACGCTGCCTTGGCGCGCTTGGCGGGCGATATCGTCTATTGGATCTACCATCATTTGATTTTCAATTGAGGTGTTATGAACCTTAGAAGTCATCAGCTCAGTATCTCACAAAGATTTAGGAGTATTCGTTGCAACAGTCAGCTTCTGTCAAGCCACATCTGAACATTTTTGAGAATTTAATTGATCCCAAGGGATTAACTAGACATATTAATGGCAATTTCTGCTCTTGGAACGCTTTACTCTTTTCCAACCAGCTTTACTCTTTTCCAACCGATATGAGTTCAGCCGCAACGAGGGCAGGCTGCTTCACGTCACGGGTTCGAATAGTATCAGCAGTTCCCTTGATAAAACTGGCGATCGGTACTGCCACAATTAGTCCCAGCACTCCCCCTAATTTGACCCCAATAAACAACGAAATTAGCGTCCAAACCGGGTTTAGCCCTGTGATTTCTCCTAAAACTCTAGGACCCACAATATTTTCGTTAATTTGAAGCACCACTTCTGCCACCAGCAAAACTTTTAGCCCTAGCCCAAAATCCTGTAGCGCCAGGAGGAGGCTGACAACCAAAATTGACGTGGTGCCGCCAAAGGGAATGAGGCTGGCAGTACCAATGACTAAGCCAAACAGCAGCGCTAGAGGTGCACCCGAAACAAATAGGGCGATCGTTTGAGTAATGCTCAAAACGACTGCTAACGTTACCTGTCCAGCAATGTAGCCCTCAAAGTTTTGGGGCAAAGATTGGCGAACCTGGGTGTTCCAAGCCAGTGGCAACCAGCCTAAAATTCCAGCCCAGAGACTTTCGCCCCGCAAAACCAGAAATACGGCAAATACAAGGGTAAGAAAAACGTTGACGATGCTACTGATAGCGCTCAAAGTCAGACTGATGAGTTGACTAGTGAGCGATCGCAAGGTCAAAGAAACTTTTTCAATAAGCTGAGCAATATTACTGCGTAAATCAATGGGTAACTGTTGTGCTGTCGCCCAATTTTCCAAGCTGCTGAGCTGTTGCTGCCCTGACTTAATCCAGTCGGGGAGACGAATAATGAGTTCGTTGGCTTGGCGTAAAATCAGCGGTCCCAAAACAAAGATAAGCCCACTCAAGATCAGCGCAAAGACTAAAAACACGAGTCCTACTGCCAATCCCCGCTTCACACCAAGCTGTTGCAGAAAACCAATGGGGTAATCTAACAAAAAAGCGATCAGCGTTGCAGTGATTAAAATGCTCACGAGCGGCTCTAGTTGCTGTGTGACAATCAACAGCAGCCATCCGTTCAAAAACAGCATTGGAAAGACTAAACCAATACTGACAACACGGGGAAGTTTATTAAGGGATTGCAGCATAGGACATTAGGGGCGAATCTTACGGGCGATTAGGGCGCTGGATTTTTGCTAGGGCATCATTGGCTTTTTTGACACCTTCTTCATTATTGCTCTGGGTGTACAAATCACGGGCTTGCTGAAGCATTGTTGCGGCTTCATCATTGCGATCGCGCTCCCCCAATGCAATCCCCAAATAATAGTGAGCATCCGGGTCTTCGGGTGCCAGCGCCACCAGTTCTCGAAAAACGACGATCGCCAAGATATCTTTCTGTTCTAAATACAGCTTGCCTAACGCCATGTGCGCCTCCTTTAAGGTAGGCTGCACCGCAACCGCATGTCGATACTGGATTAGCGCCTCATCTGCGTTGCCTTGAGCTTTATAAATATCTCCAAGCTGAAGATAAATCAGTCCGTTGCGAGGCTCTAATGTCGCCGCTTTTTGCAAGGCTGCCATGCCGTCGGGCGTATTGCCCGAATTAAGAAACGCCACGCCCAGGTTAAGGAATGCACTTCCCTGGCGAGGAGAAAGTTGAACGGCGCGTTGTAAAGCTTCCAGGGCTTCGGGGTAGCGCTCTTGTTGAATGTAAGCCGTGCCGATGGATTCATAGATCCGACCATCGTTGGGGCGACGGGCAAGAACTTGTTTGTAAGCGTCGATCGCCCCTGCATAGTCTTCTTGCCGAGACAGGACAATTCCCAAGCCTAAAAAAGCCTCCACGTAATCGGGCTTGATTTGGGTGGCTTTGCGGTATGCCTCAGCGGCTCCTGCATTGTCGTTAAGGTTGGCTTTGCTATATCCCAACGCATAGTAAAAGTCGGCGTTGCGATCGTCGAGTTTAATTGCCTGATTGTAAGCTTCAACAGCAGCTTGATAATCGCGCTGTTTAGCCTGGAGGAAGCCGATCGCCGAAAAGACTCTGGCGTTGTCTGGGGCAATCGTCGAAGCCTGTTGGTAGATGGCGATCGCTTCGGGAATCTTGCCTGCATCGACCAATTCTCGACCCTGACGAATCAAATCATTGAGGCGATCGTCGTTAGATTGAGCAGCTTGAGCCAGTAACAGCAAGGGCTGTAGAGGCGAGGTCTGTAGAGGCGCAGTCTTTAAGGGAGCGATCTGGAGGGGTGCGGAGAGTGCGACTTGCGCCGAGGCAAACGATGGAGCAATAGTTGCCAACCCTCCAAGGAGCAAAAGCTGGGTTAGCAAAGCGTTCTTATTCACGGTCAACTCCAGGGATTGTACTGTCATCTGGTGACATTTGTTAAACTTTTTGGACTTTGTTTGTTGAACTTTCAACTAAAACACTTACGAGCATGTGCGGAGACAACTAATGATTCTATCAACAACCGATGGCATTCAAGGAGCAGTGGTTGAAGAGTACCTTGGAATTGTCACTGCTGAGGTGGTTTATGGCAGCAATGCGCTGCGAGATTTTTTTGCAGGAATTCGCGATATTGTGGGCGGACGGACGGGCGGCTATGAGCGAGTCTTTGAGCGGGGGCATCAAGACGCTATGGTCGAACTCGAAAGACGCGCCGATCGCCTTGGAGCAGATGCGGTCATTGGCATTGAGTTTGATACTGGCTCGATCAACGTTGACGAAACGGGGGCACTGTTGCTAATTACGGCAACGGGAACTGCTGTGCGGTTACAGGCTTTACGCTAGAATTCACAGGTGTTTGAAAGGGGCAATATGAAAGTACTGGCTTATCTTTTCTATGGCAACCAGAGAGAGTACCAACTAGAGCTTTTTTTCAGTATCTTTTCGGCATTACAGCAGCTTAGAGCGGCAGGTGAACAAGATAACGTGGTGATTAGTGTCATTAGCGATCGCCTAGATTTTGATCCAGATCTGCCGATTGATCATCTACATTTTTCTGCCGCAGAGTTCGACGACTGGACGCGATCGCCCCACGGCATCTATAACCATCGGGTTAAAATTCATGCCCTCATCAAAGCACTCGATCACTATCAAGCACCCGTAGCCTTGATCGATACAGACACGTATTTTACTGCTTCTCCAACCAAGCTATTTGAGCGAGTTTCAGCCCAAAAAACGGTGATGCATCTGCTGGAGTTTGCCCATGTTGTTGACCACGACCTATGGCAGCCCATGATGGAGAAAATTGGCGATGGCATTGAAGTTAATGGAATTAAGGTTTCACCTCAGTCCAGTATGTTTAATTCGGGGGTGATTGGCGTTGAGCCGAGCCATCGAGAGTTATTGGAGCAGTCTTTGGTTGTGGTAGATGAGTTATATGGGCGATCGCCTATTTTTAATGTTGAGCAATTTGCGGTCGGAGTAACTTTAAATCAAGCGACCCAGCTTTCAACCAGTGAAGACCTAATCACCCATTACTACGGGTTTTCCAGACGCTTCATTCATTTGCAAACATCGAGATTATTTCCAGATTTCAGCGCCGCCACTTTAGAAAAACTCCTCCAAGGCTCAAGCTCTCTAGCCGTAGGCTATCCGCCTAAAGCTCTGCCCGACCGAATCATTACCC
This sequence comes from Elainellales cyanobacterium, assembly GCA_038204505.1. Lineage (GTDB taxonomy): Bacteria > Cyanobacteriota > Cyanobacteriia > Elainellales > Elainellaceae > Timaviella. The sequence continues at coordinate 7,983 of JBBRCV010000128.1, forward strand.
GCATTCTGGCAGCAATTAAGCGCTGGTCTCCAGAGTATCGATTCGCCTATATTTCCTATCGGACTGCCTTTTTCTACGCTACCCAAAACCAAGAATACGCTAATATTTGGGCAGCGATCGCCTTACAAATGGTTCAATCTTTCAAAGGACAAAACGATTTCAGCTTAGAGCAAGCTCAGCGCGATTTTTCGCGCTTCCAAGCAGACAAAGTTACCTTATTAGATTGGCTTAATCCATCTACGCGGAACAACTGGATACAATTTTGGGAGCCGTCATCCTAACCCTTATCTCCCTACATTATCCAAAACCAGCGTCATATTGAGTCATGGTAATGGGTAATTTTTGCCGATCGCAGACCAATACTTATTCTATGTAGAAGGTAGAAGTTCTATGTAGAAGTTATATCTATTACAAGATCTCAGTTTACTGAAGTCTAATCTTATGATCTAGTGGTATTTACGATTTTTGCCTCAGTCAATACCCATCAATACTGAAGACTGCATCTTTGTTAATCTTCAAAAAAACATGAAGGCTTAGCGCTTTTCTATATTCTGTGTGTTTTCTATTAAGTGAAGCTAGAAATATCTGACTTGCTGAATAGCCAACTGTAAGATCAGGGGGAAAGTGGACAGACTAGTGGCTTACGCGTCAAGTTCATACCCCACAGATTATTGCAACTGACGAGGAGGTCTTGTGATTAAGCTGAGTGTTATTTTGCCTTGCTTTAATGGTGCTGCTACCGTTGCAACTCAACTGGAAGCCCTGGCAAGCCAGCAATGGTCTGAGCCTTGGGAAGTTATTGTAGTTAATAACGGTTCCACAGATGAATCGATGGATATTGTCCAGCAATATCGCGATCGCCTCCCCCACCTACAGATTGTCGATGCACACACCCCTGGCGAACCCAGAAAACCTGTTGCTCACTCCTACAACACAGGTATTAAAGCATCACAGGGCGAGGCGGTTGCCTTTTGTGAGGCAGATGACGAGATTGCCCCTGGCTGGGTTGCAGCTATGGGTAACGCCCTCGCTACCCATGACTTTGTAGCAGGCAGCCTAGAGTACTTCAAACTAAACCCCGACTGGTTGGTCATGGCTTATGGCAGTCGGCTCGGTTCAAGACCCCAGGAAACTGACCTTTTAGGAGATCAACAGACTGTTCCTTCTCGTGCCTTTGGCAGTGGATGCAATCTAGGAATGAGGCGATCGCTTTATCAACAGGTTGGGGATCTGAGTCTAGATTATCTCTACGTCTATGACACAGACTATTGCTGGAAAGCCCAGATGGCTGGCTTCCATCTCCAATTTGTCCCAGAAGCAGTAATTCACTACCGTTTACGACACCAAATTAAAGCATTATTTTGGCAAGCCTATCGGTGGGGAAAGGAGTCACCCCGTTTATACGTGACGTATGGCGCAGAGTTGGGAGCTTTGCCCGTATGGAACCGTTTAGTCAATCTCTGTCCTTATTTACTGAAGGGAGTCTATTTGTTCCTTAAAAGTTTATTCCAGGTTCAAGGAGGCAAAGGAGCTTTTGCGCTCTGGGGATGGTCGTTGGGATTTCGTATGGGCGAAATCCAGGGCATTATCCAGGACTTCCCCCTAGCAAACGATTCTTAGGATGCAATCCTGTTCCTAGAGGATATTTGAAGCTTCTTGACTAAATTCTCAGGTTCATTTTCTCTGTATCTGTTAAATTCAACTTGTAACGGACTCAATTATGCAGCAGTTAAAGCCTCTCTCCTATCCAGTTTACTTTGTCAATATAGACTCGCAACGATGGTTAGATTTACTAGCCTGCGATGAGTTGCCTGCTGATCTAGAACCTATATATGAGCGATGTATTACGGGTGAAGAGGTTTGGACAGCACAGACCTTTGTGTATCTCAAGCAACGGGGACTAGATGTTCGTTTTGTGGATAAACCTGTTGCTGGAAAAATCTGCGTGATTCCTTCTGATTATCTGAATATTAAGCAGTTCGCCTTTAATAGTTATGTCGTTGGCTTGCAAACCGATCGCGCCAGACCCGAGATTTGTGAACAAAGGATAGGGTTGAATGAGTTAGGAGTGAAAGGGGCAAACGACTACTTTACTCCGCACTGGCATCACCCCATGTTGCAACCCCGCGATCGCTCACGAGGCAACCGAGTTGAAAACCTGGTGTTCAAGGGCGTGGAGCGCAATCTAGCTCATCCCTTTCAGGCCCCAGAATTTTCTCTACAACTCAATCGCTTAGGCGTAAATTTTAGCTGTAATTCTAATGATACCAACCAGCAACTTAGAGTCTGGGGAGACTACTGCCAAACGGATATAGTGTTAGCAGTTCGTAATGCCACAGCGGGCGATTTAACAGTGAAGCCAGCCGTCAAGTTGGTTAATGCTTGGCTGGCAGGTTGCCCAGCTATTTTAGGTCCAGAGCCTGCTTATTCGGCAGTGCGTCGATCGGAGTTGGATTATGTGGAGGTGCGGACGGTACAGGAGGTGGTCGAGGCGGTCCAGCGTTTGAAAGATAATCCGAAGCTATATGCTGCAATGGTTCAAAATGGTCTGGAGCGGGCTGAGGAGTTTACAGTTGATCAGATTGCCCTGTATTGGCGCGAATTACTCGCAGGTCCGATCGCTCAAGGCTATGAGCAGTGGTTACAGCAATCCCCGCTCTACAAACTGGTGGGGCGACCGCTTCAGTATGTGCAGCGAAGTCTGGAGCATAAGCGCCAAGTCAGAATCTACGTTTACAACCGGGAGCATGGGGAGCGATTGTTTCCCACAGGGCGATCATTAGTCGTACCCGCAGTCGAGCCAGAGATGGCAGTGACGACAGGGGTAGCCCCAACTCCTTAATCACTGCCTCCATGTCTCTATAAACCTCCATGCCTTTATAAACTTGCGAACCCCCAGAGTATGAACCTTTTTGTTTTGTCAGAATGTGAGCCAGAAAACGTAGACGTTGGTTATCTGATAAGTAGAAGCTTGGAGAGCTTTCTGTCACGAGTCTTGAACGTCACCTTCTTGTACCCCAGCAAAGACAGAAAAGTTGGGTTGCTTCATCGTTCCAAAAATCGGCTCTTAAAATCCTGGTTCACGTTGGATCAGCTTCCTAATCTAGGAAAAGGACCGAACGTTCTACTAATTCTGGGGATAACGCCTCATTTCTTGCTGTCTATGTATTCCCTGAAGGGGTGGCTCAAACAGTTTGATGTACGCATTGGGTATGTGCTGGATGGATTCCTAGTCTCTAATCTGGATCATCGGGTTGTGCCTGACCTAGATTATCTTTTTGTGATGACCTCTGAACTTACCCAGGAAATTCAGAAGGTTCACGGCATCAACACCCATTTTTTACCTCTAGCGATCGACACTTCTAACGCTAAGTTGAACCAAAGCCCACGCTGGATTGATATTCTCGGCTATGGCAGAAACCACGATCGGTTGCACAAACAACTAATTCAACTGGCTCACCAACCAGATGGTCCTTTTTATTTTTACTCTACCTTTGCTCACTCTGAATTACTAAACTGCCACGAACACATGCTATTGCAGGCAAAGCTGCTCAGCCATGCCAAGCTCAATCTCTGTTTTGAGGCAAGTAATGTTCCCCGGTTTCAAGGACATTCGCCGTTATTGTACCGCTGGTTTGAGTCTTGGCTTTGGGGCTGTAACCCAGTGGGTAAGAAACCCTTCGGGCAGGGAGTTGCCGAACTGATGGATTGGGAAAACAGCGTGATTGAATTGCCCAACGATCCGGCAGATTGGCTACTTTTTTTACAAGAAACTTTGGCAGATCAAGAAACTCTAGCGGCGAATGCTCAGCGCAATTATCGAGCATGTTTACTCCAGCATGATTGGTGTTATCGCTTTCAAACTCTGTTCAATGTGGTAGGTTTGCCCACGCCTGAGTCGTTGCAGGAGTACATTAACGCCTTGCAGTCAAAAGCTAATCAATTGCCGATGAATCAGTCGTTTCAGGGTGCTGACGTTAGCCCCATAACCGCTTGATAAGGCGCTTCGATCGCTTTTAAATTGGGAGATGGCGATCGCCATACCGCTGACTTTTCTTAAACAAATCTTGCCGTAGGCAAACTCGATCCAGGTAACTCCTCTTAAATCTTTATACAAAATGATTCCTAGAGTCGTAGGATCTAAACCTGACCGTCGAGGAGATGCCCCATGTTTGAACGCATTACGCTACCCGATAACATTTTGTCGCCCGTTTCTCCCTACTGCCATGCGGTTCGGGCTGGAGATTTGCTGTTTGTGACCGGACAACTCTCCCAAGATCCAGACACTGGAGAAGTTGTTAGAGGTTCTATTGAAGAGCAAACGCATCAAGTTATGCAAAACCTAAAGCGAGTGCTAGACCATGCCGGAACCCGCTTCGATCGCGTGGTCATGGCACGAGTGTTTATCACCGATTTTCGCTGGTTGCCGATCGTTAATGAGATTTATGCCACCTATTTTGAAGGCGGGCAATTTCCAGGACGAACGGCGATCGGAGTGATGGCGTTGGCAGGGTTTGGGGATGTGGAAATTGATTTGATTGTTTATTGTGGTGAATAGCTTCAGAAACAAGCTGGGATTATTAATTGTGATTATTGATACTGAAACACAATGGGATTTCACCTTAACACAACAGTAGTTTCTGACCCTCGCTGATGAATCTACGATCGCTCGGTACTCCTCCTAACGCTTGGTCGGTGGATGCAACGACGGCTGATCTAACCCGTCCGCCGTTGCAGATGAAGGCGATCGCCCTCGCCACTACCACCAAAATGCTTCGGCTCGATTTGGCAAAAGCAGCCCTGATCATCATCGATATGCAAAACGATTTTTGCCATCCTGATGGCTGGCTGGCACACATTGGCGTAGATGTAGCGCCTGTCCGTGCACCCATTGCACCCCTCCAGCAGCTTCTGCCTACTCTCCGCCCTCACCTCCCGATCGTCTGGGTCAACTGGGGCAACCGTCCCGACTTACTCAACATCAGCGCTGCTAGTCGCCATGTGTATAACCCCACGGGCGATGGCGTTGGGCTGGGCGATCCGTTGCCCACCAATGGCGCTCCAGTGCTGACCGCTGGAAGTTGGGCAGCCGCTGTGGTTGATGAGTTGGTGCAAGAACCGCAGGATATTAAGGTCGATAAATACCGCATGAGCGGATTCTGGGATACGCCGCTCGACAGCATTTTGCGAAACCTGGGCAGAACAACGCTGTTCTTTGCAGGCGTTAATGCTGACCAGTGCGTTTTGACGACACTGCAAGATGCTAGCTTTTTGGGATACGACTGCATTCTGCTGCGCGACTGCACCGCCACGACTTCTCCGGACTACTGTTTGCAAGCCACCCTCTACAATATCAATCAGTATTTTGGGTTTTCTAGCGATTCCACAGCCCTGCTCAAAGCGATCTCCTAACCTAGAGGCTCTATGGATACGTCTTGCGTCATTCCTGTTTTTAAGACCCCAAAAGACTATCAGGCATATCGGATTGGCGCAAATGATACCAATCGATTGGCGATCGTATTCGATCCAGTTATCGCCAATATGTCATTGACCTATTGCATAGAAATCTTTGACGTAGGCGGAAAAACACCTCCCAACCGTCATCAGCTCGCTGTAGAAATGTTTTTTGTCCTCAAAGGCGAAGGCTTAGCCAGTTGTGATGGGAAAACAGTACCAATTTGCTCTGGTGATAGCATTCTAGTTCCCCCGAATGGCACTCATGTCATCGAAAATACTGGATCAGAGCGGCTTTACGCCCTCTGCATCATGGTTCCTAACGAAGACTTTGCCGAATTGATCCGCAGTGGCACCCCCGTTGAACTAGACGCAGAAGATTGGGCAGTCTTACGGCGCACGGAGTTATGACAGCCAGACCTACAGCGCACAAGAGCATGAAACAAACGCTTTTCATGGAAACCCGTGATGGGGTACGTCTAGATGCAGATGTTTACTATCCGCAGTCCTTGAAGCAGACGGTAGGACAGACAGCAAGGCAAACAGCGGAAGAATTTCCGGTGCTGCTGATGCGGCAGCCCTATGGAAGAGCGATCGCCTCCACTGTCGTCTACGCTCACCCCACCTGGTACGCGGCTCAAGGCTACATCGTTGTCATCCAAGACGTGCGTGGACGCGGTTCCTCAGAGGGTGAGTTCGATTTATTTGCTCACGAAATCAACGACGGGTTCGATACTGTCAATTGGGCGGCTTCCCTTCCTCAAAGCTCTGGGCAAGTCGGCATGTATGGCTTCTCGTACCAAGGCATGACTCAGCTCTATGCCGCCGCCGCCCATCCACCAGCCCTCAAAACCCTCTGTCCCAGCATGATCGGCTATGACCTCTACCAGGATTGGGCATACGAAGGCGGCGCATTCTGCTACCAACTCAACTTGGCGTGGGCAATCCAGCTTGCCGCCGAAACCGCCCGTCGTCAGGGCAACGCAGAGGCTTATCAAGCGTTCTATACTGCCTCCCGAAACTTGCCTTTGCAAGATCCCGTTTGCCCTCATTCGAATCTCCTCCAGCAGTTCGCCCCAAACTCCTTCTATCACGATTGGCTAGCGCATCCAGAGGCGGATGATTATTGGGAGAAGCTTTCACCACAGGCTTATATGCACGATGTGGATTTGCCAATGCTGCATATTGGTGGCTGGTTTGATACCTATATGCGGGGAACGCTGCGATTTTACAAAGAAATGGCAGCTCGCAGTTCGCCCCAGGCGCTTTGGGTTGGTCCTTGGGCACATTTGCCGTGGGGTCGAAAGGTGGGGGCGATCGATTATGGATCAGCGGCGAATCATGCGATCGATCGCCTTCAAATTCGCTGGTTCGATCACTTTCTCAAGGGCAAAGATACGGGCTTGCTTGATGAACCGCTGGTTAATCTTTTTGAAATGGGCAGCAATCAATGGCGCAAGTTTGAGCAGTTTCCAACAAACCAAACAAAATCCTATTTCCTGGTTACCACTGGTCTAGCAGGAATGGATGAACGAGAAGGCAAATTGGTTGAAACGCAAGCGTTTGAGCCGTCCCAAGCAGATACATGGGTGCATGATCCCTGGCGACCTGTACCTGCGATCGGTGGACATGGGGGATTTCCGGCTGGAGGGGGCGATCGCACTGCCCTCGATTGCCGCACAGACGTATTGACTTACCAAACTGCACCCCTTACCACAGACTTACATTTAGCAGGAGAACTCAGCGTGTCGCTCTATTGCACTGCCGATGCACCTAGCTTTGATCTCTGTGCTGTACTGTCTGAGGTGAAGGCTTACGGTATTTATAACTTTTCTCAAGGCTATCGGCGGGTTGATTCTCCCCAACCCAAAGTGCAGATTTCCTTACAACCGACTTGCCTTTGCATTCCTAAAGGCAGTGCCCTTCGCCTTAGCATCAGTGCCGCTTGTTTTCCAGCTTATCCCGTGAATTCGGGCACAGGAGAGGCTGCCGGGGAAAGTCGGTTGATTGATGCCAGGGTCATCACGTTGATGTTGCAGAGTAGTTCTGAGCAGCCCTCTCAAATATTCTTGTCCACAGATTCTGAGCAATCTACTGATAGTGGTTAAGAACCTGGTCAATAAATGCTTGCCATGTATCATTGGGTGTCCAAATCTGATTCATGGTTTCGATCGCCACATCGTCACTCACCCCTTGCTGAATTCGTCTATAGAGATACATAAACGCTGAGACTTTCATGTTCAATGCACAATGAACGAAAATAGATCTTTCAGAATTCATCTCCAGCGTTTTGAAGAAGCGATCGATATCATTCAGTGTAGGTTTTTCCCAAACGACCGGGAGATAAACATATTCCATTCCATGGGTTTCGACTAATTCTTTTTCATTGGCGATCGCATTCGTAGAATTAGGCATGGCTAAATTCACCACCACTTCATAGCCTGCTGCTTTGATTTCGGCAAACTGTTCTGCGGTTGGTTGCCCAGCAGTAGCAATTTTTTCGGAGATTTGAACAAAGCCGTGGATTTCTTCAAGAGTCGGAGAAGTCATGATTTTTACATATTACGTACAGGAATAGAGCCTGCCACATCATAAAGCACCAGTTAACTGGGTAAAAGAGACAATCTTGCCAAATTTAAGAACATGATTAGACCTGCTTTGAAAATAGAGGACTAGCTTGGTGGATGAGCAGTGGCAATGGGAGTCAAGTGAACCTGATATCCCAATCGCTCAATCCGGGACTGCAAGGTGTAGATCAGTTGGTGTTGAGTGCGTTGTCCCGTATC
>JBBRCV010000129.1:0-16166 GCA_038204505.1 Elainellales cyanobacterium
TGACCCATGCCTTTCATGAGCTTCTCACGCAAAATTGGATCGGCTAGATCCGGCTTCTTTTGGGTTGCCATGGTGAGTGTTCTCCTTACAAGGTTAAAGCGGGAAGTGTCTTGATAAAGTGCTTGCTTGATGAATTGCTTACAGAGGACCAGAGATGCCTTGCTTGCGAATCATTAAGAAGTGGAGCAGCATGAAGACTGCGATGAACCAAGGCAAGACAAAGGTATGAGCGCTGTAGTAGCGAGTCAGTGTTGATTGACCGACGCTAGTGCCACCGCGCAACAGGTCGGCGATTAAGTGCCCAACCACGGGGATTGCTTCGGGAACGCCCGACACAATTTTGACCGCCCAGTATCCGACTTGATCCCAAGGTAGGGAATAGCCTGTTACACCGAATGAAACGGTGATGACTGCTAGAATTACGCCCGTCACCCAGGTCAACTCACGGGGCTTTTTGAAGCCGCCAGTCAGGTAGACGCGGAAAACGTGGAGGATCATCATCAGTACCATCATGCTGGCAGACCAGCGGTGAATGGAGCGAATCAGCCAACCAAAGCTCACGTCAGTCATGAGGTACTGAACGGATTCAAAGGCTTCGGCGACAGTGGGCTTGTAGTAAAAGGTCATTGCAAAGCCAGTGGCGAACTGGATGATGAAGCAGGTCAAGGTAATGCCGCCCAAGCAATAGAAAATATTGACGTGGGGGGGAACGTACTTGCTGCTAATGTCATCGGCGAGCGCCTGAATTTCGAGACGCTCCTCAAACCACTGGAAGGTTTTTGAGTCGGTTACTTGCTTTGTAAACATGAATCGAAAGTGCCCAGAGTTATTATTGCTGTCAACAAATGTAACATAGCTCTCAGGTTCATTTCATCCTGGAAGGGTATGACAGATCAGGGTTTTAGATCTTTTCGTGATGGCAGCTTCTTCATTTTAGGCGTACCTGGGGCGAACCGAGGCGATCGCTCTGACAATTCGTTCAAATTCTTCTGCATGGTTCCCTGAAACTGTTTAAGTAATAAATCAACGGTGGCTGAACGTTCTTGAGCATAAGCTGCAAAATAATCTTTCAGGTTTACAGGGTCGCCGACCTGCAAAATTGCCTGCCGATGTCCTTTAGGTGGGGGTTGGTCAATGTCAAATACCTCACGCTCAAACCGGATTAGAGTATCCAGAAAGCGTTCGGGAGTGGGGTGAGCGGCAACATAGCCGTCATAGATGGCATCAAAGTTAAGCATTCGTAGGCTGGCTTTACGAATCACGTCCCAGCCATCTGTGCCGTCGGGTAGAAGGGTATTGATGCGAGAAGAGAGAATGTGGCGAATGCGGTAGACGCGCTCTCGATCGGGTTCGTTAGAGGCAGGCGTTAAGCCCAGCTTGAGTTCGCATTGCTGGAGGGCTTGAAACTTAAGGGCAGCGATGCGCTGGTTCCAATTAGCGGTAGGAGGTGGAGTAATGCCATATTCTTGTTCATAGCGGCGTAAAAGCTGGGCGGCGATGACTCGGAGGCGTTGGTAATAGTCGCCCTGGCTGGGGAGATGGAGGGCTTGTTCGAGCTGGTTGAGAGTTTGGGCGATCGCTGCCGTCATGTCTCCCGTATAGCGATATTTGAGGCTGATGGGAACTACGTAAAAATCCTGTACTTTCCTGCCATGCTTGCTTTGCCGAGTCATTGCCTGTAGCGCCATTTGCACGCCCCCGGCTCGAAAAGGCATGATGGTATCGTTTTGAAAGGAGCAGCCCCCTTCAGGAAAAATCACTAATCGACAGTCGCGCTCTTGCATGAGGGCGATCGTGTAGGCAATGCTGGGGCGATCGGCAAGCCCTCGCCGAATGGAGTAAGCCCCTAAACGTTGGTAAAACCATCGCTGCGTCTGATCTTGGAATTGTTCGTATGCTGCCAAGTAATGAAACGGCATTCCCAGCCGAGATGACAGCAAAAACATTACCATAGGGTCGTGGAAAGTCGGATGATTGCATAAAATCAGGTAGGGTTTTCCCTTTAGCCTTCGTAGCAGTGCCAAAGACTCTGGTGGAACCACTAGATCTACTTGCAGCATGAGCCTTGCGATCCACGGCATGACCTTCTGAGCTAGCCAGATGAGATAAGAATTGCGTTTTGGAGGATAAAACTGTGTCTGAGCCATGAGATAGATGCAATTGAGCCGACATTAACTATACAAAACAAACAAAATCTCAAGCCTGTATTTAGAAGTACCAGCCAAAAGTATCAGCTAAAAGTATCAACTAAAATCTCAGCGGCTACGAGATCCGGAAAAATGTGGAAAAACCCCTAGATCCCCATTTTGCCCTCGTATCATGACAGCGGGGCTAGGAAGTACGTCATAGAGGAACTAAAACCATGTCTAATTTGTTAGAGCAATTGAAATCCATGACTACTGTCGTTGCCGACACCGGAGATATCCGGGCAATTGAACAGTTTACGCCACGAGATGCCACTACGAATCCTTCATTGATTACCGCAGCGGCACAAATGCCGGAGTATCAGGAAATTGTTGATCAAACATTAACGCAAGCTAGTAAGGATGCTGGAAAGGGGGCAAGTCCCAAGGACATTGCAAATTTAGCTTTCGATCGCCTTGCCGTTTCATTTGGGCTAAAAATTCTAGAAATTATCCCTGGTCGCGTTTCGACTGAAGTCGATGCTCGGTTGTCTTATGACACGGAAGCGACGATCGCCAAAGCTCATCAGATTATCGCTCAGTATGAAGCTGCGGGTGTATCGCGCGATCGCGTGTTGATTAAAATCGCCTCTACTTGGGAAGGCATCAAGGCTGCGGAATCGTTAGAGAAGGAAGGAATTCACTGTAATCTGACTCTTTTGTTTGGATTGCACCAGGCGATCGCCTGTGCCGAAGCCGGAATTACGCTGATTTCTCCTTTTGTCGGGCGAATTTTAGATTGGTACAAAAAATCAACTGGTAAAGACAGTTATGCCGCTGCCGAAGATCCAGGCGTGGTATCAGTCACGACCATCTACAACTACTACAAAAAGTTTGGCTATAAAACCGAGGTAATGGGAGCTAGTTTCCGCAACCTGGGCGAAATTATCGAATTGGCAGGCTGTGACCTGTTGACCATCTCTCCAGCGCTTTTGGCAGAGTTAAAGGCAAGCACTGATCATCTTCCTCGCAAGCTTGATCCAGCAAAGGCGGCTGATGTGGCGATCGACAAAATCTCCATTGACAAAGCTACTTTTGATGAAATGCACGCTGCCGATCGCATGGCAACAGATAAGTTGGAAGAAGGAATCAGCGGCTTTACTAAGGCATTGATTGCTCTCGAACAGCTTCTAGCCGAGCGTTTGGAGCGCTTACAAGGTCAGGAATCAACGCCTCCAGCCGCAGATATCTTCCTGGTCTATGACTTGGACGGCGATGGCTTCATTACCCGTGAAGAATGGCTAGGCACAGATGCCGTCTTTGACGCAATGGATCTCAATAAAGACGGCAAGCTCAGCGCCGAAGAAATGGGCGCAGGTCTGGGCACTACGTTGCACTTGGCAAAAGCCTAGAGCTATTCTCTAGCTGTCCTAAATCCCCGGCTTCTTGAAGAAGTCGGGGTTCTCTCCACCGTATTTTTATTATTTGTGATGCCACTTAAAACTTCTTCCGCTTATTTACTGGTGTCCCATGGCAGCCGCGATCCTCGTCCTCAGATTGCAATTGCCCAGTTGGCAGAATTAGTGACTCAGCAGTTGATGATAGGAGACTCGCAGCCCTTAGTCAAAACTGTGGTGCTGGATTGTGCTCCCACTCCACTCCATCAACAAATTCAAGCCTTTGCTCAAGACGCGCGCGCTTCAAGAGATCCCCAAGAGATCGCCTTAGATCCCACTCACATCTATCTTTTGCCTCTCTTTCTGCTTCCCGGCGTTCACGTCATGGAAGATATTCCGGCAGAAGTGGCGATCGCCCAACAGCTTTTAGGCGAGCTGTTCACCCTAGAAGTTCGCCCCTACTTGGGAACCGATACCCGCCTTTACGAGTTGCTGCCCACTGCTGAGCCTTCTTCCGCTAAAACGGGTCGTGTGTTGATCTCTCATGGCAGTCGTCGGGCTGGGGGAAATGCGCCCGTGGAAGCGATCGCCACTCATCTCAAGGCATTGCCCGCCTACTGGTCTGTTGCGCCCAGCCTAGAAAGTCAGGTGACTGATTTAGTAGAGCAGGGCTGTGAGGAAATCGACATTTTGCCCTACTTTCTGTTTGAGGGTGGCATTACTGATGCGATCGCTCAGACGGTTGCCCAGCTTAGCCAAAAGTTTTCCACTACTCGCCTTAAAATGACTGAAACGCTAGGTGCAAATTCCGGTTTAGCAACGCATATTGTGAATCTAATTTCCTAAGATTTCCAAAATTTGGGATATTCTTGACTTGCAGTTTCTGATACTAATCCATCTGACTTAGCCCTCCATACTTAGGTTAATCTTCAATAGGTTCAATCAACATTTTCATGCAGCAATCTCTCTCAAGGCAGGGCAAAGTTTATCTCGTAGGTGCAGGTCCTGGTGATCCCGGACTGATGACATTAAAAGGAAAAACCCTATTGGAATGCGCTGATGTAGTGCTGTACGACGCACTCGTTAGCCCTCAAATTTTGGCAATGATCAATCCAGCCGCCGAGCAAATCAATGCAGGCAAACGCAGTGGGCGGCATTCATTATTGCAAACCGAAACCACGCAACTTCTGATCGAGAAAGCTCAAACCCATACGGTAGTCGTGCGGCTTAAAGGCGGCGATCCGTTTGTCTTTGGCAGAGGCGGCGAAGAGATGGAGGATTTGGTTAATGCAGGAATTTCTGTTGAAGTGATCCCTGGCATTACGTCGGGCATTGCCGCTCCAGCTTATGCAGGTATTCCGCTGACCCATCGCAACTATAGTTCTTCAGTGACTTTTGTAACGGGGCACGAATCGGCAGGCAAGTATCGTCCGGCAATCAACTGGCAGGCGATCGCCCATGCTTCTGAAACGATCGTGATCTACATGGGCATACACAACTTGCCCTACATTACCGAGCAACTTTTCGCGGCGGATCTGTCGCCCGACACCCCGATCGCCCTGGTTCGGTGGGGGACTCGTCCTGAGCAAGAGGAACTGATTGGAACGCTGGGTAACATCTTGCAGAAAATTGAAGAGGTTGGGTTTGAGGCTCCGGCGATCGCCGTTATTGGCAATGTCGTCAATCTCCATAGCGTTCTGTCAGGCAGTCGCCCAAGGGTCTGAGACTTTGACGCTACAATGGCTTGGCAGAAGTTAACAGCTTCGTCCCTTTGCTCCGCAAAATTAGGAGGTTCGTCAGTGAACCCAATTAAGACGAACCAGATTAAATCACTTTACGCCGAAGATTTTGGTTTATGGATTGAACAAACAATCCAGCAGTTGCAAAATCATAAATTTGAGGCGTTAGATATCGAGCATCTGGTTGAGGAACTGGTAGATTTGGGAAAGTCGGAAAAGAACGCGCTGAAGAGCAACTTAACCATTCTGTTAGCGCATTTGCTTAAGCTTAAAGTTCAGCACGATGTCCCTGATCAAATGAAAGGCAGTTGGTATAGTTCAGTGCTAGAACATCGTCAGCGAGTTCTCAATAACCTCGCAGATACGCCTTCTCTCAACAGTTTTTTGGTAGAGGCAGTGGAAAAAGCATATTTTGATAGTCGGAAACTAGCGATAAAAGAAGGCAAGTTAGCAAAGTCGGGAGTACGGGTTCCAGAAGAGAACGAGTATCCTACGACTTGCCCCTTCACGATTGAGCAAATTATTAATGAGGATTTTTATGGAGATTAGCGTCGAGCAATCAGAATCAGGCGCGTTGTCTCCAGTCAGCCTCCAAGTTTTAGAAGCGACTGATCGCCTCGATCGCTATCTAGCAGATCATTTGCCAGACCTGACCCGCTCCCGCATCCAGAAGCTGATTGAGCAAGAGCAAGTTCAGGTAAACGGGCAAATCTGCGCTTCTAAGAAGGCATCAGTACAGGTAGGCGATCGCATCTCCCTCACCTTCCCAGAGGTGGCTCCCCTCGACTTGCAAGCCGAAGATATTCCCCTAGATATTCTCTACGAAGATGATCATCTGATTATCCTGAATAAGCCCGTTGGCTTAGTGGTTCATCCGGCTCCCGGTCATGAGGGGGGAACGTTGGTGAATGCGCTGTTGGCTCATTGTCAGAATTTGGCGGGGATCGGTGGCGTGCAGCGTCCCGGCATCGTCCATCGACTAGATAAAGATACGAGTGGGGCGATCGCCATTGCCAAAACTGACCAGGCTCACCAGCATTTGCAAGCTCAGTTCAAAACCAAAACGGCACGGCGAGAATATTTGGGGATCGTCTACGGTGCTCCGGCTCCTGGTGGCACTGTTGATGCCCCGATAGGTCGCCGTCCCGATGATCGCAAGAGAATGGCGATCGTTTCTGAGGAAAAGGGCGGTAGACGAGCGGTGACCCATTGGCAAGTGGAAGAACGCTTAGGAAACTATTCGCTGGTGCGGTTTCAGCTTGAAACGGGACGAACTCACCAAATCCGGGTGCATAGTGCTCACATGGGGCATCCGGTGGTGGGTGATCCGATTTATAGCTTGGGGAAATCGGTAGGGGTCAAGTTACCTGGACAGGCGCTTCATGCTTGGAAGCTGAGGCTTTTGCACCCAGCGACAGAGGAATGGGTGGAGGCGATCGCTCCTATCCCCGCTGTATTCACTAAACTGCTAGACGTGTTGCGTAATCGGTCAGCTAACTAGGCAGGTTTAAGCAAACCCTGCTGCCGCTTTAAGCTCGACTTTATCCATTTTAAGGAGTAGGAAAGGTCGCAAGGTATTGTATGAATGGGAGAACGCCCCAAAGATGACTACTTCCGTCGATAGTTTACGGTCGTCAGCCATTTGTTAAAAAATGCAGTGGATGTCATAAAACAGTTGCACGAACAGCTTAAAGAAATGTTCAATTTAAGGAAATGTTCGATCAGTGAAGTGCGATTGTAAACAATGCGGCTGCTACAAGTGCGGCGAGTGTCCGAATATGGTTCCAGAATGTCCAGTTGGTCAGGTATCTTGCCCACAAATTTGTGCCTTCAGGACTATCTGGCTCGACGATCGCCAACGCATCATTTAGAGGCACATTGCAGGCGATCGTCACGGCGATCGTGCCAACAAGGTAGATTAGGCTACCCACCAGTAGGTAGACAGCACCCGGTTGCCGCCATTTGAATAGGACGGAGACAGCTAGAAAGAGGCAAGCTAGAGCCGTTCCAAATAAGGCGATCATGAACAGCGGATTAATCGCCGTAATGTTGATCGATTGCATCGCAGCAATTCCTTGGGGTGGATGGAGTCGAGCCAGAGCAGGCATGACAAAAGTCGAGAAGGCGAAGAAAACTCCTGCTGCTAATCCACAGCCCAGAGCCGTCAACAGTTTCAAGGTAAAAAGCCACTGGGGAGTCATTGTCATATGAATTCTCCTATTTGGGATGAAGAGGCGACAGTCTGGGTAGCAACCAGTGAGGATGTGTCAGGATTAGCAACCGAGGCTGATACCATTGAAGCATTGAGTCAAAAATTAAAGAATCATGTTGTTTCTGCCGATTATGCAGGTGCGATCGCTGTTCAGTTGACTAGCCGTCTAAGCAGAATTCAAAGCTTAACACTGTGACTGGCAGAAGCTCACAGAGATATAGACAAAAGATATAGACAAAATCCAAAGCTCTAAAGTATGGAAAATTACGGCACCTTTACGGTAGATACAAAATTGAACGTTAAAGTCTTTGAGTAAAGATTGACCTGTTTTGCAAGCAATGATTTAAGTTTAATGCCATGCATTGAATAAGGGTTTTTGAGAACTAGACGGTGTAGTGAAATAAGATGAAAATTATTCAGGTGAGTAACAGTGACATCCAAGGTGGAGCAGCACGGGCAGCTTACCGCTTGCACCGAGGATTAATTGCTATTCAGCAAGACTCGCAGATGTTGGTTTTGGAGCAGCGATCGCCAGACGAAACCGTTCTTAAACTTGAGCATTTGCCGACTGATCCTCATTCCATTTTCATTTCCAGCATTCAGAAGCGCTACGTTAACCAAAATCGTACTCTTCTATCCAATACTTCGTTCTCGTTACCCTATCCTGGCGTTGATCTAACCCAGTATCTTGCTGATACCGACATCATTAATTTACACTGGGTCGCCTACTTTCAATCTCCTGTTAACCTACATCATTTGTTAATGCACAAGCCTGTTGTTTGGACGCTGCACGACATGTGGGCATTCACAGGCGGATGTCATTACTCAGCAGGCTGCACTCAATATCAACAGGACTGTGCTGCTTGTCCACAACTCGAAGCCGATCCCTCTGGTCTGACGGCGGCGGTGTTGCAAGATCGGTTAGATCTTCTAGGCGACATGCCGCTGGTTATTGTGACTCCCAGCCAGTGGTTAGCTAATTGCGCCAAGCAGAGTCGCGTGTTGAAGAATCAACGGATTGAGGTGATTCCTTATTCTCTAGAAACAGATGTTTTTTCTCCGTTAAATCGGGCAGAAGCAAAACAAGAATTGGGACTTGAGGTGGGGGCGATCGCTCTCCTGATCGGCGCAGACAATGGCAACGAACATCGCAAAGGTTTTACCGAACTGCTCCAAGCCCTACACATCTGCCGCCAAAATCCTCAATTTCAAGCCCTTCTCGCTGCCCAAAAATTTCAGCTCTGGTGCTTTGGCATCTCCAACGATCAACTCGCCGAACTGAACTTACCCTTGCATTCCTTCGGCAGAATTGATTCTGACTACCAACTTCGCCAAATCTACGCCGCCGCTGACTTATTTGTTCTGCCTTCTCTCGAAGACAACTTTCCCAACACTATGCTGGAAGCCATGAGCTGCGGTACGCCTGTCGTGGCATTTGAGGTCGGCGGCATTCCAGATGTGGCCAAAAATGGGGTGACGGGCTGGACTATGCCGCTGGGGGATATTGCGGCGATGGCAGCAGCAATTTTAGATTGCATATTTGCTGACGATTTACGAGAGCAGCGGGGACAAGCCTCGCGGCAGGTCATGGCAGAGCAGTATGCCTTAACAGTGCAGGCGCAGCGATATCTTGAGCTATATGCGGACTTGATTCACAACGCCCCTCCTCCAAAGCGGCAGAGTTGGAGTGAGATCAGTTCGGGTACTATGGGCAAGAGTTTTGAGAAGGTGTTTTATCCGCTGGCGCTGAAGGTTACAGCCGAAGAGTTGCAAGAGGTTCGGCGGCAAGCTCGACAACAGTTAGACCGATCGCAAACAGAAGTACAAACATTGCGCGATCGCCTCACAGCCATAGAAACCAGCAAATTTTGGAAGCTCCGCAGCATGTGGTTTAAACTAAAACGGTGGCTGGGGTTATCTACGGATCAAGAGTAAGCGTATGAAAGTTTCGGTGATTACAGTCTGCAAAAACTCAGAGAAAACTATTGAGCGATCGATTCAAAGCCTCGTTGCCCAAACCTATCCTCATATTGAGTACATTGTGATTGATGGTGACTCAACTGATAGGACGAAATCTATCGTTGATCGGTATGGCGATCGTATTACTCATCTCATTAGCGAACCTGATAACGGCATCTATTCAGCAATGAATAAAGGCATTCAACTTGCCACTGGCGATCTGTTGTTTTTTCTGAACTCTGATGATTATTTATTTGATGTTAATGTTATTCATGATGTGGTTCACTTTCTAGGCGAACATCCAGAATACGATTTTATCTATGGCGATCACGAAGCGAGATTTAACTTTGGTAAATCTTCTATTCACAAACCTGCTCCTCCTGATCAAATCCTCAAAGAAATGATCTATCTAGGTGAATGCTTCATTCAACCTGCCAGCTTTTTCAAAGCCAGTCTGTTTCAGAAGTTGGGGCTATTTAGCGAGGCATACAAAATTGCTGGCGACTACGAATGGTTTGCCCGATTGCTGCAAGATAATGCGCTCCAGTTAGGCTACTATCCTCGAGCCATCGTATCCTATGCCCACGGCGGCGCATCGAGCCATATTCGTCCCCTGTTTGAAGAAGTTTTTGCGATTCAAAATCAAGTTCCTCTTTACCAAGAACCGGAATGGATTAACCAACGCCTAGTGGAACTTCAAAAGTCTTTTATCGACAAGTATGATCGCCTAGAAAAAACTCATCATCTTTCTCAAAAAAGAGAACAGCGAATTATCTATTTAGAGTCCCAAGAAGACTCCCTTCAGGCACAAGTGAGCGCCCTGCGAGATGAGTTGGAGACTTTGAAGGCAGGTGGATTGCCAGGACGGATCTGGCGGAAGCTAAAGCGGTTAGCTTCAAGCTAGTACCTGATCTTTAAACTAGTGCTTGCAAGAGCGTCTGAAACTTTAGTTTAATTTCTGCCAACTCCCGGTCTGGGTCAGAGCCTTCAACAATGCCCGCGCCCGCATACAGACGAGCGCAATGTCCATCTAACAACGCTGAGCGAATGCCGACGATAAATTCGGCATTTCCTTGGGCATCTAACCAGCCCAGCGGTGCAGCATATAGCGATCGCCCAAAGTTCTCATACTGCCGAATCTGCTGACAAGCAGTTTCTCTAGGCATTCCAGCCACCGCCGGAGTGGGGTGTAAAGATGCCAAAATTTCTAATGGATGAATGTGATTGGGAACAGCCGCGTGAATGGGCGTATGCAAATGCTGGATATTTGATAATGGCAAAATGATAGGACTATTTGCGAACGTGGGCTGCAATCCTAAATGCACTAATCTTTGTACAATAAAATCTACAACGACTTGATGCTCTCGGCGCTCTTTATCACTGCTCATCAGTCGCTGTGCTAACTCAGCATCTTCAACTGCCGATCGCCCTCGTGGAGATGATCCTGCTAACGCATCGGTTACAAGCTGGTGATTGTGAATGCTTAAAATCCGCTCTGGACTGGCTCCAATAAAGCTTTGCCCCTTACCGTTGCCCACCGAAAACACCGTGCAGTCAGGATGGCGTTGCCGCAAGTTATGCAACGAATGCGCCCACTGAAAAGGCAGGGGCGATCGCACATCTACCGCATGAGCCAAAACCAGTTTATGAAGTTGCTGATTCTGAATTGATTCTAATGCCGCCACTACTGCCGATCGAAAGCGATCGGTTTGCCATTGTTCTGTTTTCCCCAGATCTAAGGGCGATAAAATATTGGCAAATATTAAGCAATCATGCTGTAATTTGCTAACAGTTTGAAACTGCTGCCAAACTTTGTTCGCTATTTGGTCTGAATTAGATTGAAAATCAACTAGAAAATTAGCGACTAACGCACATTGCTCGTGACTGCGAATGATCTGCCACTGAGGTAAAAAAACTGTGGCAGGTGCAAAGCAAGAAGTAGGTTCTTGATCAAAAAACGTGAAGTTGCTAAAAAATTGAGGCATTGCCCAAGGCAAATGTTCTGCCTCAGTGATTAAATGCTGAAGCCAATTTTGGGTGAACTGTTGGGCAGTGGCAAATCGCTGGTTGCCTTCAGATTGATGAGTGAGAGTGGTGTTGATGGCGGCGATCGCCCTCCCATCCTCCCGGTTTTCTACATAAAAATGCAGTTCATTAGGCTGCATCAAATGGTGGATCACTTGCAGTGGATCGACGACCGGAATGCCCAAAGTTATGCTAGCAACCTTGGGATGATGATCGATAATTGACTGTTGTTTGCAAAATTCAACAAACCGATATAACTGTTTACAATCTTTTGGAGAACTAAGGGTGGTAACCGAGGGCTGGCATAGCATTGAGGTTATAAAGATCCATTAAAGCGGGTTGTCACAATATGAATACAACTAACACATTTAAGGGGGAGAAACGTGATGCAGATAACTCCATGGGATACTAGAAAAACGAGTTGCCTAATTTCGATTCTTCCCATGACACTCAAACCCATCGATTATTCCAACCCGCCCGTCTCAAAAAAGCTCTGGATGGCAGCTATCAAGCCACCCATGTATAGCGTGGCAATCATGCCAATTGTTTTAGGAACAGCAGTCGCTTACGCCGATACGCAAGCCGTTAACTGGCAAATCTTTAGCATATTCCTGGTTTCTGCTGTGCTGATTCTGGCGTGGGAGAACATCAGCAACGACGTGTTCGACTCTGATACTGGGATCGATCGCCACAAAGCTCACTCTTTGGTGAATCTCACAGGTAATCGATCGCTGATTTTAGTCATTGGCAACCTGATGCTGGCGCTAGGGATTGGCGGAGTTGGG
Organism: Elainellales cyanobacterium; assembly: GCA_038204505.1. Lineage (GTDB taxonomy): Bacteria > Cyanobacteriota > Cyanobacteriia > Elainellales > Elainellaceae > Timaviella. Next base: position 12,241 of record JBBRCV010000129.1, read on the forward strand.
GCGATCGCCTACCTTCAGCAAGACCCTACTATTCTGGGCATCATTCTTCTGTGCTGCTGCCTCGGCTACCTCTACCAGGGACCGCCCTTCCGTTTAGGCTATCAGGGGCTAGGCGAAATTCTCTGCTTTTTCAGCTTCGGTCCCCTAGCCGTGGCAGCAGCCTACTACAGTCAAACCCAGTCCTGGTCGAATACTAGCCTCGTCGCTTCGGTCATTCTGGGTATCAGCACCACGCTTGTTTTGTTCTGCTCTCACTTTCATCAAGTCGACGATGATTTAGCGGCAGGGAAGCGATCGCCCATCGTTCGTCTCGGCACTGCCAAAGGTTCCCAAATTCTCACCCTCGCAACTGCCAGCATTTTCGCCCTCACAGGCATCTTCGTTGCCCTCAGAACCTTGCCTATTGGCACACTTCTCATCTTCGCCAGTCTTCCCGTTGCCCTCAAACTCTCTCGCCACGTCAGCGCCTATCACAACCAACCCTCTCGAATTAGCAACAGCAAATTTATCGCAGTTGCCCTCCACTTTTGGAGCAGCATCTTATTAAGTCTGGGATTCCTGATCTGAATTAGTTCTTAACAAGTTAGTTCTTAACAAGACTGTTTTCTGTAAGGCTGTTTTTTTAAGAAGGCTGTTTTAATAAGAAAGCACCTACCATTCCCACCTACTCTCGTCAAGCGTAATTTGCTGACCCATTAGTTCAAATAAAGTTTGGGTAAAAATCCGTACAACAGCACCCCTTTGGTCAGAAGATCCGGCAATCATGTCGTTACACTTGGGTTTTTGTGTTGATTTGTAAGCAGGAGATTTGCAGCTAGATGTTGAGGCGATCGCTAAGTTGGCTATGGGTTGCTCTATTAACGATGTCCCTGATTATTGGACTCTCGTTTTATTCCAGAAACTCCGTGGCAGAACTCCCCCTAATTCAAACGCCTCTCTCCACTCGTGGTGCCGAAATTGTCGATGCCAAAGGTCATCCAGTTCTGCTGCGGGGCGTTAATTGGTTTGGCATTGAAACCGATACCCACGTCCCCCACGGCTTATGGGCAAGGGACTACAAAGATATGCTGGCTCAGATGAAAGACCTGGGCTACAACATGATTCGCTTGCCCTACTCAGTGCAGTCTTTGCAGGAATCTACTGTCAAGGGCATTGACTTTACCATTGGCAGCAACCGAGATCTAGAGGGTAAAACTTCCCTCGAAGTCATGGATCGAATCATCGAAGAAGCAGGGCAGTACGGGCTAATGGTGCTGCTCGATAGCCACCGCCTCAACGACAAGAAAATTCCTGAGCTGTGGTACGGCGATCGCTTCACTGAGGCAGATTGGATTAACACATGGACAATGCTGGCAAAGCGCTACCGCCACCAAGCCAATGTGATTGGGGCTGATTTGAAGAACGAACCCCACGGACGGGCAAGTTGGGGCACAGGCGACAGGGCTACCGATTGGCGACTGGCGGCAGAACGCGCTGGGGAAGCCATTCTTGACATCAACCCTGACTGGCTGATTGTGGTGGAAGGGGTAGAGAAGAATGTCCCTGGTCAAGTGTTGGATACACACTGGTGGGGCGGCAATTTGGAGGGGGTGCGGAATTATCCCGTCCGTCTATCTAGACGCGATAAGTTGGTGTATTCACCTCATGAATACGGGTCGGGCGTGTTTCCTCAAGCCTGGTTCCGCGATCGCACTTTTCCCAACAATCTCTACAGAAGGTGGGAAATTGGCTTTCAGTACATCGCTCGCCTCAAACTGGCACCTATTTTGGTGGGTGAATTCGGTGGGCATAAGATTGGGCATTGGTCGAAAGAAGGGGTTTGGCAACGGCAGTTTATGGATTATTTGGACGAAAATAACCTCAACTTTGCCTACTGGAGTTGGAACCCCAACAGCGACAATACAGGTGGCATTTTAGAAGATGACTGGCGATCGATCGATGGACGAAAGCAACGTTACTTAGCCAAACTCTTGGGAAAAATGAGCTTTGTGGGCGCAACAATTGCCCAAATCGACACATCGGCAGTTCCTCAGACTGCTTCTCAGATAGCTCCTCAGATGGCTCCTGAGACCGCGCGCTCTTCGAGATACCCGCAAGGGGTCGCGCCCAGCCCTGTTCCTGAAATTGTGGCGGCAACTCCTTCCAAAGAGCAAGAAGCAAAGCGAACAGCTATCCCTACAGAGGTTCAAGTAGCGGCGGTAGATTCCCTGCGGTACACAACCCACATGGACTCCGATTGGCAAACTGGATTTTGCTTCCGCGTACAAGTCATCAACAAAGGGGCAGCCCGATCGCCCGACTGGCAACTTAGCTTTCAGATGGCAGATGCCGTCATTGACAATAGCTGGGGCGGACAGTTCGATCGCCAAGGCAGTGAATATACTGTGAAGCCATTCGAGTGGGGGCGATCGCTCTACCCCGACCAAACCGTTGATCTAGGATTTTGCGCCACCAAAAAAGGCTCTGACTACCAGCCTCAGCAGGTCACCTTGCAACGCGATTAGTGATTACGACTGGATTAATGATTATGGCTGAGGCATTACCACAGATGAATTCCTGACGTATATTGGTAGCGACAAACGGTAGCGGCAAAATAGGCGCTCAGGTCATGACCGATATCTCCTCTATTTCTCGTTCAGAACTGGCTGCCCGACGGCAAAGGCTTCGTCGTCAGCGCCGCTGGCGCATTTTACAAACCAGTTGGCAAATCTTTGCCATCAGCAGTCTAGCCTTCGGAGCCGTGTGGATAGCGACCTTGCCCGACTGGGTTCTACGCGATCCGGCTCAGGTCGAAATTGAGGGCAACAAAGTCCTGACACCGGACACTATTCGATCGCTGCTAGCCATTAAATATCCTCAGTTCTTGCTGGCATTGGAACCTGATGCGATCGCCAAACGCCTGGAAGATTCCCAAGCCCCCATTGCCGAAGCCCACGTCACCCGCCGCCTATTTCCGCCCAGCATTACGGTTCATATTCAAGAGCGCTACGCCGTCGCCGTCGTCTACATGATTCCGGCAGCAATAGCCGCCAATCCCAGGCAAAAAATCGCTCCTTCTACCGAACCTGTCCCCGTATCGCTGCTTGATGACCGAGGCTATATTCTTTCCTACGAAAAATATGTTTCTCTCAACAAATCCCGCGATTTACCTACCCTCAAAGTGTTTGGAATGCAGGAGCAGTATCGTTCTCAGTGGGCAAGCCTTTACAAGCTAATTAGCCAAAGCCCTGTTAGAATTTCAGAAATTAATTGGCGCGAACCTGGCAACTTGATTCTCCAAACCGAACTAGGAATCGTGCATCTAGGTTCCTACACCCCTTCTCGCCTGGCAGTGCAGCTTCAAGCCCTTGACCAAATGCGAAAACTGCCCGAACAGGTTGACGCTAGTCAAATAGAATATATTGACCTTAACCAGCCTAAAACGCCCCAAGTGAAGATGTTTACGGCTCCGCCCTCTGAAGATTCAAAGCTAGATCCTCCTTAATAACCGCTTCCTTAACAACCATAGACTTAAGGTATTTTGCTGATGCGGGGCGATCGCTTTAAGGGGAAAAATTTCTCTCTAAATTCAGAAATTCTAGATTAAAATTCAGAAAGTCTGGGTTTAGTTGCCAAAGGATCAAACCTTTCATAAAAGTTAACTTTTACCAAAATGATTTAGGGCAAGCAACTACTTTGTAAAGCTAAAGCGAAGTTTGGTTTTTCAAGCAACTTAACCTATAGTTATCTAGAGCTAAAAAGTCTTTGTACCAGTGGCTTCTAAATCGCAATGACGTCTGATAATAAAGCAGCTAACCCCTCCGATTCCCCCGGCGAAAGTCAGGCTAATTTTTTACTTCAAATGAATAACGCAAATCCTTTCTCCAACTCTGGTATACACTTGGGTCAAGTCCACGACCCTAGGGGATCGCTGCTAGAAGAAGCCA
>JBBRCV010000130.1:0-16005 GCA_038204505.1 Elainellales cyanobacterium
TCCCCCCGTGCTGAGGGCGGTTGACGGGTTGTGCGAATGAAAAATCTTGCACTGAAATTCCCGTTACTTGGCGGGTGCCACCATTTCTTTAAATAATTTGCCAGCCGAAAATGCCGGAACCGTGGTCGCCGGGATTTCCATAGCTTCCCCAGTTTTAGGATTGCGTCCTTCGCGGGCTTTGCGCTCACGAGGCTCGAAGGAACCGAAGCCAACCAGGGTCACTTTGTCGCCCTTGGATACTGCTTCCATGATGGAGTCGATCGCCGCAGATAAGACAGAATCTGCTTGCTTTTTGGTCACTCCGGCTTTTTCTGAAACCTTGTCTACTAATTCACCTTTATTCATTGGGGTATCTCCTAGGAACGTTCGTCAAATTTACGGATCGGCTCTTTGGCTAAGATCGCCATTTAGACATTTGAGTGAGTTTAGATCAGAATGGCTGAAACCCTAGCAAACTCGAATTTTCACTGCCTTATTCTAAATGGAAGCTTTGCAATATGGATCGTCAAAACCTTAATTTATATAGATTTCGAGGCTTTTTTAGAAAACTTATCGTTAATCTGAGCTATTTTTAGGAATTTTTACTTAGTCAAACCCGTCAAACCTGAAAGTTTCGCCTGAAGAGAAGACGAAGTTTAGATATTTGAAAAGTATCACTAGCCAGCCGTAGGGGCACGGCATTCGGCTAAAAAGTTCTAGGACTCACCAAAAAATGCTCGTCCGAATGCTGCGCCCTTCCCCCTAGTGGTTTGTCTAGCTTCAAACGGTGGGTTCACGAAATCAATTCAAAGTTCAAAATGGACTACTCTGGGATAATCATCATTTTGAATTTTGAACTTTGAATTTTGAACCCCTCAAATTAAGCTAGACAAACCACTAGGGTCACATCAACAATCTTTAAACATCCTCTTAATCCGCTTTCAAGGGACTAAAACCCGCGAGCGCCCCATACACTAGCCAAATTGCCATTGCCCGCAAATAATGGCTGGCTCGAAACGTTTCAGCCGCCGTAATCGCTTCCGGTGTCCGAAACTGTAGCCCATTGTCGTAAATCTGCCGCACCACGGCTTCTGTTAGCCTCAGAGCGTCGTCGCGCCGATTCATTTGCACTAAAAATGCTGCTAACCCAAAGTTAATGCCCGTCCACACTTCTAACGGGTGCGTGTCTTTAGGGTTAACCGCCGACCCATCCAGCTTAACGCCATTAGCAGCGCCAATTTTACCATCATGGAACTTGAGGAAACAAGCCTCGTAAACCGTTGCTAAGGCAGACTGGGTACAAGCTTCTGGCACCACGTCTGGCAACCCCAACAGGCGCGCATAGAACTGTCCACAAAGCTGATCTGCCATGACGACCTCTGAGCCGCTGCCGCTATCGAGGCGGTAGTACTGACCATTCCACAGAGTGTTGTGGTAAACGGCGCGGGATTGGATGAGCCAGGATTGAAAATTTTTGAGTTGGGCGTTTAGATTTGGGATGGAGTGCTGTTTAGAGAGCAGATTACCAATGGCGATCGCCGCTTCCAATGCCGCAATCCACAGCCCGCCACAGTAGGCGCTGACCCCCTGTAGTCGCCAGTCATCAAACGTTTGATCGGGTGCGCCAGAGTTTTCTGGAATGCCATCTCCATCTAAATCGAATGCTTTGAGATATTCTAGTGCTGCCGCGATCGCCTCCCAACATTCCGCTAAAAACGCGATATCCGTGCCGCCTGTCATCACAAAATCACGGTAGACCTGCAACACAAAATCGCTGCCCAAGTCTTTCCACAGGTTGCAATCTTGGTAACTGGTGTAATTCGTTTTTTCCCAGACGTGCTCGTTAGGTGCGCCTAAATCATGCGGTGTGGCGTTTTTGGCTTTACGCAACGCCTGGGGACTTTCTGAACCCGTGACGTAGTAGTAGCCAATCGTGCGTGTGCTGGCATCTTCAGCAGGAATTGCCCTTGCAAACGCCCGTAAGATAGCCTTATCGAGTGCCGGGAACAGCATCAACAGGGCAAAAGACCCATATAGCCTCACGTCCAAGCTTTCGTACCAGCGGTAGTCCAAACATTCCAGCACTGCGAACTGTCCGTAAGGGTCGCGTTCATCGGCAGCGCTCCATAGCGTACCGCCACTGGTGAGGTCATATAACTCGTTGAAAAGCGCCATTTTGAACCAGTCGGGTAAGTCGGGGCGATCGAGAATGGGCTGCTGCCATTGCTGGATCTGGGTTTGCCAGGAGCGGTAGTTTTGTATGGCATTACAGACGATCGCTTGGGCGTTGGCTCCAGTACGTCCAAAGAAATCGGTGTAGCGGCGAAAGTAATTCACGCCTTCCGCAAATTCTGTGACTGGGAAATCCCAGGCGATCGCAAAGGGAATGCGTTGGGTGGCTCCGGGCGCTAAAGTAAACCGAATGGCGATCGCTGCCCCCAGTTGCTCTCCTCCTGACACTGCCTCATTTTCCTGATTGCTCAGCGCTCCATCTGCTGCAAACTGCCGCCACACTTCCGCGCCATCGCCCTGCGGATTCCAGCGCGTCTGAAAAAACGTCTCAGTGGCGATCGCCTCTACAACAGTCGGATCGGCTGGATCTGCCGTCGGATCTACAAAAATTGCCCACTGTCCATCTCCTTCTAAGGGAGGCATAGATTCAGAACGCCTTATCATTAAGCAGCCCAACCCTTGCCCTTGCTCAATCAGGCGATTCACCTGCCCAGCGCTTTCCCCAATTCGCGGCTGATACTCATACACCGGACTGCCATCATCGCGGACTATTACCTCTGGCGATTTCAGCGTATTGGTAAACCAGCCCACCATATTCTGCCAGGTCAGCATGATGCTCAGGGTAATCGGCTGATCTGTAGGATTATGCGCCGTCCATTCAAAGCAGGCGATCGGGTAGCTCGATTCCTGGTAGTTCTCTGCCCAAATTGGCGAAAATTGCTCACAGGTTAACTCCGCCTGAAACACGTTTTCATAGACAAACCAACTTCTCGGAAACAGCGCCTGATAAGTACCGCCATCATTCGGATACCACTGCCAAGTCTCCAACGTACCGTCTGTGGGTGGCTCTGTACAGAGAGCGTAGGCTTGAGTTCGACTATCTTTAGATGCCTCGGAGCCGCCAACTTGCTCAAATACGCTGAACTGGCAAGCGGGCATAGTTTGAAAAATATGCTCTCCTCCATCAATGTGCCAAAGGTTAAAATCGCCCTTCGAGGATCGACCCATGCACCCTGCCCCAAAGCCACCCAGCGGCATCCCGTGCCAAGGCCCATCATCAACATTGCTGGTATAGCGGACGGTGTAAGGCTTCGTCCAGCCCAGACCGATGGGACGGCTCCAGGTGCAAGAGGGGATGGGAGGATGAGAATTTGTCATGGGCTAATTTTACCGGGGCAGGATGTCGTCTGAACAATTTTTTCGATCGCCAGGTTTAACCCCTCAAGCCCACTCTCCGTAAGGCTAACTAGAAAAAGATCCCCTCTGGTCACAATGTTTGTGCTGCAAAAAGTTCGGGAACTCTGTGTGCAATGAGATAACCATCGGTCAAATTCATGCGCGATGGCATACGTAGACAATACAAGGGAAGGGGTTGTGATGATCAGTCCTGAGAATGGATTATCTGGTCGCCTTGAGCACATGGCAGATTCAGAGCAGGCGCGGTTGCAAACCTTGACAGCATTGGGTTTGCTCGAAACTGAAAGTGTGCCTGTATTTGAGGAAGCCACTCAAACCGCAGCGCATTTTCTTGAGGCTTCTATTTGCGTATTGGGCGTACTCGATCGCCATCGCCTATGGTACAAATCTGCCGTAGGTCTATCGCGGTTAGGGCTGATGAACAGCTTGGCTTCGACGCGTCAGATCGATCGCACTGAATCTTTCTGCGCCCAAGTCATTGAAACTCAGCAGGTCTTGGCGATCGCCGATGCTTCCACCCATCCGACCTTTGCCACAAACACCCTCGTTCAACGCTATGGCGTTCGAGCCTATTTGGGAGTGCCAATGATCACTTCTGATGGTACTTGTATTGGCACGCTAGCGGTGATGGAACTAGAACCCCGCAGCTTTACCCGTAAAGAAATCGACTTTTTGCAACTCATGGCACGCTGGAGCATGAGCGAGTTTGAGCGCGATCGCCTGATTAGACGTGCCCCTCAGCCCGCTCTCACTGCCGAAAGCGCTCCCATCTCTATCAAAGCCAGCCTCATCTCCCACATGACCCAAGAGCTATGCACGCCGCTGACCTCGATCTTGGGCATGGGCAGCGTTTTGAGCCAGGGCATCTACGGCTCTCTCACCGAAAAACAGCAGGAATATATTGGGATTATTCATAACAGCGGACAGTATTTGCTGTCATTGGTCAACGAAATTGTAGATTTGGGTGCGTTAGACGATAGCGATCGGGCGCTTAAGCTGATGCCCGTTGACATTGAAATGCTTTGCCAGCAAGCAATCAACACTCTCACCCAACCTGCCCAACGCCGTGAACAGAAAATCCAACTGACTGTAGAACCCGGACAGCGCATGTGGCTATTAGACAAAGATAAAGTCCGGCAGTTGGTCTACCATCTCGTGTTTGGCATCATTCAAACTTCCAACGCAGGCGGCACTATTCGCATCCACGTCTCGCGCAAGCAAGCCGACCTCACCCTCACCATTTGGATTTCCCATCCTTGGCTGGGCGATGGTTTGCCCACCGACTACTCACCGCGCGCTGCTTTGCAGATACCGCAAGGGTCGCTGAACCGTATGGCATTAGTGGGCACAGACTCAGATCCCAACGAATTTTCATCGGCGCTCTCGGCAGCGGATTGGAATGTCGATGACTTGCCCGAAGAATATTTAACCTATTCCGAACCTTATAAAACTGCTGAAGTGCCGAAACGACCAGACGTATCTCGGCAAGGTCTAGGATTGCTGTTGAGTAGCCATTTGGCAGAGTTGCATGGAGGCAATATCACCATCAAAGGCTCAAGCGAAGAAGGCTATCGTTATGTCGTGAGGTTGCCCCACTTGCAGAGTCAAGAGGCGAGTTAGGAGAATAATTACCGCTGCGCTAAGTCTGGTCTGCGTCCACCTGTGCCAGTCATCAGTCGCAGCGCCACAAACTTAAGCGGACGCACCACCCGCATTACCCGCAGTCCCAAGCGACGAACGATGACGAGCGGTAACCAACTGCTAGAAAAACTGCGATCGAGGAAATCGGTGAATCCTAAAATCATCAGGTTTTCTAGTTTTCGCCACCGTTCATAACGTCGTAGGACGGGGATGCTACCCAAGTCTTGACCTTGGTGGTGGGCAGTTTGTAGCACTTGGGCTAATGCTGCCGCATCTCGAATGCCCAGATTTAAGCCTTGTCCCCCAACCGGATGACAACAGTGAGCCGCATCGCCTACCAGGGCAAGGCGGGGGCTAATGTATCGATCGCTCTGCATCAACTGTACGGGGAATAAGAGGCGATCGCTCACCAACTCCAATTTTCCTAACTGCCCGTGATAGCGCCGATTTAATTCTGCTAAAAAGTCTGCCTCAGTCCCATTTGCCCACTGTCGCGCCTCGTCATGGGGAGCGGTCAGCACAATTTGACAGCGGTTATCAGGCAAAGGCAGCGTCGCAAAGGGTCCGCTCGACCAAAAATGCTCACGGGCGATATTGCCATGGGAGGTTTCAGGACGAATCACCGCTGTAACGCAAGACTGCCAGTATTGCCAGCCGTGGGTTTTAATGCCTGCCTGTTGACGCAAAGGCGATCGCGCTCCATCTGCTGCGACTACTAGCTTGGTGCGGATCTGCTGCTGTTCTCCATCAATGGCGATCGTCACCACCGCCACATCTGCCCCATATTCCACCCCAACTACCTCCGCAGGACAAATCCAGGTCACTGATTCACTGGCTTCCAAGGCATCTAGCAACGCCTGCACTAACACTCGATGTTCTCCTACATAGCCCAAATTTTGAGTGCCCAAATCTTCTGGGCGCAAGTCCACGACAGCGGGGTAGTCGGCATCGGCAAGGCTAATTTGGCGAAAAGTCGTAATGTGGGGCAGAATGTATTGCCAAATCCCTAGCCCTGTAAAGATGCGCTCGGTCATTAGCGAAAGGTGATATGCCCGTTGCTGTTGTAATCCAGCGGTGCGGGGCTTAGCTTCAATCAGGGCGATACGCAGTCCTGAGTCTTTCAGCGCACAGGCAAGGGTTAGCCCAGCGATGCCTGCTCCAGCGATCGCCAAATCGTAGGTAATCTGCTGAGATGAGGAGGTTGTGACGGAATGCTGAGCCAGAGCCATTGGAGATTTTGAAGAAACGTTAAGCTGCTGATCTTATTGTGCCGCGATTCTGCCCAGCTTTCAACTTGTGGATTCTGTGAGGGGCATTCCGTAGGCAGCATTCCTCAAACTAAACTAGTTAGCAACTCATCCGCCATTTCAAAATTGGCAGTGACGCTTTGCACATCGTCTAATTCCTGCAAAACATCCATCATGCGGAGCAGCGATCGCGCCTGTTCTGTATCCGTTACCTCAACGCTGTTATTAGGCATCCAGCGGAGTTCGGCTTGTGCCACGAGATAACCTTGTTCTTTAAGGCTTTGGGCAAGATGCTCCAAGTTGGTAGGCTCAGTAAAGATTTCTGCACCGGGAATATCTTCCTCAACCTCAAGGAGTTCATAAGACTCTGCGCCACCTTCTAGTGCCGCTTCCAGTAAAGCCTCTTCATCGAGCACCGCCCGTTCTTTTTTACTTGCAGGGGAGGCTGCCTTAATGGTCACCACGCCTTTTTGGTCAAACATCCAGCTTACACAGCCCGTTTCGCCCATGTTCCCGCCCCGTTTGCTGAAAGCGGATCTCAAATCTCCAGCCGTGCGATGGCGGTTGTCGGTCAGTGCCTCGACGATCACCGCCACGCCGCCTGCCCCGTAGCCCTCGTAGCGGATGGATTCTAGGGTATCTTCACCGCCCAGCGTGCCTGCACCTTTGGCGATCGCCCGTTCAATATTTTCCTTGGGTACGCCTGCCGCCTTAGCCTGGTCGATGGCAGTCCGAAGCTGAAAATTGGCAGCAGGATCAGGTACGCCTGTACGAGCCGCGATGATAATTGCCCGCGACATTTTTGCCGAAGTCGCCCCCTTGCCTGCGTCTGCCTTGGCTTTTTGCCGTTGAATGGTTGCCCACTTACTATGTGACATGAATCTAGTTGCGATCGCGTGAATGGTCTGGATGGTCTAACCAATAGGATAGACAATCTTTAAACCTCATTTACACCAACGGGAAAATCAGGATTAAAAATTTGCTCGATCGTGTAGATGCAATCTCCTGGGAAATCTTGATAGTCTAGACTCGTCTCTAAAACTGCTAAATCCAAGCCAGCCCGATAGGCTCTGGCGATCGCTTCAAATAGATAGGGCTTGAGACTCGGGTTATCGAGTAAAAGTGTTTCAATTTCACGGCGTTGACTGCGGATCGTGACTCGCCAGCTTTTACTTCGCTTTTCTGGCTGATAAGTCCACTTCAAAAGATGCCCAATCAAAACATCCAGCCGATTTCTCAGTTCCTGCTGCTGTTGTTTGCCCAATGATTCAATTTCCTCAAGCAAATTGATGACATCCAAGTTCTTCAAATCACCGTCTCTCAAAAACTTAGACTGCTCTAAAGTCCAAGCATAAAAATCCGTTTCATAAAGATTAGCTTGCATGATGATCTCTCTTTCTCTTCACTTGCTTGGAAAGGCTCTTCACTTGCTTAGAAGGCTGGCACGAAGCCGCAGGCTACTTTGTTTTCTTGCCAAGCGCTGCTTTGACTTTTATGGCTCACGATCTACTGCAATTACTATAACTTGGTGGATCTGGAAAAACTTAGGGAGTTCATCCCAATTTCTCAGGACTTTCTCAGGGGCAAATTGCATAATCCACGCCTGTCCGATCGTATAAGTCTTTAGCAGACAAGACACGCTTTAGCAGACAAGAAAGTAGCAGGCAAGAAAGTGGAGGTGGCGCGATGGCTCGGCAGCAGTGGCAATCAACCCTAGAAAAACTATTGATTCAGTTCGCTATTTGGATGGTGACAGAAGCTGTGCTCAACTTTTCAGGACTCGATACATTAGCTAACTACAGTGAGTTTATTTCTGGAGAAATGATGACCGCCACTAACAGTCAAACAATCTCGGTGGTTTTGATCGGTTAGCAAAATTGGTTCGTATGGAAGGTGGAAGCCGTGGGGCAGGCATCTTGCCTGCTTATACTTACTTGCCTGTTTATACTTAAATGACAATTATCTACCGAGACAAACATGACTCGCAAAATTATCTATTTAGCCAGCCCCTATGGTTTTTCAGCGCAACAAAAAACATTGCTATTGCCGCCCATTGTGCGATCGCTAGAAAAACTGGGGGCTGAAGTATGGGAACCGTTTGAGCGCAATAACCAGGTTGATCTTTCTCAGCCCGGATGGGCGTATCAGGTGGCTCAGGCAGATTTGAATGATGTAAAAAACTGTGATGGAATTTTTGCCGTTGTTAATGGCACGCCTCCTGATGAGGGCGTAATGGTGGAGCTGGGAGTGGCGATCGCGCTCAACAAATCGGTCTTCTTATTTCGAGATGATTTCCGACGCTGTACCGATAGTGAAAAATATCCCCTCAACCTGATGTTATTTGCAGGTTTGCCAGAGCTAGGCTGGGAAAACTACTTTTACACTTCGGTTGAGGAGATTGGAGCGCAGGATAAGGCGCTAGTTCGCTGGTTAGCTTAAAGGACTGAAAGTCGATGACGTTGCTAGGGCTGAACCATCACTTTCAAATGCCGCTTCAAGTTGCTGCACCAAGAACTGTAAGCCGTGGCTCACCTGGTCAACATTCACTTTTAGGGCATCAAAGTCTAAGTTAAAGTCTGTACCTAGAGCCGTGTTATCATTACCACTGGTCAAGTTACTGATACCAAAATTAGTGTTAATAGTATCGGTATCATTGGCGATCGCCACCTTGTCAACATTGGTATTAATATCGTCAGCGTTCACGTTAGCGATCGCTATCTTGTCAGTATCAAGATTGGTGTCGACATCATTACCTGTATCACCGATCGCGGCGTTCTTTACGTCAGGACTGTCGCTGGTATCATCACCGTTGGCGGCGATCGGCGTAGTGTTGTTGCTATCTTGCGATAGAAAAGACGTTGCCAACTGTTCAAAACTATTGCTCAGACCTTCAAAGCCATCACTCACTGTTTGAAACGCTTCACCTAGAGACTCGGGATTATCTAGCTCGGTGAGGGCAGCCATGAACGGGTTCAAACTCGAATCTTGAGCCAACGGAGCGGGCGGCGTTACGGTCGTAGGATCTAAGCCGGGTATTGCATCTGCCAGAGCAGCTTCTAAGGACTGACCTGAAACGATTTGCAACGATGGATTTGTGACATCGGCTGGAGCCTCAGAGCTAGACAGCGTAACCTCTTGAGCCAACGGAGGGGGTGGCGTTACGGTCGTGGGATCTAAGCCCGGTATTGCATCTGCCAGAGCAGCTTCTAAGGACTGACCTGAAACGATTTGCAGCGATGGATTCGTGGTATTGGCTGAGGAATCAAGGGTGGACAGCATATCCATTAGAGACTGATTGAAGTCAGTGCTTTGCATAGAAGAACCTTGTGATTCTCCCGTGGCGGCATTCGTGTCTAAATTTGTTGTGGAAGCATCAGCAGCCAATGTTGAGTCTTCCATGCCGAGATTATCGACTTCTGCGATCGCATCTAACATGAGTTATCTCCATGATTTTCAAGATTGCGTTAACAGTAGAGCGAAGCGTTTGATACATTACTTCTCAAAAAGTTCTGAAAGCAATATCTCAGCGCCTCGCTCACCATGATTAACTTGGATGATTAAACAAAACGCACAACGTTTTTATTGAAGTTCGTGCGATTTTCTCCAGTAGGAAATCCGCCTTTGCCATCCTTATCTAGATCGATGTTCGTATGAGTGTTGGCATAGAGGTTTCCAGCTAGTAACGCTGCTTGTTCTTGCGGCGTTAACTCAAACTCACCTGAAATTGTTCCAGCTTTAGCGCTCGTGGGCGTATTGGTGAAATATCGAACCACTGTCGCATCGGCAAAGTTGCCCCGCACATCTTCTGCCGGACTAAAGTGCAGGTGAGTTCCAGAGATCTTGTTGCCCTCTACGTCGTTGGGAACCTTCAAGAATCCATCAATGAATGGCTGAGCCTGAGCGCCGTTAAGAAGGATAGCGGTTGGGTCAAGAGTCGTTTCTCCCTGGCTAAAGAGAGGTGCGCCATCAAAGTTCTTGTAAGATCCGTTAATGCGAAACACACCGCCTTTAAGCTCAAGATTGAGCCGAGTGGTGCCGGGGCTGTCATTGGCAAAGGGAAATTCTCCACCAGATTTTGCGGTGCGGAATCTGAACGTGTCATCGCCGGGGGCTAGAAAATCATCGCCGCTACCACCGACTAATTTGTCGCGTCCTAAACCTCCATTCAGTTGTCCACTGCCCTCTTGGGTGTTGGAGAACGTGGAATTTTTGGCGATATCAAGCGCACCGTCACCAACCCGAAGGAAGTTTCTATCGGTAATGGCATCTGATTTGGTAAAGGTGAGCGATGCTAAAATGTGTCCATCAGACTTGTCAATAATCAAGGTATTGTTGAGGCTATCTAGAGGCTGGTTGAGTCCACCTTTACCAGGGTTTTTACCTTGACCAATGACGATGTTATTGATATCTATCCCATCGGCTAGAACAAAGCGATCGCGGTCTGGATTAAAGTCAAAGATCCGGTTGGTGGTTTCATCGCCCAACACAATGGTATCTGCTCCGCTGCCTGTGGTGATGGTGTTCAGTCCACCGCCGTTACCAAAGATTAGATCATTGCCACCTGCACCAATGACAACGTTGTTGCCTGCACCAGGATCGAGCAAATCGCCTTTGATGCCAAACCTGCGAGTTAGATCTTTGACTAGGCGAGTTGCACCAGCGTTAACGCCTTTTGCCGAAGCTACAGCATCCAAGGAGGAAATGTGGTTAACAGGTGGGCTGCCAGGATTACCGTGATCATGATCATCGGCTTTAGAAGGATCGTTTGATACGCTAAAGCCTTGTAAGTCTGCCGCTGGCGGTGCAGCCGTTGTCGTGGGATCTAAGCCAGGAATAACAGCTTTAAGCGCATCCGCAGACGATCCTGCAACAGTCTGTCGCAATGAGTTAGCAACAGTCGGATCATTGGCTGTCGAAAGGGTGTCACCAACGGGCGTGTTGACGGTAGGTGCTTGAGCTTGACTAGGGGCTTGTTCCTGGTTTAAAGCTTGAACTTCTTGTGCGGCAACCTGCGGCTCAGGCGCAGTGATGACGACCGGAGCAATAGGTTCAGCAGGTGCTACAGGCGCGGCAGGTGCGGCGGGTGCGGCAGGTTCAACAGGTGCAGCAAGCGCGGCATTTAAGGATCGACCCAACTCAGTATCTTGAATCGATGACCCGACTGAGCTATTTGCAGCACCAGCAGAATCGACGGGGGTAAGAGTATCGGCTGCACCAACGGAATTTTGATTATTCAGTTGGGTTTCTATGGGTTGCAATTGCAGTACTTCCATGTTTCTCCTAGTAATTGTGAAAAGAACGAACTTGCGATGAAATAAGCAATGACTTGTTATCCAGAAGAACACACGTAGGGACAGCAGTTGCTAATATCTATCTACCCTCCTAAGCATAGCTTTAGGATAAATAAATGAATATTTCAGGTGAATCAAATACTTTAGGATCTAGCAGCGCGATCGCCTACAGAACTCATTTAACGTACATTACAGAAGCAACCATTAAGGAACGGTGGTGCGAATGAAGAGTTCTTAATCTGCTAGAAAAACTCAACTGCTGTAGATTGTCCCATTCTAACATTATAACAACTATTTCCCATGAATTCAACGTTAATTTAGTATTTATTTTGAATTCATGGATGGATCTATTAGAAGTTATTTTTGAGTGACAAAACTCAGAACTATTCTTGTAATGGATCGTTCTTAATCAGAGGACATCATGCGGTCTAATCAAACGTTAGCGTTCCATCTCCTACAAAAGCAGGAATAGAGTTTTCTGGCTCTGGATAAGCTGCAACGCCATACTCATGTTCGCCAGATGGTGCATTTTCTCCCACTTCTAAAACGACTGTAAACGTGGTTCCGGGTGCTAATGTCGGAGCAAATTCAACCCAAACTACACCGATTTCATCCACCCAAGCATCGCTCAATTGAATGTTCTGTCCGCTGGCTCGTGTTCCCTGGAATACTTGAGTTTTCTCTAAATTAAAGGGTAGGCGAGTTCCTTCTTGGGTAAGGTCACTAAAACTTAGTTTTGCCAGTTCTTCTCCAGCATTTTCGGGAATGGTGACTGTGAAGTAAGCTTTTTGATTGGCGATCGCCACATTACTTAATCTAGGGGCGTGGTCAAAACTAATGGAATGCAAATCTAGGCTCATTGCTCCTTCACCCAAGCCAATCAGCAGACTAGCAGCGGTTGTTGCAACTGTTAAATAAACGTGTCTCATGAGTTTTCTCCTTTTTTTTGAATCTTGATTTTTGTGTGCTAGGCATCCACTGTCAGCAAACCGACCGGATGTGCTACACAAGCTAAATCGTACCCTGCCTCTCGATCGACAGCAGTCAGGGCCGCAGGTGCTGTGGCATAGCGAACGCGACCTTGAGTTCGCACTTTACAAGCGCCACACCCTCCAGCCCGACAGGCGTTAGGAATACTAACGCCTTCTTGCTCTGCTAGTTCTAGAATAGAAAGATCACCGTCTGCTAAAACGTTCACACCGGATTGAGTAAAGCTAACTTCAGCAGTGTCTACAGAGATAGATTGAGCGATCGCCACACTAGATAACTGTCGTCCATTCCCATTACTCTCTGTCGTTCCTTGAATGGGTACAAATGTGTCATCAGATGTTGTTTCTTTCCTTGGTTTGGTTGAGCCTTTGGCAGAAGCAGAACGATGACCACCAAAGCTTTCTTCCTGGTAAGAAGACATGGGAAAATCTAGCGTATTCAGGATGGATTTAATATTCTGCATCCATTCATTAGAGCCACAAACATAGACAGCCCGATCGCTCAAATCGGGTACAACCATTTGCAGCATCATGTTTGAAATGCGTCCCGTTAAGCCCGTCCAATCAGACTGAGCAGAGGGACGGCTCACCGTAAATACCAATCGGAAGTTGGGCATTTGAGCTGCCATCGCTTCTAACTCTCGGCGGAAGATCAGATCTTCAGGTGTCCGAGCGCTGTGCAGAAAAATGATATCGCAGGGAGTCAAGGTATCTTGCAGCCACCTTGCCATACTCATCATGGGCGTAATGCCGCTGCCTGCTGATGCCAGGAGAATTTTGGGCGGTGCAGGCAAGCAGGTAAAGTTGCCCATCGGCGTGCCTTTAATTTTGATGCGATCGCCCACTTGCAAGTGATCGTGCATCCAGTTGGAGACCAGTCCTGGGGGAAGATCGTCGCGGAGGCGAGGCAACTGCTTGATGGTAATGGCGAGGTGATAGGGGCGCGTAGGCGATGATGAAATAGAGTAGGGACGCACAACGGTTTTTCCATCAATTTCTACTTCTAAGTTCACGAACTGTCCAGGTTTGTAGTGAAATAGAGTGGCTGGCTCGGCTGTAAAACAAAAGGTTTTAACATCCGTAGTTTCATCAATAATGCGACAGCAACGCACCTGTAAATCGCCCTCCCATTCTGAATTTGTCTTTAACGGCTGCTGAGATGTCAGGTCTAATAAAGTCAGTGCAGTTAGTTCTTCGACCTGTAGATAAGTTTCTCCCAAAACCAGTAAGTCTCCTTTGTGAAGAGGCTTCTTTTCATCGGGTAAAAGCTCGTTGCTGTTCAGAGTAGTGCCATGTTGACTAATGTTCTCGAAGTAATAGATATCATCTTCATAAAAGATGCGTCCATGAGTTCGGCTCACGTCTAGTGTGGTTAACACAATCTGACAGCGTGGATCTCTGCCAATGATCCACTCGCGTTCATCAGTAGGTTCTAAGGCATATTCTTGAAACAGTTGGTGGTTAAAGTTGACAGATTTCAGTTTCAACATGATGTCTTGCGATTAAAGGTCAGTTTGCCATAGTTCCTAGAGTCGTTGTTTCTTACGCACAGACTGCTTTTTGTTCACAGGTCTAACGATAGTTCTGGCAAGAGTTTCGGCATCGTGTAGATAAGAGGAAAACGACTGCCATCGGGGTGCTACCAGAACTTCAGGATTAGCTTGCCCGATTGCCTCTATTGCTGCCAAATGATCTGCCTCTCCAAGCTGAAGCTCTTGTCGTAGTTTTTCACAAAAGTCGAAGCTTCGGGAGGCATGAGTTACGCCTTGTTCGATTAATTCTTGCAGAACGCCTGTGTAAGTTTGTACGCGTAAATGGTGAGATAGTCCGGGAAGAATTTTGATCAACAAATCGAGTTCATCTGGAGAAAGAGTTTCAAGCGATCGCCCCTTCAACAATTCTGGAGCAATCTGAAGTCGTTGGAGCTGTTTACGCAAACTATTCGCCATACTTTCCCGTTCATACTGATCACGGGTGCGCCCCAAAGTTCGGAACATCCAGATTGCACCAACCAGAACAACTAACGCATTGAACGCCAGAACGAACGTTGTCGGCAATCGATTCAGGGATGGACGCGCACCGTAGGAAAAGAATGCCCAGAAGGAGACGACAGTAAAGACAGTAAAGGAAAAATGTTGCGCTTGTTCTGCGGAAACCGCCCGCCCACGATACCGAGCATATTGGCGATAGAGCTTTTCGAGAGTTAATCCTAAGCCGAAGGTAATGGCGACGAGAACGCCATAGGTGAGGTAAACCGCGATCGCTTTGGGAATGGCGATCGCGCGTCCATAGATATAAAATCCTGGATCAAATACCCGGTGCAGCAGGTGTTCCTCGTGAGTCCAGGCGCCAGTGAAATAGTAATCCCAGTTGCCTGCATAAAGAAAATAGTAAAGGTAAAATCCGACGACCATCCCCAGATACCCATATTGCACCAGTCGCCGTCCTGGTTTTTGCAGCTCCTGCCAATAGGATTTTTCGGCATCAATATCAATGCAAGCAGCTTTGCAACCCACACAAGCACTTTTCTCTTGTCCGGTATTATCAACGGTGCGACACATGGATTGAGTAACGCCAGGTGTAACGTGAGCTTTACTGCCTAGTAAGGCGCGAGGACCTGTGTAAATCATCTGGACAGGAGCCATAGGGCAGAAGTAATTGCACCAGCTTTTTCCAGCGTAAAGATAGCCAATGATGATGGCAGAAAGAATCGTTCCGATGAGGAAATAAGCAAGGGCAGTGCGATCGCCATTTACAAACAGAATTCGCACGCCCAAACCCACTATAAATAACCCAAACTGCACATAGAGATGATTCTGTCCTAACCAAGAATGCTCACCTACACTAACCAACTCATATCGAACTTCCTGAGTTACTGGATCAATGACCTTACGTTTGCGTAGAATGCCCAAAGCGCGTGGAATTTGTGAGAAAAAAGACAACGGGCAAATTCTTCGCCAAAACTCGTGCCCTAAAGTCATTAAAATCAAAATACCCGCAGGCACAATCATTGCCCACCAAATTAAGACACTGAGAGAATAAGGTTTCTGGACAATGCAGTCTTCTCGAATTTTGATGCAGCTTTTAGGATCAAGATGAAAAGGGCTACTGAGGTTACTTGGCTCCGTTAATAAGGGTGTAAAGGGATCGTAAAACAACGAAGCAATTAATAGTAGCCATCCGAGGGCAAGTACCCATCGAACGCGGTGCATGGTTTTTTCTGAGGTTTGGCTCAACATAAGATATCAGGATTCTAGGGTGTTCTGGAATGGGAAATTGCGAATCATCAAGAGGGTTAACGAGTCGATCGCAAACTATCCCAAGCCTTAATTAATTCATCTGCCACATAGCTAATGGGCGCACGGGAACGCACTTTTATATTGGCTCCAACCGTCATTCCAGGAACTAGCGAAAGCGGTTTTCCTTGGC
>JBBRCV010000131.1:0-16002 GCA_038204505.1 Elainellales cyanobacterium
AATATGTAGCTGCCAAAAATATATTCGCCTACTCCAGGTATTTGTTTGAAGGGCTTAAAAATATTCTGAACCACAAAAGTTGCATAAGCACCCAACATCATTAGCTCACCGTGAGCCATGTTGATTACGCCCATCAATCCAAAAACGATCGCCAGCCCTAGCGCCGACAAAAGCAGGATTGAGCCAATGCTAAAGCCACTAAAAATACCGTCTAAAATACTGGGTAACAAAAGCATCCCCCGAATGAACGACCTGGCATCAATATCGCTCTATCTAAAGTATCAATTCTGTATAGAAAGCTTCTGAAATCACTCCGAGCGACAATATCTCTCTATTCCCACCTTTCGGCTAGGTAACGAGAAAAGCACTCTACAACTGCTCGTTTATTCCGCCTTTCAAAGGCAGCCCCAACTCTTGCAAGAGTCGAGGCTGTTCTAGCAAACCCTGAACTCTAGCTCTTGAACTTACCAGCAGTTTCACCGCTCTTGACGTTGGTCTTTGTCCAATCGCAAGTGTAGCCTTTGGTTTCGGCGACAAACTGGTTCCAAGGAATCGGATCAACTGCCTTGGGAGTTTCGGAGACAATCTCAAATAGACCATCATCTCGCACTTCGCCAATCCGCACTACTTTAGAGAGGTGGTGATTGTTATTCATCTTTACCGCACCTTCAGGCGCTGCGAATGTTTGCCCGTATGCCGCCGTCCGCACCTTTTCTAAATCGGTAGGAGTACCTGCGCCCCCTGCTTTTTCAACAGCTTGCTTCCAAATGTTGACCGAAATGTAGCCCGCTTCCATGGGGTCGTTGGTGACGCGATCGTCGCCGTACATTTTCTTAAACGCTGCCACGTACTTTTTATTTTCGGGGCTGTCTACAGTCATAAAATAGTTCCAAGCGGCATAGTGACCTTTCAGGAACTCAACCCCGATCGCCTTCACTTCTTCTTCCGCAATACTGACTGACATTACCGGATACTTGTCAGGGCCCAAACCCGCGCCCTGCATTTGCTTGAAGAACGCTACGTTGCTGTCGCCATTCAACGTGTTGTAAATCACGCCACCATTGGGCAGAACGCTCTTAATCTTGGCAATAATCGGTGCAACCTCGACACCACCCAGGGGCAGATAATCTTCACCGACAGTCTTGCCGCCTTTTGCTGCCAACTGCGCTTTGATAATGGTGTTCGCCGTTTTGGGGAACACATAGTCAGAGCCAATTAGGTAGAAGTTTTTGCCTTTATTTTTCAACAGCCAATCTACGGAAGGTTCGATCTGTTGGTTGGGCGCAGCCCCCGTGTAGAAAATGTTCTTAGAACACTCTTGCCCTTCATACTGCACTGGATAATAGAGCATGTGGTTCTTTTCTTCAAACACAGGCAAAACTGCCTTGCGGCTAGCCGAAGTCCAGCAGCCAAAGATCACCACAACCTGATCTTGTTCAATCAATTTCTTCGCTTTTTCAGCAAAAGTGGGCCAGTCAGAAGCGCCATCTTCCTGAATCGCCTCAATCTTTTTACCACCAATACCACCAGCAGCGTTGATTTCTTCGATCGCCAACAGTGTAGAATCCACCACGCTCTTTTCGCTAATCGCCATCGTGCCGCTTAATGAATGCAGCACTCCTACTTTAATAGTGTCTCCACTTGCGGCAGCGGGTGATGCACTAGGCGATCCGCTGCTAGATGCTGCGGTCTCACCACTTGGGGCAGGGGCACAGCCTTTCAGCAGCAAACTAGTGCCCAAGGCGGCAGAACCATAAATCAAAAACTTACGACGATTCAATGGGCTTGACATTTTTAATTCACCACTCCTCTCGGATAGCGCCTAATACATAAAGGGTTAAGCTAACCGTGATGTTAGGGCTGAGGTTGAATCTGTAAATGTATAGTACGATACACTTATGGCATTGAGTTTGTTGAAAAGTTTAAACTTTAGTAAAGATTACTTCTGAAGACTGATGTGACTCCTTAGACATTAATGTAGTTAAGCATTGAGATTGCCAGCGTGCAACCGGATGAAATTAATGATTTGATCGAGTCCCTGCTTAGTTTTGAGATTAGTGAAGATAAAGGGCTTCTCTGCCCTCATTTTTTGAGAATCGCGCTCCATTACACCCAAATCTGCACCGACTAAAGGGGCTAAGTCAACTTTGTTGATGATGAGCAAGTCCGATTTTGTAATTCCGGGACCGCCCTTCCGGGGAATTTTGTCCCCGGCTGCGACATCGATCACGTAGATCGTTAAATCCACCAATTCTGGACTGAAGGTAGAGGCAAGATTATCGCCGCCGCTCTCCACAAAAACCAGATCGAGGGTGGTAAACTTCCGCTCTAATTGCTCGATCGCCACCAAGTTAATTGAAGCATCTTCCCGAATTGCCGTATGCGGACAACCACCCGTTTCTACCCCAATAATGCGATCGCCATCTAACGCTCCATGCCGCACTAAAAACTGTGCATCCTCTTGGGTATAGATATCATTGGTGACCACAGCAATATTGAACTCGTCCCGCATCGCTTTACAAAGTGCTTCAACCAACGCCGTTTTTCCCGATCCAACGGGTCCTGCAATCCCGACTCGAAATGGACTCATGCTTTCTCCAAATAGATCATTTCAAAATTTTGTTAGCTGCGAAATAACCGAGAATAAAGAGTTTCGTGTTGCATACTGGCGATCGCCAATCCCCAACCGCAGTTCTTTAGACTATCATCACTAGCGTTCATCACAGTTGTAGCCGTTTGTTCTAAAACTGGGTAAAGATTAAGTAATAACTGTTGTCCCTGAGTTTGCCCTAACGGGATTAAGCGGACCCCTGCATTCGCTAAGTTAGAAGCCCAACTATACAGGTAACCGAGGACAGCTGTTTGCGGATCGATTTGCCAATGATGGGCAGCGATCGCAAACGCCACTGTGAAGTTACAATTATCCCCACAGGTTGCAATAGTCGGTTGCAACGAAGGCTGAAGATCAATTAAAAGACGAGTCAGCGATCGCCCCATTTGCCAGCTTTGTAGCCGTATTTCTTCTGTTTCTCGAAACGCCGAAAGCCAATCATTCCAATACTTTAGTCGATCACGATCGCCATTCTCAACACAGATATAAGCCCTGAATAAAGCGATCGCCTCAACCGAAATCGCCCCACATTTCAGCTCTTGTTCCAGCCAATGTTCTAACGTTGCCAAATCTTTAACCTTACCATTCTGCACTAAGGTTTCGATGCCCTCAGAATAGCTATAAGCCCCAACTGGCAGGGCTGGACTCACAAATTGCAAGAGTGCTAGGAGCGAACTCATCGAGATACCCGCAAGCGTGCTCTTCGAGATACCCGCAAGGGGTCGCCCGTTTCCCATATCTATTTGCATATCTAGATTATGAATGGTCATGGCTTTGAGCATGACTATAAGCTCCCATCTCTGGTTGAAATGGCAACATCTCTTCTATCACTTGCGCTCCCAATTGCTCCAGCATAGATTGAAGAACTGCATCAGGCGCTAGTCGTAAATAAGTTTCAGTCACTTCCAGGGGCACATGGCGATTGCCCAGATGATAGGCGGCTTTGAGCAAACTTAGAGGTGTTTTGGCAGTCACAGTGATGACGGGTTCAGGCTTGGCGATGATCTGCACAAGTTCGCCCGATTCTGCCTTAAGTAAATCATGGTGATAGAGCACCGTTCCTCTAGGCAGTTGTAAGGAAAAAGATTGACCGTCGGACTCGAAATGATGGCGCGATCGCACTCGATCTTCGGCGATGAGTGCCAGTGTAAAACTGATTTTTTCAGTGACATCTCGCGGTATTTTTTGAGTCAAAATCATGTTCATTTCTTTTCTTGTTCTTGAATCCACGATCGCAGCGATCGAATCACTGCATTATCGTCATCTGTATCCTTCCCCTGTTCCAAAAACCCCTGAATAACAGCAGCAGAAATTATCGGAAATGCCAGACTATTTTTGCAGGAAACATATTCTCCATCCTGAAGTTGTTTGATTTCAATGGACCTTGCTGTACAAAGCCACACTTCAGGAACCTTTAAGCGCTTGTAAATTTCTAACCTTTGGGTTGAAGCACTGGTAATATCGACCTCTACTACTAAATCCGGAGGCGGATCGCTAATCAAATCAAGTTTTCTGCCCCGAATTTGACTGGCACTTTGAATGTAGAAGCTAGAATCCGGTTCTACGCCTTGGGCTAAATCTTCTCGGTTAAGGGTAACTGACCCGACACTCCGGATTTTGAGATTCAATTCCTCAGTCAGTGCCGTAACAATGCGTTCTAACAAACGCTTAATGAATTCATGAACATCAGAAGGCATAGTAATTTCTAGGGTGCCGCGATCGTAAGCCAGCCGCGAAGAACGGCGATCGCCCATGTCTGTCAGCATTGCCTGATACGTCTGCCAACTAATGCTGTGCAGTAGAACCCGTTGGGTTTCCCGTTGAATTGGAGCTTTGGGCAAGAATAAGCTGACCATGCAATGCTCGCGTTAGCTGAGGGACTATTCTGCCCCAAGTTTACCTTTAGATGAGAAAATCCATTACAAAAGTCGTAACTGAGCAGGCTCATCTTCTATAAAATTATGACTTGACTTGCTGATTTCTTTGAGAATAAGTTCGTCTGTTTCTGCCTCTTCAGGATTCTTGTGACCGGACGTTAGTAGAACCTGAGCCACACTAACCAGATCTATAGCAATGTCTTCGAGGTGAGGCTGGTTGGCAATGTAGGCTTTCAATGCTTCTAAGGGGGCAAGGTGGTGCCCTGTGCCGAGTTCGGGCAAACGTGGACGGGCAAGCTGGCTAACAAGTTCGGCGTGGATGTTATAGGTATGGGCTGTGGCTAAAACCTGCTGAAGTATCGTATTATCCACTTGATCGAGCTGTTCTGAGCGAAGCTGATAGATTAGTCGGACAACGGCATCTTGAATGTTTTCTGATGCGATCGCTTTCAGCAACATCGCTTGAGGATCATCCGCTTTCGACAAATCGACCCGAATGGTGCAAAACTTACGCACGGGCAACGGGCAAAACTCCATGCGCGTGTTGCCTTGCTCTACCTCCACCAAGACAAACCCTTTGTCTTCCGATTCTTCACTAAAGTCCACTCGCTCAATGCTGCCGGGATAGACCACATACGGCTGCTCTGACAAAACTTGGTGGCGGTGAACATGTCCCAACGCCACATAGTCGAAGCAAGGGCGCGCCAACAGTGACAAAGGTACGGTAAACCCTTTGCCCACCGCTAGGAATCGCTCTGCGCCTAGGCGGGCATTGTCTGTCATCAGGTGTGCCAATAATACGGTCGGACAATTGGGGTCGAGCCGTCGGATTTCGCCTTCCATTGCCACGCGTAGGCGATCGATTAAAAGCTGATTAACTTCTAATAGAGAGAGTCCTTCAGTTTCAGGGCGAGTTAGTAAAGTAGAGCGGGTCAGCCAGGGCAGCGTCATGATTTGGATAGCGCCGTTACGGGTTTGCAGAGTGTGGGTTTGCAGGCGATCGCCCACCACAAAACCTGGAACGCCTAGAGTTCGATAGATGCACAAGCTTGCCCCGCCTGCTCCCTGGGAGTGCTGATCGTGATTGCCAACTAATAAAACGGTGGGAATATCGGCATCGACCAGTCGGCGGAACTGCCGCGCGAAGGCTTCTTGAACAATAGGAGGAGGCGTGGCATCAGGGAAGGCATCGCCGCCAAAAAGAACGAGATCAACAGGTTCTTCAATGGCGCGATCGATGCAGCGTTTTAAGGTTTGAATAAAATCTTCTAGCCGACTGTTCAATCCTGTCTCTGGATTAACTCGCCCGTGGGAAAAACCACTGCCTAAGTGAATGTCGGAAAGATGGAGAATTTTAATCATTGGGATGCTTCTAATGAATCTGACTGATTTAGAAGTTAATGAAAGTTTAGAAGTTAATGAAAGCCTGCATTTATTCTAGATGGCTTTAGATCCGCCTGACTCAAGAGAAACTTTCGGATCTGCTCTCTGCCAAAGTTCTCAAGATTGACGCTGAAAACCATTACCATAATGAGATTTAGTTTGACTGGCTCTTATCATGGCTCATTCTCCTATCGGCGTTGCGGTTGTTGGCACAGGTTTTGGTCAAAAGATTCATATTCCCGGTTTGCAAATTCACCATCGCACTGAAGTTGTAGCGGTTCACCATCGTGATCTAGAGAAGGGTAGAGCGATCGCCCAAACTCATGCCATTCCTCGCGCCTATCAAACTATCGAAGAACTGGTGGCACTCCCTGAAGTACAAGCCGTCACCATTTCCACGCCACCTTTTTTACACTACGACATGGCAAAAATAGTGCTGCAAGCTGGTAAACATCTGTTGCTCGAAAAACCAATGGCGTTGAATGTGCAAGAAGCGGCAGAGCTTTATCAGTTGGCGCAGAAGAAGGGAGCGATCGCCACCCTCGACTTTGAATTCCGCTTCGTCCCGGCATGGCAGCGTTTCGCCGAACTATTAGCAGAAGGCTATGTCGGACAGAAGCGCCTCGTTAAAGTCGATTGGCTCGTTTCTGGTCGCGCCGATGCCAACAAGCCTTGGAACTGGTACGCTCGCAAAGACCAAGGCGGCGGAGCGTTAGGGGCGATCGGTTCTCATTGTTTTGATTACTTGGCTTGGCTATTTGCACCTACGAAACGCTTAAGCGGTCGGCTCAGCACCACAATTCCTACTCGCGTCGATCCGCTAGATGGAAAAGTCAAGCCTGTGGATGCCGATGACACCTGCTGTCTGACGCTGGAGCTGACGGATAGCACGCTTTGTCAGGTGACGTTGAGTGCAGTCACCTATCAAGGGCGGGGACATTGGGTGGAAGTGTATGGCGATCGCGGCACGCTGATTTTGGGCAGCGACAACCAAGGCGACTATGTGCATGGGTTCCGCATCATGGGTAGCCAGAATGGGCAGCCTTTGCAAGAGCTAGAAATCCCGGAGCGGCTGGCGTTTCCGCAGACTTATGGAGATGGGCGGCTGGCACCGTTTATTCGGGTGATTGATCGGTGGGTGGAAGGGATAGAGACGGGGCGATCGCTAACACCTTCATTGCGAGAAGGTGTGTATTCGCAGTTGCTGATGGATTTAACGCACCAATCCCATGAAGCGAGTGCTTGGGTAAACGTGCCAGACTTGGAAGCGGTTTTGACTCAAACTTAATTGTCTTCTTCATGAGAAGCACTTTAATGAGAAGCACTGCTCCATCCGACGCTCCCGAAGGTGAAGCAGCACCTCTTCACAGCATTATGCGGAGCGATGGTAAATCGGGCAAGGAATTGGGGGTTAAGTATCATGAAGCAGCAGGATACAAAGGGTTTGAAACTTCCGGAATAATCTTGGTATCGTTGTAGCCTGGGGGCAAGCGACTTTAGATTTTGGCGATCGCTTCACAACACAAGCACTATGGCATTGATTGTTCAAAAGTACGGCGGCACATCAGTTGGCTCAATCGAGCGGATTCAGGCAGTGGCACAGCGGGTCAAACAAACTGTGCAGGCGGGTAGTTCTGTGGTTGTGGTCGTTTCGGCGATGGGAAAAACGACCGACGGGCTAGTAAAAATGGCATACGACATTGCGCCCAACCCGAATCGGCGGGAAATGGACATGCTGCTGTCTACGGGCGAACAAGTGACGATCGCTCTTTTAAGCATGGCGCTCCAAGAAATTGGTCAGCCTGCGATTTCGATGACGGGCGGACAGGTGGGCATTGTCACTGAAGCCGAACATACTCGCGCCCGCATTCTCAGCATTGAAACTGAGCGGATGGAGCGATATTTGGCAGCCGGAAAAGTCGTGGTTGTAGCTGGCTTCCAGGGCACTAGTAGTTTGGATGAGCTAGAGATTACGACTTTGGGACGGGGCGGTTCTGATACTTCAGCCGTGGCTCTGGCTGCCGCTCTTAAAGCCGACTGCTGCGAAATTTATACCGATGTTCCTGGCATTCTTACCACTGATCCCCGCCTAGTGCCGGATGCTCAGCTCATGACCGAAATCACCTCGGATGAGATGCTGGAGTTGGCGAGTTTGGGCGCAAAAGTGCTGCATCCTCGTGCCGTAGAAATTGCTCGTAACTATGGCGTTTTGCTGGTGGTGCGATCGAGCTGGACGGATGAACCGGGGACGCGGGTTGTGTCGCCCATTCCTCAACCGCGATCGCTAGAAGGACTGGAGATCGCTCATCCAGTGGACGCAGTGGAGTTTGACATGGATCAAGCCAAGGTGGCATTGCTGCGAGTGCCCGATCGTCCTGGGATTGCGGCTCGTCTATTTGGCGAAATCGCTGGGCAAGATCTGGACGTTGATTTAATTATTCAATCGATTCATGAGGCGAATACGAATGATATTGCCTTTACCGTCACCCACAATTCGTTAACCCGTGCCGAAGCGGTTGCCGAAGCGATCGCCCCTGCACTGCGAAATGATCTCGATCCGGTGGCTGGGGAAGCTGAGGTGCTGGTAGAACGCAAAATTGCTAAGGTCAGCATTGCCGGAGCGGGCATGATTGGGCGACCGGGAGTTGCCGCGACGCTGTTTTCTACCCTGGCGGATGCAGGCATTAATATTCAAATGATCTCGACCTCAGAAGTGAAGGTGAGTTGTGCGGTGGATGCGGCAGATTGCGATCGGGCGATCGCGGCTCTTTGTAAAACGTTCCAAGTCAGCAGTTCTCCGGTTGCGGCTCCTCTTCCTTCGACCTCATCGATTCCGGTACGCGGTGCAGCTCTTGACCTGAAGCAAGCGCGTTTAGCGATGCGGCACGTTCCCGATCGCCCTGGGATGGCGGCAAAGATTTTCCGGTTGTTGGCAGATCGGAGTATTAGCGTCGACATGATTATTCAGTCTCAGCGCTGCCGATTGGTCAATGGAGTAGCGACCCGTGATATTGCTTTTACTGTGGCGCAGGTGGATGCAATTGAGGCTCAGGCGTTGCTGCAAACGGCGGCTCAGGCTTGGGGCATGGGTGAAGTGATGGTGGATCAAGCGATCGCCAAGGTCAGTATTGTAGGCATGGGCATGGTGGGGTGTCCAGGAATCGCCGGACGAATGTTTAAGGCGTTAGCTCACGAAGGGATCAATATTCAGATGATTGCAACTTCTGAGATCAAGGTTAGTTGCGTAGTGCCTGAAGAAGACGGAGTGAGGGCGTTAAAGGCAGTTCATGCGGCTTTTAAGCTTTCTGGGACTAAACGAATTTTTGTACCTGCCTAACCGTTGGGGCACCCCCCCGTGGGTGCCCTCTAGATTGCCGTGGGTGCCCTCTAGATTTGCCGTGGTGCCCTCATGCAAGAAGGGCATCCACGGGGGGATGCCCCTTCAGGGGGTGGCGGTTTTTAAATATTCTTGTTCAGCAACCCGCTTTAACCGCCGCAATTGGGATTGCATATCCTGCTTAGTCCAATTGAAGGCAAAAGTGTTGAAGCCATAGCGCACGATCGCATTAGGAATGTGGAACTCGAAGCGATTGACTAAGCTAGTGCCTTTTTCGGTTGGCAAACATTCCCAGCGATCGCGCCCTCGAAAAAAGCCTGAAAATTCCCACACAATCAGTCCTGGCTTGCGTTCCACAACTACGCTGTTGAGAGTAGGTTGCAGGAAGGGAACTTGAATGACGAATCGACTTTTTGCGCCCAATTCTGTACTCCAATCTCCCACAGGTTCACACCGCAGCGCCGGATTGAGCCAACGGTGCATCAAAACCGGATCGGTAATGCACTTTTCGACCGCAGTGGCGCTGGCATCCACTTGGATCGATTGTTCAAAAACCTGGTGAGACGACATGCTCTTAATCTTCTCCGCACGCTAGAAGGCACTAACGCTACTTTAACGAGATTTCCCCAACCATGATTTTATTTTGGGGATTGGTAAAGTAAAACACCAGTCACACGTCAAATTTAGTGATAAGTTCTCGCTAAGTCACTGCTAATCTACCCAACTTTCTTTTAGTCCGGCATTTTTTGCCAAGCTGATTTTGAAAAAGTTACGTCTTACTAAGAGGCTGTTGCGAAGCTGATTTGCTGGATATTATTGTCGTTTTTGAAAGTCCGTTTCTCGAAAGACTTTAGCTCTTTGAACTAAGCGAATGGCGATCGCTAAACTATTTAGCTGATCTTTTCAATAGTGGCGGTTCAAATCACCGTAATTTTGACTTTAGTCATTCCAACTCACCTTAGTAAAGTTTTCCGCTTCAAGCTTACCCTTCGCACTTATACTCAAATCTTGAGGTTTACGACGAATTCTCCTACAATAAGCCCTCAAACGGACTTCATTTTTTCTTGATGAATTCTCCATCTACAGTTTAAGGTCACTATGAATGCAATCAGTTTTGGTGTTTTCCCCGAGGTAGACCTATCCCATCTATCCCAAATACTTTGGCTAGCCCAAGCTGCACCCGCACAACCCGTGCCCGTACAGGCGGCACCTGTTCAGCCAGGAGCTAGTGCAGCGAATGGACTTTTTCTAGGAACTGGCTTTCAGATTGGTCAGTTTCTTCCTAGTTTCCTATGGGCATTAGTTATTTTGATTGTGGGTTGGCTTGCTGCCACCATCGTTGCGAGTGTAATTCAGAATCTTTTGAAAAAGACGGGCGTAGACCACCGAGTGTCGGGCATGGCAGGTCAACGTCGAGGTGAAGCCCCATTTCCTTTAGGCAAGTGGGTCGCAACGGCTGTTTACTGGCTGATTTTAGCTTTCACACTGGTGGCGTTCCTCAATGCACTTCATTTGGAAAGTGTTTCAACGCCCCTCAACTCACTCTTGGCACAGGTTCTCCTCTATCTGCCCCGCTTGGGTTACGCAGCTTTGCTCCTGGCAGTAGCTTGGGTAATAGCGACCTTGGCAAAGACGCTGGTCACTACTGGGCTAGCTCGCTTTAACCTGGACGATAAGCTGCGGGAGCAGACCGGGGGGGGAGATAGTTCCATTGTTGTGACCGAAACTTTGGGGAATGCCCTTTACTGGTTCGTATTTCTATTCTTCCTGCCGTTGGTGCTAGATGTCCTGAACCTGCAAGGTCCTTTGGCTCCAGTTCAGAATTTACTCGACCAAATTCTTTCGGCACTGCCTAAGATTTTGACGGCGGTGTTGATTGCGGCGATCGGTTGGTTGGTAGCTCGAATTGTGCAGGGCATCACGACTAATTTGCTAGCAGCAGTCGGCACTGATCAGTTGGGCGCACGGATGGGCTTTAACCGTTCTGCGGGTGGGATGTCGCTGTCTTCGCTGCTGGGTACAGTGGTGTATGTGTTGGTGTTGATTCCAACAGCGATCGCCGCTCTCAATGCCCTCGATATTGCCGCTATTTCTCAGCCCGCAGTGGCAATGTTGAACCAAGTGCTGACGACGCTGCCGCAGATTCTAACAGCAGGGCTGATTGTGGCACTGTTCTACTTTATTGGGCGGTTTGTAGCGGATTTAGTCGCCAATATTTTGACCAGCATTGGGTTCAACAATATTACTTCTGTGTTGGGTATTCCCGACCTGCCTCGTCCGGTTCAGCCTACTCCCGTTCAGCCTCCTATTCCTGTTCAACCTATCGACGAACTAGGCATGGGTGTCGGTAGGGGCACGGGCGTGGGCATCAGTCCACCAGCGACTGAGGCACTGCTGACTCGCCGATCGCCTTCAGAAATTGTTGGCATTATCGCGATGGTTGGCATCATTCTATTTGGTGTGGTGACGGCAACCGAGGTTTTAGGGTTGCCAGCACTAACTCTCATGGTGAAGAATATCCTGGCGGTTTCACTGCGTGTCTTGGTGGGCGTGGCAATCTTTGCCGTGGGTTTGTACTTGGCTAACCTGACGTTCAAACTAATTACCCTTTCGGGTGGTCGTCAGTCTAACTTGTTGGGTCAGACTGCCCGCGTTTGTATTCTGGCATTCGTTGGGGCAATGGCTCTTCAACAAATGGGCATTGCTAGCAGCATTGTTAACCTGGCTTTTGGTTTATTGCTGGGTGCGGTGGCAGTGGCGATCGCGCTAGCTTTTGGCTTAGGCGGTCGGGATGTAGCCGGAGAAAAAATCCGGGGCTTCCTCAACTCTTTTGAAGATGACAAGTCTTAGGACGAAACTTTAGAATCAGGGTGCATTAAAAAAGAAAAGATCCTCAGTTTTATCAAGAAACTGGGGATCTTTGCTATTGAGATTTAGGTAGGCTGTTGAGATTTAGATAGGCTGTTCTTTCGATAAGAAATGCTGAACCTGATCCCAGACTTTGGTGAATAGATCAGGGGACTCTGAATCAAACCAGGCGATCGCCGGATCAGCCCGAAACCAGGTGCGCTGCTGCTTCGCAAACTGACGGGTGTGTAATATCATCAAAGCTTTTGCCGCCTCTAAATCCATCTCTCCTGCCAAATATTGCTGCATTTCCCGATAGCCCAAGGTTTTTAACAGAGGCAGATCACCATATTTCTGTGCCAGTGCCTCGACTTCTGCCACAAATCCAGCCGCCACCATGTCATCCGTCCGTTGAGCAATTCGTCGCTCCAGTGCCTCTGGCTCAAAGCAGTCTAGCCCAATTTGCAGAATTGGGTAACTGGGCGGATCTTCACCCTGTTGGAGCGAGATCGGTCGCCCAGATACGTAAAACACTTCTAGCGATCGCAGTGTTCGCACCCGATCATTAGGATGAATTTTCAGGGCAGATGCTGGATCAACCTGGCACAAGAAGGCATAACACTGAGGCTGACCAAGGGCTTGAAGCTGCGATCGCAATTCAGCTTGAGGTGGCACTTGTGGAATCTTCAGCCCTTTGACAATCGAGCGAATATACAAACCTGTTCCACCCACTAATAGAGCAGGCGCTTGGATAGAGTCGATCGCCGATCGCGCCCGCCGTTGATATTCCGCCAGCGTCAAAGTCTCCGTCGGCTCACAGATATCAATTAGATAATGAGGGATTTGCTGCCGCTCGATAATAGACGGCTTGGCAGTGCCAATATTGAACTCTCGGTAGACCAAACGTGAGTCGGCGCTGACGATGGAGCTTTTGAGCTGCTGGGCAAGGGCGATCGCCAACCCCGACTTTCCAGTCGCTGTAGGACCGCAAATGACAATTAGGGGCGAAGAAGCTAGTACTTTAGTACTCAAAAACCGATCTCCACACTAAAATTGATGTATCAACTTCTGTTTTCTTCATTAGAATTCAGTGGGCGTGAATTAAGAATGCTCTGGAAACACTCCAGATCCATCTAGGTTTCAAACTTTGCCTCAAACCGTCTTAAAATCCCCTCAAACCCTTTTGTGTTATAATTTTGGTATATTTTGATGGTTTGAAGTCTACAACGGCTTCAAACAAGCTAGAGGAGCGCTTCATCCTATGACGACGACAGATTACGGTGCTGACCAGATTCAAGTTTTAGAAGGACTTGAGCATGTTCGCAAGCGTCCAAGTATGTACATTGGCAGCACTAGTGCACGAGGGTTGCATCATCTAGTGTACGAGGTTGTAGACAACTCGGTTGATGAGGCACTGGCAGGTTATTGTAAGGAAATTCTGGTGACTTTGAACGCTGATGGTTCTGTCACGGTAGTTGACGATGGACGCGGTATTCCCATCGATACTCATACCAAAACTGGCAAATCTGCCCTAGAAACGGTCATGACCGTACTGGGTGCAGGCGGTAAATTTGGCGGCGGCGGCTACAAAGTTTCGGGTGGCTTGCATGGGGTGGGCGTTTCGGTCGTCAATGCCTTGTCTGAACATGTAGAGGTCAAAGTCTGGCGCGACCACAAGCTGCATACTCAGGGGTACCATCGTGGTGTTCCTACAGGCGAACTTCAAGTTGAATCGATTGGGGGCGATCGCACAGGCACTTCAGTCACGTTCCTGCCCGACACGACTATTTTCACCACAGGCATTGCTTTCGACTACACTACGCTGTCTGGTCGCCTGCGAGAATTGGCATATCTCAACGCTGGTGTCAAAACAGTCTTCACCGACAACCGCATTGACGACTTGCCCAATCATCAGCCCCACATCGAAACCTATTACTACGAAGGCGGCATTCGGGAATACATCGCCTACATGAACAAGGACAAGCAAGCCCTGCACGAAGAAGTAATTTACGTGCAAGGTGAGCGGAATAATGTGCAAATCGAAGTCGCGCTGCAATGGTGTGAAGATGCCTACACTGATACGCTCCTAGGCTTTGCTAACAATATTCGCACGATCGATGGTGGTACTCACCTCGAAGGTTTGAAGGCAGTCCTGACTCGGACGATGAACTCGATCGCCCGTAAACGCAACAAAATCAAAGAGGGCGAATCTAACCTGGCGGGTGAAAACGTCCGGGAAGGTCTAACAGGCGTTATTTCTGTTAAAGTCCCTGATCCTGAATTTGAAGGACAAACTAAAACCAAGTTGGGTAACAACGAGGTTCGAGGCATTGTCGATTCTCTGGTGGGCGAAGTCCTGATTGAGTACTTAGAGTTCCGTCCTGGCGTAGCTGATTCGATTCTCGACAAAGCGATTCAAGCGTTTAACGCGGCTGAGGCGGCGCGTCGTGCCCGTGAACTGGTGCGCCGGAAGTCAGTGCTTGAGTCTTCGACACTACCCGGTAAGTTGGCAGACTGTAGCTCTCGTGATCCTGCCGAGTCAGAGATTTTCATTGTGGAAGGAGATTCTGCGGGAGGCTCTGCAAAACAGGGGCGCGATCGCCGTTTCCAAGCGATCTTGCCATTGCGCGGCAAAATCCTTAACATCGAAAAAACCGATGATGCCAAGATCTACAAAAACACTGAAATTCAAGCGCTGATTACGGCTCTTGGATTAGGGATTAAGGGCGAAGAGTTCGATGCCAGCCAGCTCCGCTATCATCGCATCTGTCTCATGACCGATGCTGACGTGGATGGTTCGCACATTCGTACCCTACTGCTGACGTTCTTCTACCGCTATCGGCGGGCAATGGTAGAGCAAGGCTATATTTACATCGCCTGTCCTCCTCTCTATAAAGTAGAGCGCGGACGCAACCACTACTACTGTTACAGTGAACGCGAACGCGACCAAATCATCTCTGGGTTCCCCGAAAATGCCAAGTACGAAATCCAGCGGTTCAAAGGTTTAGGCGAAATGATGCCACAGCAATTGTGGGATACCACCATGAATCCCGAAAGCCGGACGTTGAAGCGCATCGAAATTGAAGATGCCGCCGAAGCCGATCGCATCTTTACGGTATTAATGGGCGATCGCGTGGCACCTCGCCGCGAGTTCATCGAAACCTACGGGCCCAGGCTGAACCTCATGGATCTAGATATCTAATTCTTTCCTGTGTGGCACAGAATACATGATGAAATCGTAGCAGCTTTAAAACAGGCTGTGATGCCAGGGAAAGATAGCGATCGCCCTTTACTGACCCAGAAGCGATCGCCTGGGCAGGAAGGCGATCGCACGATTAAGATCACTAACATCGAGGCAATATTCGCACTGGAATTGGGTGCGTTGCCGAACCGTTTCATAGAGAGATTTAGGAATGCCCATTGACTCTGGCAGTCATAACGGCATTGATATAGCTAAAAATTTCGTCAAGCTCGCCGATCGCTTCTAGTTCGAGGGCTTCTTCTAGGGTGAGGGAGTCTGCTTTTTTCTGGTCGAGGAGTGCTTGCAAGCGATCGCCTAATTCATCTGTGAATTTGAACAGGGTGAGATTGTTAATTTGCTGGACTTGCAATCCTCTAGGGATTAGGGTGGAGGGCTTGAGGCTTGTAGGCATTGCTGTGGCACAGAAAACATAATGAAATCGTAGCAGTTTTGATAACAGCCTGTGATGATAGGCAGAGGTAGCGATCGCCCTTTACTCACTTGGAAGCGATCGCCCTTTGACCCAAAACCAATCGCTCCTTCCCTGCGATACCCCATTGATTAGAAGCAGGGCTGATCCATTAATCAAAGAAAATAGATACTAGAGAAATCCCCTCGATTGGATTCTCAACTTTATGAGCCTGATTCAGCATCTTCAAACTGTCCGGGATTATCGCACTCAACCGGATTACCCCCTCTGGGTGAT
>JBBRCV010000132.1:0-15957 GCA_038204505.1 Elainellales cyanobacterium
ACTTGTTGGGTAATAAGCCTAGAAATGCTTGAAACCCGCTTCTAGTAAGCCTTTCAGCGATTTTTACTCAAAATCCTTGAAACTCAGTCTGTGTAAGCCTTTCAGCGATTTTTCTCGTTATTTCCCAACAAGTCTATTAGACAAGTAACTGATCCGGGTCTTCGCCCAATTCTCGTAGCCGCTCAGCGAGTCGATCTTTTTGTTGCCGTTCTACTTCTGCTTCAGTTAGGTAGCGATCGCCTTTCTCCTCAAACCAAGCCAATTGCTCTTGGGGCACATTGCCAAATACCGTCTGACATCGCCCAATCCCCAACCCAACTGCTGACATCCAAAACGGTTCACCAATCTGTAGTTGGTACGTACCCTCAACGAGTTTATATACCTCAAACGGCAGGTGTCGATCTCGCTGCCAAAACTCTGGATTGTAAATCACATAATACAGAACCCCTAACTGGGCATAAATCGCCAGCTTTTCGTCATATTCTCCGCCTGGTTTATGAGACACCATCTCCAGCGTCAAAATGGGCACTATTCCCTGTTCTTCCCATACCACATAGCTTCTGCGAGACTTACCACCCTTTTTGCGCTCCACGCCTAAACTTAAAAATGCATCAGGCACCACAGGCACTCGGGGATTTGAACCTGTGATGTGATATACCGCCATATTTACGCCAAAGTACCAATCCATACGCTGCGCCCAAATAGAGTTGAGCAGAAATAACAGCACATTGGGCAGTAGATTTTGATCCTCATTATCCACTGGGGTATCGTCCGAACATGGGAGTTCATCACTCGTGGGCAGGTGTTGCAGGTCTATCTGAAGCATGGCTAAACCTCAAGCGTCCTGAGTTCATTGTAGGATAAATTACAATTCACTCTAACCTGAGCGATCTTAGAAACAATCGGAGTTTTGTCATTTAGTGATTGCTCAAATAAAGCTGTATGCCACTTTATTTGAATGCAGAATGCTACGGCTTTTTAGCCCGACCCGTCCTTCAGACACATAACCCAAAAGTTAAGTTATATTAAATAAACTAAATTCTGGGTATCAGTATAATGACTGAACACAAGTACCACTACAAACCTAGCTAACTCAACCACGTTCACTGAAGTCAGCCCCCCAACGACTCGTACTTTACCAATTTATAGGAGATTTTCCTGTGGCTTTATACGCAGAACTACATCGCCATCTTGGAGGTTCGGTTGTGCCGCGTGTGCTGTGGCGCTACTTTGAACGCAACCGCAACGACTTGGCTCAACCTTTTGAAAACTACGACCAATTTGAAACTTTTTTCACACGCCCTCGCAACACCCTAGACGAATATTTAGAGTTACATACCCTTGTCGAAAAAGTACAGACTGAAGACTCTCTCCCGTACTTCATCTATCGCCTAATGCGAGGGGCATACGTCTTTGAAAACTTAGCATATCTCGAACTTCGGTACACTCCTTATCTGCGTACCTCCAGCGATCTCACTCAAACCGAGCGAATCGATCGCATGGCAGATATTGTGGATGTGGTCGGTAAAGCCAGTCAGGTGGGCGAATATCCCATTGTAACCAGCCAAATTCTTTGTATGCACTCACGATTGCCCTATGAGGTGAATCGCGCCATCGTGGACTTGGCGGCGCAAATGAAGCATTACGTTTGTGCTATTGACTTGGCAGGTGGTGATGGACATTACCGCGATCGCCTCGACGAGTTTGTTGAACTATATGCCTATGCGCGATCGCTCAACGTCAATACTACTGGACACGTCTACGAAACTACCGCAGGCTGCTACCCCGAACTCTTGCCGTACCTGATGAGAATTGGTCACGGGATTCAAATTCCCATTCTGCACCCCGAACTGCTGAGCGACTTAGCAGCTCGCGGACAATGTTTAGAAGTTTGCCCCACCACATATCTCAAAACCGGAACACTCCAAGATATTCAGCAGCTTAAAGTTGTGTTCGATCGCTGCTTTGAAGCTGGGGTCGATATTGCCATCTGCACCGATAACGCTGGACTTCACAATGTCCGCTTGCCCTTTGAGTACGAGAACTTGCTAACTCACGACATTATTGGTTTCGAGGAGCTGCAAGCTTGCCAAGATGCTGCTTTCCGGCACGCTTTTGCCTGGAAACACCAGCAGCATCCAGCGTCAATCTTGAACGGTATCTTGGCGGCTGATTTAGCTTCAGTTCGATAATCTTGCTTTATTTCCTGTAATTTCCTGTAATTTCCTGTAAGACGCAAACCTTCCTGGTTCGGAATTTGCGTCTTTTCTAGCGTCAACAGGCAGACAGAATTTTGTGATTTTCAGCACTTTAGAAAATCACTCTGGCTACCCGTAACCTCAACATAAATATGTTCTAAGCGGATCGGTTGGCGAGAAATAGAGCTGAGGGGGATGCCGTCGAATCGCTCAATAATATCTTTTAGTTCCAGGTGTTCGGGTATCCAGAAGGCAAGATCGCGACCGTAATGTCGAGGGGTGAAGCCTTGCTGCTGGGCACGGGCGATCGCCCTCTCTTCATCTTCTGTTTGCACCATGACGATTTCTTGAGCTGGAATCAGTTGTTGCAACTCTGCCAAAGTACCTTCCGCCAGCAGCTTTCCTTCTTTAAGAATGCCAATTCGCTGACATAAACGCTCGGCTTCTTCTAGCAAGTGAGTCGTTAGTAGCGTCGTAATACCTTGGCTCTTAAGTTGGCGGATGAGTTCCCAGAGTTCATAACGGGCTTCGATGTCGAGTCCAGTGGTGGGTTCATCCAAGATGACGAGTTTGGGTTTATGAACTAGGGCGATCGCCACGCTCAAGCGCCGCTGCATTCCACCACTGAGGGTTTCTACAGGGCAATTTGCTCGATCGACCAGATTGACTGCCTCTAAGCAATTGTTGACTTGCTCAATTCGTGCAGATTTGGATAGACCATAGATGCGGGCAAAAAAATCTAAATTTTCTCGACAGGTGAGAGATTGATAGAGAAGATTCTCTTGGGGAGCAATGCCAATCAGCTTTTTGGTGGCTTGGCAGACGGGTTTGCCTTCAACATAAATAGCGCCACTATCTGCCCTCAGCAAATCACAAATGATGTTGATCGTCGTTGTTTTGCCTGCCCCATTGGGTCCTAACAACCCATACACTTCACCTTCTGCAATAGAAAAAGTTAGGTCTTGGAGAACAAGCCGATCGCCATATCCCTTGTTTAGCTTTTCAATTCGCAACAAGCGCTATAGCCTCCTCTCTGAAACCAGCATCCGGCGATACGACAGCCACCCACCCAAGACCGTTAATGCTGCAAAGCCGACTAAAAACCAAAAATGTGAGGCAATTCCAGATAAATTCTTACCGGATGCCCATACACCTGTAAGCGCTTCGTTCATGTGATAAACCGGGTTATATGCTGCCCATCGCAACAGACTTTCTGGAAATAATGAAGCGGGCAAGAATACGCCACCTAAGATTAGGAGAGGCACACCAAACGCTGCTACTAGAGCATTCACATCTTCAGTGCGGCGGGCAAACTGAGTTCCTAAGATAAAACCTACTCCGACATAGGAGGCAATGCTCAATAAAATAATCAGTGCGCCTAGCCAGAAGTTGCCATTGAACTGTGCCCCGACCAACGCGGCGACTAAATATACGATCAGCGTTTGACCGATGCCAATCCAAGTATGAGCAACGAAGATGCCCAAGAAGTAAGACGTGCCGCTAAGGGGCGAGAGAAACAGACGTTTGAGCGTTCGTTGTTCGCGCTCAGAAACCACTGTGGCAACACTTCCGCCCAGGCAGCTAAAAAATAGAGCAGCTCCGATCAAGGTTGCCGGAGCTGCGGTTTCAAAGGCATCACCGATCGCCAGCTTAGTTTTTTCCGCCACAATCAGCCCATTTAGAACGAGGACAGAAACAGGGAAGATTGCCCAGGAAATCAGCGATCGCCTCCTGCGTAGCAGCTCCGTTAAAATCCGCCCTGCCACTGCCAGAGTTTCGTTCCAATATTTACCCAAAGATATACTACTCAAAAAAATGCTACCCAAAAAATTCCCCATGCCCACCGTTTCTATCTTAGGGGGATGGGGGAATTTTAGATTTGCGATTTTGGATTTTAGATAGCCCAATTCAAGATCTAAAAACGATTAACTTCAGGAGCTGTACTGTCGTTGCCAGTTTGGGGCAAGAATAGGTTGCTAGCAGCATCGTTTTGGTAGATGCAATCAATTTGGTGGCTAGCTGCATCGCGCTTTTCAATGTCGCCCGTAAAGCCGAAAGTATTCATGCGGTTACGGCATTGATTGACTTCCTCAGATGTAATGAGATTGCGGCTTTGTAGAATGCTCCAGTTGCTGCTACGAATTACGCATCCCGGCTGCATTTTGGGTTGGGAGACATGAACAGCAAAGGGGCTAAGGGTGACAAAGGCGCGTAGATCAACGGCGATCGCACTCGCCCCAAACTGAACGCAAATTTCGGGGTTAGGAGCGCTGCGATCAATGTCATAACGGGTGGCGACGCTGCCACGGTCTGAGGTCGGGATAGCGCTAAAGAAAATGCCTAGTCCTAAACCCGCCACAAAAATTGCGCCCAAAATTGCCGCAGTAGTCCAGTTGAGAGCAGCGGCAATTCCAGACTTGGGCTTGGGCTGATCGGGGCGATCGTCAGGATAGGGATCTGAGCGATCGGAGTAATCGTCCGAGTAGCGAGATCTGGAGGGAGGTTGGGGCGGTTTACGTTTCATGGTCAGCGTCTTGCAAGGTTTAGGCGTAGGTCTTTTAAGATTCACACCATTCTAGTTTAATTCTTTTCTGATGTGTCACACGGGAGGGACAGAGCGCGTGTCTCGCATCTCTTGAGCGACAGGAGGCACACAGTACACAGGCAGCGTGAAGTGGAAGCAACTGCCTTGATTGGGGCTAGAGTCTACCCAAATTTGACCGTAATGGGCTTGCACAACTCGCTTGCATAGCCCTAGTCCAATTCCGTATCCATCTTGTGCTTCGTCTCGTTTCAACCGAAAGGAGTCTTCAAAGATGCTTTGCTGGTTTTCTTCAGGAATGCCAGGTCCATCGTCGCCAATACTAATTTGCACTTTTTGAGTGGTGCGGTGCAAAATGCCAATCTGAATAGTACCGTGTCCAGGCGTGTATTTGACGGCGTTGTCTAGAAGGTTGATCATCACTTGTTTGATGCGCTCTGGGTCTGCATAAACGCTGGGTAGATCTGAAGGAATATCGATCGCAACATGATGAGATTTGATCTTGAATTGTTCTTCTAACTGATTCAGTACCTCCAAGCAGAGAGGAGTGAGATCAACCTCTTCGGGCTGAATTTTGATGCCTGCGCCCTTTTCCCTTGCCGCTTGCAAAATGTCGGTAATCATTCGATCGATGGCTTTAGTTTGGGTGCGGGCGTGTTTCATAATCTGTGCCATCAAGGCTGGATTGAGGCGAGTGCCGCCTGCTTCATCGCGGGAGCTGTTGCCCATTTCTAGCGTTTCGATGGCGATCGACACTGCTGTTAGAGGATTACGCAAATCATGAGCTAGCATGGAAATAAGCTGATCCTTGAATCGGACTTGTGCCTGAAGCTCTTCTTTTTCCCGGTGGAGGCGGAAGATTTCGTCAGAGAGTTGGAGCAAGTCAGCAGAATGGGCGATCGAAGAGATTTTGTTGGAGCTAGATATGTTTTCACGGGCATTAGGAGCGCACTGGGCTATCAGATGCTCATTGACGACGCGCTGCCAACGTCC
Organism: Elainellales cyanobacterium; assembly: GCA_038204505.1. Lineage (GTDB taxonomy): Bacteria > Cyanobacteriota > Cyanobacteriia > Elainellales > Elainellaceae > Timaviella. The sequence goes on from JBBRCV010000132.1 coordinate 5,734, forward strand.
CCACCAACTGCCTAGCTGAGCCACCAAGTCGCTGCCAGCCAGAACTTGGCGAGGCTCGGGATAAACCCGAATTAAAGACGGCGTTGCCATTAGCTTAAAGTACTCTGCCAAGTGAGGTTGTTCACCAACATCAACGATTTGCAGATCATAATAGGTGTCATCGGCTGCCGACTCCTTGAGGAACTGTCGAATCTGTCGAATTTTCTCACCCGAACTTGGGCGCTTGTCGATAAAGAGCAAGAGCTGGAGGGGAGCTTCAGAAAGCTTGAATTGAGTGGACTGTGCCTCCATTTGAACCTATGTAAGTGGCAAGGATTGATCTAGAGAGTTTGGAAGACTCATGAGAAAACTCAATTTCTTAATTATTTTGACAGATTTTGCTGAGACTGATGCGACAAACTCACTAAGCCCACTTTCAATCTCTGGAAAGAGTTCATTTCTTAGCCAAGGCAAAGATTGCCCATGTGCTGCGCTTAACAAGCTATGTAATATTGTTGAAACTTATTTTATAAGGTGTCAGGGGAAAAGTAATGAAGATTCTGGTGCTGGCGTGGGAGTTTCCACCCCGAATTGTCGGGGGAATTTCTCGTCATGTGGCGGAGCTATATCCTGAAATAGTGCAGGCAGGACACGAAATCCATTTGTTAACAGTGGAGTTTGGATTGGCTCCACACTATGAGGTGGTTGAAGGGATTCATGTGCATCGGGTGCCAGTGGCAGAGAGTCAAAACTTTTTCCACTGGGTCGTTAATATGAATGCCAGTATGGGGCAGCATGGGGGCAAGCTGATGCAAGAAGAGGCTCCTTTTGATATCATTCATGCTCATGATTGGCTAGTAGGAGATGCGGCGATCGCCCTCAAAAATCTCTTCAAAGTGCCTCTAGTTGCCACAATTCACGCTACAGAATACGGTCGCTACAACGGTCTATACAACAACACTCACCGCTACATCAGCCAGAAAGAAGCCACACTTGCCCACGAGGCATGGCGGGTAATTGTTTGCACCAACTATATGCGCCTGGAAATAGAGCGAGTATTCCAGTGCCCCTGGGACAAAATCGATGTCGTTTACAATGGTGTCCGGCGAGACCAGCCACCGCTGCTAAACTTTGATGCTGCCTCGTTCCGCCGTCGTTTTGCCGCTGATCAGGAAAAGATTGTCTACTATGTGGGGCGAATGACCTATGAAAAGGGTGTCGATCTACTGTTGAGCGCTGCCCCCAAAGTTCTATGGGAAATGCAGGGTCGCGTTAAGTTTGTGATTATTGGCGGGGGCAATACCGATCAGCTCAAACATCAAGCTTGGAATCTGGGCATTTGGCAGAAGTGCTATTTCACAGGCTTCATGTCTGAACACGACCTGATGCGGTTTCGCACGATCGCTGACTGCTCTGTTTTTCCTAGCCTGTACGAACCCTTTGGCATTGTGGCACTGGAGAGCTTTGCCGTGCGCGTTCCAGTTGTAGTTTCCGATACAGGCGGACTGCCTGAAGTCGTGCGCCACGGCAAAACGGGAATTGTCACTCAGACGGGCAACCCAGACTCGATCGCCTGGGGCATTTTGGAGACGTTGAAAAACCCAGAGCGAGCAAAACAATGGTCTGAAAACGCTTATAAGGATCTGGAGGCGCGCTTTAGTTGGAATAAGCTGGCGCAACAGACTGAGGCGATTTACGGGCGAGTACTGCACGAGCAAGCCTGACTAAGAGCAAGGCTGACTATGAGCAAGGCTGACTATGAGCAAGGCTGTTTACAAGAAAAAATCACTTAATGCTGCCAACTGATTTATTAATGTCGCGCCCTAACGGCGAAGAGCTGGTGCCAAAGCGGTTGACCTTGGATGGTAAGAGTTTGGCGATCGCCACTCATCTAATTTCCCTGTTTCAGCAATCTCAAGGCAACCCTCAGAAAGAACTCGATCGCCTCTTACAAGAGTTAGAAGGCGAAACCACTGACTACCGCATCAAGCGCGGACTGGCACATTTGCTCAAAAGCGAAACCTTCAGCACCTTTGAAATCATCAGTCCACTTGATCCTCAGCTTCTACGCCAACGAGTCTTTGCCCTCTCTGCCCAGTCGCCACCCATCCCGCAATCTGCCTCAAATACGCTGACGATTCTAGCTATTCAACTCAGCGAAGAACTTGCCCACGAAGTCTTGCCTGACCAAATTCGCACTGGGCTGTACGCCGACCTATCTGAAAACCGCATCCTTACCCAGTTCAACCCACCTACTCCAGAGGCACTGCTGCATCGCTACAATCTTTCTCAGGTGCAAGGCATCTTTTATCGAGCCAGTCAGATCCGCATCAATGCCCATCGTAATGATCCTGGAGAGTACAAGCTGCTGTTTCGTTATCTGAAGCTGTTTGGGTTGATGGCTTATATCGAGGGCGACGCAGATCATGGCTTTGCGATCGCCATTGATGGTCCTAGTAGTTTGTTCAAACCCAGTACTCGCTATGGGCTAGACATTGCCAAGATGATCCCAGCGCTATTACATGTGACCAAATGGACTCTCAGTGCTGATTTACATATTAAAGATCCCTATACTAAGGAACAAAAAACGCGACGGTTCAGTCTCGATTCGGGCTGCGGATTAGTCAGCCATTACCCGCCCGGAAAGCCCTATGACAGCATGTTAGAAAGTGCCTTTGCCGATCGCTGGGCTGCACTTAAAACAGACTGGATTTTAGAACGAGAAGTAGATCTGATCCCGATCCCAGGCAGCGTTATGATTCCCGACTTTCGGCTAGTGCATCCGGACGGGCGATCGGTATTACTAGAAATTGTGGGCTATTGGCGACCTGAATATCTGCGTAAAAAGTTCTCGCAAGTGCGGCAGTCAGGCTGTGAGAACTTGATTTTAGCGATTTCAGAGCGGTTGAATCTAGAGAAAGCCGGAGTGAAAGTAGCAGATACGCCTGCCAAGATTATCTGGTTTAAGGATAAGTTGTTGCCGAAGGCAGTGTTAGCGGCTTTGGAAGAATAATCACAGCACTCCGCACTGTCCCTCTTGTCGCATCAAATGATCGCACAACACCAGTGCCACCATAGCTTCTACCATCGGCACAGCACGGGGCAACACACAGGGATCATGTCTACCCTTAGCGGCAAGCAGCGTCTCCTCACCAGTTTGGGTGACTGTGCGCTGTTCTTTACGAATGGTGGCAGTGGGTTTGAACGCAACACGAATGATAATATTTTCGCCGTTGGTAATTCCGCCTTGGATGCCGCCCGATCGATTAGTGACGGTGCGGATTTCTCCTACGTCGTCGGTGTAAAACTCGTCGTTATGTTCGCTGCCTGTCATCAGGGTTCCGGCAAAGCCTGAGCCAATCTCAAAGCCTTTGGAGGCAGGCAGTGACATCACACCCTTAGCCAAGTCTGCTTCTATTTTGTCAAAAACGGGCATTCCTAAACCTTTAGGCAAGCCACGGGCAACACATTCCACAACACCCCCAATGGAGTCACCTTGTCGCCCAGTTTGTTCAATCAATTCAATCATGCGATCGCCACATTCCAAATCAGGGCAACGAACAATGTTGCTCTCAACTTGTTCTAGGGTGACAGTGTTGGGATCAATCACGCCTTCGAGATCTTTAATCCGTTTGACGTAGCCAACAATTTCGACTCCTGCAACTTGGCGAAGAATTTTTTTGGCGATCGCCCCTGCTGCCACCCGTCCAATAGTTTCTCTAGCTGATGATCTACCGCCCCCTTGCCAGTTACGAATGCCGTATTTTGCATCATAGGTAGCATCAGCATGGGAAGGACGGTACTTCTGCGCCATTTCGTCATAATCTTGAGAGCGCGCGTCTTTGTTACGCACTAGGATGGCGATCGGTGTTCCAGTCGTTTTTCCCGCAAATACGCCTGAAAGAATTTCACAGGTGTCGGTTTCGTTGCGAGGTGTCGTGATTTTACTTTGACCCGGACGACGGCGATCGAGTTCAAACTGAATTTCTTCAGGCGAAATTTCTAACAGTGGCGGACAACCATCAATCACAACGCCAACCCCGCCGCCGTGGGATTCACCAAAAGTGGTAATGCGAAATAGATGACCAAAAGTGTTGCCCATAGTGCTGCCTATCGCAAGTTTTGCAAGATTTTGATCTTAGCAGGTGGCAGCAACTCCCAAGACTGTACTAGAAAGACAAACTTATCCTAGTTGCGAACCCTAGTTGCGAATAATATCTTCCTGTCCCATTAGTTCAGGGAAACGTGCGCTTGCCGTAGGCAAAGCTCGCATTTCATCTAGAGCGGTGTCAATATGTCCTGAGTAGCAAGCGCCTACTTCAATATCTAAAGACTGAGCACTGACATCGCCTTCTAATCGAGCAGTTTTACTTAAGGTTAGTCGTCCCTCAACAATTACTCTAGCTTTTACAACGCCATGAATAATTAAATTGTGTGCTTTCAATTCTGCGCCTTCAATTAATCCGGTTTGCGAGAGTTCCATGTCTCCTTTGACATGAACTGTGCCATGCACCACTCCATCCACCCGCAGGTTTCCTTCTACGTTCAAACTGCCCTGAATTTCACTCGTCGCATTAAGATACGTCAACGATGAACTGGTTTTCTTGCGCCCAAACATCTTGTTGTCCTGCTGAGTGATGTAGCTTTGAATTTAATGTGGCACATTTTAAGCGCTGACCGCTATAGAGGAGCTTGAAAGCTTTCCCGTGTCTTTGAAGACTCTGAAAGTTCGAGTACCTAGACTGAAATAGCGCGATCGCCCCTCCTTAAAGCTTTCGAGATAAACTACTACACCATTCTCTTTAAGACAACGTATATAAGATCACTTTTGATAGCTCTCCCACTCATCTAAAACAAAAAGCGCTCCCCTTCAGAGAGCGCTCTTCCTATAACATTGGTTCTAACATTGGTTCTAAACAATTAGCCGACAATGACAGGAGCAGGAGCAGTTAGAGCTACAGGAGTAGCGTCACCCGCTGCCAAGTCTAGAGGGAAGTTATGGGCATTTCGCTCGTGCATCACTTCCATGCCCAAGTTCGCCCGGTTCAATACATCCGCCCAAGTGTTCACAACGCGACCTTGTGAGTCGAGAATGGACTGGTTGAAGTTGAACCCGTTCAGGTTGAATGCCATCGTGCTGATGCCCAGTGCCGTGAACCAAATCCCCACAACAGGCCATGCACCTAACAAGAAGTGCAAGCTGCGTGAGTTATTGAACGAGGCGTACTGGAAGATCAACCGACCGAAGTAGCCGTGTGCTGCAACGATATTGTAGGTTTCTTCCTCTTGTCCAAACTTATAACCATAGTTCAGCGATTCAGTTTCAGTCGTCTCACGAACTAAGCTCGAAGTTACCAAGGAACCGTGCATAGCAGAGAACAAAGCCCCACCAAATACACCAGCAACACCCAACATGTGGAACGGGTGCATCAAAATGTTGTGCTCAGCTTGAAACACAAACATGAAGTTGAACGTACCAGAAATACCCAAAGGCATTCCATCAGAGAACGAACCTTGACCAATAGGATAGATCAACAAAACAGAGGTCGCTGCTGCTACAGGCGCAGAATATGCAACGCAGATCCAGGGACGCATGCCCAAACGATAAGACAGTTCCCATTGACGACCCATATAGGCAAAGATACCAATTAAGAAGTGGAAGACCACCAGTTGGTAGGGACCACCGTTGTAGAGCCACTCATCCAAGGAAGCCGATTCCCAGATGGGGTAGAAGTGCAGTCCGATCGCGTTAGAAGAAGGAATCACAGCGCCCGTTATAATATTGTTGCCATACAGCAACGACCCAGCTACAGGCTCACGAATTCCATCAATATCTACAGGTGGAGCACCGATAAAAGCAATGATGAAACAGATAGTAGCACTGAGTAAACAAGGAATCATTAATACGCCAAACCAACCGACATAGATACGGTTATCGGTAGAGGTAATCCAATCACAAAAACGATCCCATAACCCAGCGTCTTGACGCTTCTGGAAAGTAGTTGTCATAATTATTGCTCTTCGTTACAAAAAGGAATGAATCGAAGCAGATATATTGAGCAAGTTAAACTTGCATGTCATTCATCTTATTATATTCATCTTTTTTTCCAAGCATTGAGCATTTTTTGTAATACTTATTTATGAACTTATATAAATTTGAATTAACTACTATAGAGAGAAAAGACTGAGCGTTTGGAGTGAATCTTTTGATAGAGTTTTAGTTGTTATTCAGATTTTAATTAATATCTCTCAATAGAAAACTTCTTGTATTTCTAGAGGCGTAATTCAGGATAAATAAGAGTGAAATAACCAACGATATCAAGCAGAAGAGGTCTTTATTATGGAGAAAAAAGTTCGTGTTAAACGACTTACGCATCAGGACGATGTGAAGCGATCGTGGGCAGCAGCGTATCCGTTAACAGAAGACCTTGAAGGCATCTCTCCTGAAGATTTGGAAAGGGCACAATCTAAGTTAGATCCTGTTGAAAGCGATGTTCCTCAAATTCAACCCCCTATCAAGCGGCACAATGCTGATATTTCAGAAAAATGACCAGCATCGTCAGAACACCGATCGCCATTAACTCTCATATCGACTGCATCTTCAAGGCTTTGAGGAGTAGAGCAATTACAATCGCCGGGGTTTCCAACTGAGGCAAAACCCCAACGTTAGCGATCGCCCAAACCCATTTCACTGCCTCCGAAAGTTTCGCCAATCGTTCTCCTGTTGCCAACGTTCCAAAGCGCGATTCCTCGCTCCAAACAATTGCCGTTGGCACCGTAAGCTGAGACATATAAAGCGATAAGTCGAAGCAGAGGTCGCCCCGAAGTGACGCTAATGCTGCATATTCAGCATTAGGCTGCTGAGCAGAAGCCAGGTAAGCATCAATCGTCTCTTGGGTGAGGCGCGATCGCTCAGCAAACAAAAACTGCTCCAAAAAACTCTGCACCGCCAGCTCATTCGCCGCCCCTAATGCATAAATTACCTGGTCAACCCCTGGAATTCTAGCAATCTGTGCCGCTATATTGCGCCCATAATCCGCCCCAAAGTCGGCATATCCCGCCGGAGAAACTAGAAATAGCATCTTGAACAAGTCAGGGCGCTGGATCGCCAAACGGACTGTAATGCCCGCCGTCAGAGACGAGGCAACCACAGGAACAGGGCTGCCAACCGTTTCAAGCAGTTCGGTCAAAATGGTAAAGTAATCTTCAACCTGATAAGTTCTCACAGGATGGGCAGATTGACCCCAACCGATCAGATCGGGGGCAATAACTCTATAGCAGGGAGCGAACGCTGGGTAAACCTTTGACCATTCATAGGCAGAGGAACCGCCGCCCAGACTATGAAGGAAAACAAGAGGAGGTAGATGGTCATTAGATTGGCTGTTTAACGAATCGAGGCTGTTTGATAAATTGAAAGTGCGCCATGGGGGGGCGATCGGCGTGTAGTAAGCCATTGCACCTAGTGAAGTCTTGATTACTTTTTGCCCGAATCCTGGAGGTTGGAATTGCAGCATAGGTTTAGGATACACATTTTGCCATAACGATGAGCAGGCTATAACATCCACTCCAACCCAATACCTAATCGGTTGTCTTTACGCTGAGGGGCATTTTGCCACTGGAGATCTGTAGAGAGGCGCAGATGCTGGGTGAGGGCATAACCAAAAGTAAGAGTAGTGATACCTACTTCTTCTGTTTCGGAACCAGGATTAACCCAGCTTTGAGCAAGGACAATGTCGGCTGCACCTGTACGAGACAGTTGCAATTGCAAGCGCAACCCTAAGTTAACGCCATCAATATTGTATCGATCGCTCTCTAACCACCGATACCCCACAGTCGGAGCCACATTCACCAAACTTCCCAGTGGCAAAGCATAATACCGTAGCTCAGAGCCATAAGCCTCTCTTGATCCATTCAACGCAGCTTGATAATCAGCGCTCACCGTGAGATGAGTATTAGATACAAACACATCTTCAATGCCCAAGTGAATGCCACTTGCCTGTTCGCTGGAGGGAAAAGAGGAATAGCCAACTCGTACCCTAGTTCGGAAGCTGGGATCGTTACGAATTTCGGAGAGCACATCAGGAATCTCTTCGGTCCAGCGCTGAAGAACAGGGCTATTTTCGAGAATTTTGGGGTCTAAGTCGAGTTGTTCAGCAGCGGTTGGAAGCGGAGCTATTCTAATAGGCGGTACAGGAGCTTCAGTCTGCGCAGAAACCTCGATCGCCATTCCGCAAAGCAAACTCGTCCCTAAGAAGCCAACCCAAAGATGGTTCATGCCCTAAGCTACTCACATCAAGTATACGAAGGCAATAGTAACAGGGTTGTTCCCTTAAGCGCTCCATTAGGGGAACTCCATGACAGAGAAATTTTTGCCCGTCGTCGGATCAAAAATATAGAGATAATCTCAGTACAGGACAAACCTTGCCAAGGAGGAACAAAAGGGGGTTTCATGAGAATTACCACATTCAAAACATGAAACCCTATGAAACAGATTACCTTAATCAAGCAAACCTTGCAGCCCCATCTAGGTTGGCATGGAGCCAGGATGATGTTTCTGACTTTGTTTCTGGTCGCTCTGTTTCGCGTCAAGAGTGTCAACTTTTCGCAACTGGCGACTGGGTTCATCGGCAGTGCTAAATTGGACTCGAATTACAAGCGCTTACAACGGTTTTTTGGCGAATTTGAGCTGGACTATCATAGAATCGCTCGACTCGTTGCTCATCTGATGGGGATTCCACAACCTTGGGTGTTATCGATTGATAGGACAAATTGGGAATTTGGCGACCAAGTGTTCAATATTCTGATGTTGGGTGTGGTTCACAATGGCGTGGCATTCCCTCTGCTATGGCTGATGTTGGATAAAAAAGGTAATTCCAATAGTGGCGAACGCATCGATTTGCTAGATGAGTTTTTCGAGGTCTTTCCAGAAGTCAAAGTCGCATACTTGACGGGTGATCGGGAATTTTTAGGACAGGTTTGGTTTGAATATTTGCTAGAGAAAGCCCAACTGGAATTTCGTATCCGCATCCGGGAGAGTGACAAGCTCGACGACGGGTGCCAATCATTAAAAGCGAAGGTGGTATTTAGCGCGCTGCGAATCAATCAGCAGCAGGTGCTTCGGCATCGCCGCCAAGTTTGGGGGCACTGGGTGTATATTTCTGCTCTGCGCCTCGAAGATGGAAAATTGCTGATTGTGATCAGCAATCATCGTCCTCACCAAGCCATTGCAGATTACGGGAAAAGATGGGGCATTGAAACCCTGTTTGGTTGTTTAAAGACAAGGGAATTTTGCCTGGAATCGACTCATCTTAAAGATCCAGAGCGGCTCAGTCGAATGATTGCCTTACTGACCATTGCGCTGTGTTGGGCATTTCTAACAGGAGAATGGTTGGCTCAACAACAGGCAATCCCGATTAAAAAACATGGACGGAAAGCCAAAAGTATCTTTCGCTACGGGTTTGACCATCTTCGGAGAGTTTTATTCAATCTAGAGTCCTTTGCTGACGAGCTTTTTCGGGTTCTTACTTTTTTGTCCTGTACTTAGAGAGATAATTCAAATCAAATCAAGTTGAAGGCGATCGCCTTAAAGCACTGTGTAACATCTTCGAGAAAGACTCTTGCCACAAGCCAATTCCTTTGCAATAAGTGTGCGTTGCTTCTGCCAGCGCCCTCTCCAGAGGCAACTCTCACTCCTGCAAAGGAACTAAAACAAGAATGTATTCTATCTAGTCGTATATCAAAGTCCAACGAAAATTGTTGCTGCTAGCAACAAAGCTGAAAGAGTAAGATCACAGTTCTTTATCTTTGAAAAGGAACCATACTCAATTAATTGTAAGATTTTAGAAAATACAGGTGAGTTGTATTTAAATTATGTCATACGTAACAACTCTTCGTTAGTCCGGGTTAGTCTTGAAGTTTACCTTGATGGAACGATCAATAAGAGTTTCACTCTCGACCGACGAGAAACTTTAAGAGAAAAGTTAACATTACAGGCGCATCTGAATATAAGCTTAACTTCTCACTCATCATGAACCAGGGAGCATTTTTATCCCTGGTTCTGTGTATGTGCTTGAAGAGAGTTTCTAACTACACGTTCCAAGTCCTTATATGCAAACCCTTACTCGTTTGATAGTGTGAGCTGAAGTACAAAAACAAAAGCCCCACTCCATTAATTGTCTTGGAGCAGAGCTTCTGTTTTGTTGGATATCGCCCTGGCATCGAGCTATTTTTGCAGGGAGCTACCCC
>JBBRCV010000133.1:0-15658 GCA_038204505.1 Elainellales cyanobacterium
CTTTCGCGCGCTTTGCGAAAAGTCACTCCTGTGCCCAAGAATAAGATTGGAATACTGAGCAGCAGAATCCGCAGCAGCAGAATTCGACGAAAAGAGGACTGACCTAGCATAGTCATGGTGATATTTCGACTTGAGGTGTCAGGCTTAGCACAGAGACGCGCAAGCTGCATCTAAGTATTACTATTCAGCTTACTCCTCCAGTCAACGGGACAACTTAAACATCCTTATGGAAGAATACGATTCTTCAATGTTTCTTCATTCACATAAAGATGTAATCACAAAGATACAAAGAAATGCAAACTAGAGATCGAGACTTTTGTAAAGATTAGGGCACGTCATCTTAATTATGGCTGCCAACCTGGCATGGCTGTCAATCTAGCTAACCTACCTGGGGCTAATATTTCTAAAGCTAACCGCCCTCACATTACTGTCGTTCTTGCCATGAGCGCCGACGGCAAAATTGCAGATGCTTGGCGATCGCCCGCCCGTTTTGGCTCCCCTCAAGATAAAAGCCACCTAGAAACCCAAATTTCTCAAGCCGATGCCGTCATGTTTGGGGCGGGCACTCTCCGCGCCTATGGCAGCACTTTACGGGTGACTCACCCTGACCTGCTTCAGCAGCGTTTACAGCAGGATAAGCCGCCCCAGCCTATCCATATCGTCTGCTCTCAGTCCGCTCAAATTGATCCAAATTACGCCTTTTTTCGGCAACCTGTTCCTCGCTGGCTCCTGACCACAGTTGCCCAGGCTAATCGGCTACAAATGCCAGGTTTTGAGCGAGTCATAACGGTAGAAGCTGGGGATACGGGGCTAGATTGGGTAGATGCGTTGCAGCAGTTGCGCCAGTTGAGTTTAGAGCGATTGGTTGTGACGGGCGGCGGTGAACTAGTCGCTTCACTATTGGCGATCGGGGGAATTGATGAGATCTGGCTAACGGTTTGTCCGTTGCTACTAGGAGGTAAGGACGCGCCAACCCCAGTAGGCGGCACAGGGGTTTTAGAAGGAATAGCGCCGCGCTTGGAATTGCTAGGAGTGGAGGCGATCGCGCAGGAAGTATTCCTCCACTACCGAGTCTTGTAAAAACTCAAAGGGGTGGACATCGGATCTGCCTGAACTTAAGCAGACCCAATACCCATCCCACCAGGAATCAAGACTATTGGTTTGTCTAGCTTAATTTGATGGGTTCAAAATTCAAAGTTCAAAATTCAAAAGGATGATTATCCAGAGCAGTCCATTTTGAATTTCTAATTTTGAATTTTGAATTGATTTCGTAAACCCACCGTTTGAAGCTAGACAAACCACTAGGGCTAGACTTCGTAAGGAGCAACCATCACTGGGCAAGATACGTTCGTACCGCCTAAGCCGCAATAGCCGCCCGGATTTTTCGCCAGGTACTGCTGATGATATTCTTCTGCGTAGTAAAACGTGGGAGCCGCGACAATTTCAGTAGTAATCTCTCCATACTTTGCATCGGTCAGCGCTTTTTGGTACATCTCTTTAGAAGCTTCCGCCGCTTTTTGCTGAGCCTCAGAATAGGTGTAGATGCCTGAACGGTATTGAGTTCCGCGATCGTTGCCTTGCTGCATTCCTTGGGTGGGATTATGGCTTTCCCAAAACACTTTCAGCAGATCTTCGTAGCTGACGACCTTTGGATCAAACGCCACCAGCACAACTTCATTGTGCCCGGTCATGCCTGAACAAACTTCTTGATAGGTGGGATTGGGCGTAATTCCGGCAGCGTAGCCTACCGCTGTGGTGTAAACGCCTTTGACTTGCCAAAACTTGCGCTCTGCACCCCAGAAACAGCCTAAACCGAATACAGCAGTCTCTATGCCAGCCGGAAAAGATCCTTTAAGGGGATTGCCGTTGACGAAATGCTTAGCCGGAATAGGCATTGCTTCTGATCGTCCGGGAAGTGCCTCTTCAGGAGTAGGAAGCGCTGATTTTTTGTCAAACAGTCCAAATAGGGACATAGTTTTCCTCAGATTTCGATATGTATCTTTACATTATCTCCTATGTTACTTTGCCAAAATGAGCGATCGCTGAGAAAGCGATAAGGGATACCCGAACTTAAGCATCGAACACACTCAAGCATCGAATACAACCGAGTGCCACGCTTTTTTAGCCTCGCCCGTAATGTCGAAAATGACGTGTTTAACAACGGTGTATTCCTCAAGCGCGTAGTGCGACATGTCTTTGCCGTAGCCACTCTGCTTAAATCCGCCGTGGGGCATTTCGCTGGCGATCGGCAAATGATCGTTGATCCATACTGTCCCGCACTCCATCGCTGCTGCCATCCGCATAGCTTTCTGCACGTTTAACGTCCACACACTTCCCGCTAATCCATAGGGCGTATCATTTGCCAGTTGAATGGCTTCGGCTTCATCTTTAAAGCGATTAACCACGATGACGGGACCAAAAATTTCGTCCTGGACGCAACTTGAAGTTTGCGCTGCTTCTGCCAAAATGGTCGGCGGATAGAAATACCCTGCATCTGTGGGCATGACTCCGCCCGTGGTAATCTTTACGCCCTGCTGCCTCGCCTCTTCGACAAAGCTATGCACCTTCAGCCGATGGGTTTCGCTGGTGAGCGGTCCAATGTCTGTATCTTCATTAGCGGGATGCCCCACTTTGAGCGTGTTCGTTAATTCGGTTAAGCGATCGAGGAATTGATTAAACACTTCGTTTTGAACGTAGATGCGCGTGGCGGCAGTGCAGTCTTGTCCAGTGTTCATAAACGCCGCTGGAATTGCGCCCCTAGCTGCGGCTTCCAGGTCAGCATCGGCGAAGACAACGAAGGGAGCTTTGCCGCCTAACTCCAAGCTGACGCGCTTGACTGTGGAACTGGCTAGAACAGCAATTCGCTTACCAGTGCGGGTGCTGCCCGTAAAGCTAATCATGCGAACGTCGGTATGGGTACAGAGGGCTTCACCCACTTCTGCACCGCCTGTAACGACGTTGATCACGCCTGCGGGTAAGCCAGATTCGAGGGCAATTTTTGCGAGTTCAATGGTAGTAGTGGGCGTATTGGGAGCGGGCTTGATGACGATCGCATTACCAGCAGCGATCGCCGGGGCTATTTTCCAAATCGCCATCATCAACGGATAGTTCCAAGGCGTAATGGCACCGACCACACCAATCGGTTCTCGCCGAATCATGCTGGTGTAGCCGCCGACATATTCACCTGCGGCAGCGCCATCTTGCCGACGCACTGCTGAAGCAAAATAACGTAAATTATCGATCGCAAAAGGAATGTCTCCGCCCACTGCTAGCTTCATGGGTTTACCCGCGTTTTGGCTTTCTAGCTGCGCCAGCATTTCGCTTTTAGCTTCTAATGCATCGGCAAATTTCATCAATGCAGCACTGCGTTCGCCATAAGACATTGCTCCCCAGCCCACCTGCGCTTTCTTTGCAGCGGCAACAGCGCGATCGACATCCTCGGTAGTTCCCCAAGCAACGGTAGCGAAAGGTTTTCCGGTAGCGGGTTCAATCAAGTCTTCGTTGCCTGTGGTTACGAGTTCGTCACCAATCACCATGGGATAATGAATGAGCTTTTCCATAAGAACCTCTGTAAGAACCTTTGGGGAAACCAAGATATTTAACGATGTTGATCAGTCTCAGAACAAGACCTATTGTACTGAAATAGAGGGGCGATCGCTCATTAAGATTAACCGACTTCTGGATACTGCGGCTCTAGTTGAAACTGGTGAAATTCGGCAGGTGCAGAATAAAACGTACTGCCATATTTGTGGCGAAAATACCGCATGGGAATTAAACCGATGGCGATCGCCCCAATGGTAAACAACGACACTTCCCAGCCTAACTGCGGTAACTGCAAAATTCCGACAACAAGTAACACAATTGCAGAACTCACCGACCAAACACCTTGAATCAAAAAATTTTTGAGACTTTGCCGCATGGTTTTGCGATAGTACCAGGCGCAGGCAAGCCCCGTCATGCCGTAATAAAAAGCCACCATTACCCCAATGGAACTAATCAGGCTAGACATGACTGTGCCAATGCTTTCGCTAGCACTAGAGAGAATCATCAAAAACAGCGACAACACAGTAATGACTAAACCCGCTAGCCAAGGCGTTTGAAACTGCGGATGAATTTCTTCAAATTTAGCGTGAATGACGCGATCGCGCCCCATAGAAAATAGCGTTCGCGCACACTGGGTTAACTGCGTCCCAATAGTGCCGATCGTACTCAGCAAAACTGCTAACACCGCAATGCTTCCCCAAGGACGCGGAAAGATAGCGTCACCTAATGCAGGCAATAGACTGGCACTGTTTTTCTCAACAGCTTCAGGTGTCATACCCATTTGCACCGCTACTTGCATGATTAGAAATAGCGCAAAGATTCCAATCATTCCCAACACGCCGCTACTTCCCGGTGCATCATTGGCATTTTGAGTTTCCTCTGCTACGTTCGAGGAAACATCCCAACCAAAGTAATAAAACATTGCCACCAGTATTCCTGCCATGAACGTTTGAAAATCTCCAAACGCTCCTGGCGAGAACCATGACCAGGAAAAAGGCACGACCGGAGTGGCAGAAAATTTAATTAATGCCCCAATTGCCAGCGCCAGCAACGCCAACACCTCAACCGCTGTCATCAGCCGTTGCACCCCGGCAGCAATACTCACCCCGAAAATAGTTAACGATGCTACCCCTACGAACCAAACCCCACCGACAAGCGTGGCAAACAAAACATTTTCTTGAGCCTGGGGTGCAATTAAACTTAGTGTAGTTACTCCTACTGGAATCGCTGCTGCCACCATAAAAGCGGTGCTCAGCGTGAGAAACGTCCAGGCACACAAAAAACCAAGCTGTGGATTAATCGATCGCCCCACCCAGGCATAACTCGCCCCCGCATCGGCTCGCCAGCGATTGAGATGCATGAACGAAAAGGCAATGCCAAACATAGGAATTGCACCATACAGCAAAGCGCCGGGTGACGCTAATCCCACCGCTGCAACGAGTGCGGCAGTGGTAGCATTGAGGGAATAGGACGGAGCCGTTCCTGCGACTGCCAGCGTAATCGTATCGACAATAGAGAGGGCATTTTGTTTCAGACCTTTTGTCATGAACATCACCTAGGAAGAGAGCAGACAGAATATTAGCTTGATGTTTTTTAGCTTATGTCTGTTCAGCGGTGAGAATAGTAATCTTCGGCACATCTTGACCTGGCTTAAAACCCTTTTCCTCTAGAGTTCCAAGGGATTGATCACCTCTAAAAAATCAAATAATGCGAAATCATTAGCATTGACGGTGTAGATTCCTTGAATTTCGTAGTCTTTAAGAACAGCAGCGATCGCCACATCAAAGATCTTTCTACGGGCGGTCGTGAGTTCCATTAATTCTAAAAAATTTTTACTGTAGGTTTCACGTTGAATCAAAACACTGATGTCCGAATCTAAATATTTTTTAATAACGCTTGTCGCTTGAGCAATGGTTAATGGCTTTTCTACGCGCTGCGACGTAACAGCGCTGATAAATTCGATTAACACTTGCATAGGAATACAGACAGATAGTTTACCTTGTCCGTCTCTTTCATTCATGACTCTTTCAACAAAAGCTTTAGCCTCTCTATGTTTAAGAGCACGAATGTTGTGAGCATATACAAGAATATTAGTATCGATCGCGTAGCGTTTCATGTTGTTCGTTCTGCATATAAATCTTCGCGGATTACGTTGATATCTTCGCCGAGGTCAAAGGTTAACAGTTCAAATTTCTGAGCAGGTACTTTGGGCTGAGAGTTATTTGAGATCTCATCTTTGACAGACTGAAGGATGACTTCAATCATTGCAATGCGCTCTTCTAGGGATGCATTTTTGAGGCTTGCCAGAATTTCTGTAGTGGTCATGTTTATAGCCTTCATTGTGATTACTAACCCACTTATCTATTTTAAGGTGAACCTTCCTAGTAAGGCAGTCTTACATCATGTTAGATGGCTCAAGTTTTGGCAAAGATCGGCAAAGGATTAACTTTCTTAACAAAAAACAGGTGAGCATTGCCCACCTGCATTATTTACCTTCTCTATAAAACGGGTACTTTTGCTGTAAACGGGTCTACACTCTTACCTTTGCCGTGCTCAATGCTTCGACCAAACTCCGCACTACTGCAATCATCTCTATTTCGCTGCTCAGCTTGTTGATTGCCGAACCAACCCCAATGCCAGATGCACCCGCCGCGATCGCCATCGGAGCCGTCACGCTCGACAGCCCAGACGCACATAGCACGGGCACATCGACCACACGAGCAATCTCAAAAGCAGCGGCTAATGTGGGAGACGCTTTTTCAATCAACCCTAGGGTGCCTGCGTGGGTCGGTAGGCTGCTGGTGCCACCTTCGGTCTGAATAATATCGGCTCCAGCTTTGACAAGGGCTTCAGCCAACTGCACTTGTTGGTCGAGCGGAAGCATGTGAGGGACTGTGACAGAGAGAGTAGTCGTGGGGAGGAGCGATCGCGTTTGGCGAGTTAGCTCTAGAACTTCTGCTGCTTCAAATCTGCGCCCTTGGGCATAGAAAGCATCAAAGTTACCAATCTCGACCAAATCGGCTCCGGCTGCCACGGCTGCTGCCAGCTTGTCAGGTTCGATCGCCGATACACAAATGGGAAGATTAGTAAGCTGCTTTGCCAAACGCACCAAATCAGCATCTGCTGCAATATCTACAAACGTTGCGCCGCCTCGGTCAGCCGCTTTAACAATGGTGGCAACACTGGCTGCATCAAAGTTAGTCAAGCCGCTAATGACTTTCAAAGCATTTCTCTGCTGAAAGGCAACTTGAAGGGTAGGATGAATCGCCATAAAGTTTTCCAAATTCGACAGTTCATTTTGACATTAACCGAATGCTTTTGCGATGAAGCCGCTAGTATTGGGTCAATTCATGGAGATAACAATGGAGACGATGGGCGCATGAGACAGCAAGTTTTAACAATTGGCGCGGTTTTGTTGGCGGGTGTGGCGATCGCCGCCTGTGATGCTAATGCGCCTGTTGCTAATCTCAGTCCGTCACAAGGTTCTCAACCGATCCAGCTCGCTAGCACTGCCTTTGCTCCTGGTGCGCCGATTCCGGCTCAGCAGACCTGCGATGGCAAAGATCTGTCACCCGATCTGAACTGGGAAGGCATCCCAGCTAACACTCAAAGCATTGTCATCATTGCCACTGATCTAGATGCCCCTTTCAAACCTTTCACGCACTGGGTGCTTTATGACCTGCCGCCCAAAACTCGCCAGATTCCCGCAGGACTGCCGCCCCAGCCTTTTCTGACGACGGGGGGAGGACATGGCAAAAATGATTTTGGTCGCTATGGCTATGGCGGTCCTTGTCCTCCAAATGGCACGCATCGTTATGTGTTCAAGCTGTATGCGCTGGATAAGCTGCTAGATTTGCCAGCCGGAGCCACAAAAACAGAGGTATTAGCGGCGATCGCGGGGCACGTCAAGGCAACGGGTGAATTGATGGGAAAATATAGCCGCCAGAAATAGCCCCTGCAAAGCCGAAAAAATTGCAAAGACGAAAAAATTGTTACAGGAATGAAATACTGATGTCAAAGCAACGCAAAATACAGAGGGCAAAATGAAAAGACCTCCCTTTTTCTTCACTTATGGCTAAAGTTGGACTGCGTGCCCGGTTATTTCTTTCCCATGTCGTGGTGATGATGGTGGGATTGCTGACGCTGTTTGCGATCGCCAAAATCTCGTCTCCTCGGTTCTTTGCCCTCTCTCTGCGCCAATTTGAAGTAGGCGGTTTTAGCGTGGGGCAAGTGCGAACCCAGCTCATTCGCAGCTTTGAGGATGCCTGGAACCAGGGGGCATTTTGGTCGATGGTGGTGGGCGCAACGACTGCGGGTGCATTGAGCTATTTGGTGACTCAGCGTATTGTGAAGCCGCTGATTCAGATGGAAGAAATCACCCAAAAGTTTGCCGAAGGTCATTTGCAAGAGCGGGTTCCGGCAAACGAAATTCCAGAAGTTAACCAGCTTGCCCGCAGTTTCAACCGCATGGCGGCAACCTTAGAAGGCGTTGAACAACGACGGAGAGAATTAGTTAGCGACCTCACCCACGAATTACGCACGCCGCTGACAGTGCTGAAGGGATATTTGGAAGGGTTAGCAGATGGGGCGATCGAACCTTCTCCAGAAACCTACCAACGGCTGTCTCGTGAAATTGTGCGAATGCAACGGCTGGTCAATGATCTACAAGAGCTTTCTAAAATGGAGGCAGGATACTTACCTATTAATGCGCGATCGCTAGATTTAGCGCCCTTACTTTCGGCAGTGGTACAAAAATTTGCAGACCAGCTTTTGGCAGAAGATAGTCCCCAAATGCTGTTAGATTATCCCCCTAACACGCCCCCAGTTTTAGCAGATCCAGAGCGGGTCGAGCAAATTTTGGTGAACTTAATTGGTAATGCACTGCGCTACACGCCTCATGGCTCCATTACAGTGCAAGTGCGCCTTCCCGTTAAACCCGAAACAGACAAACTTTGGATTGCGGTGATCGATACTGGGCTGGGCATTGCGGCGGCAGATTTGCCCCATGTGTTTGAGCGATTTTGGCGAGCTGATCGATCGCGCGATCGCACATCAGGCGGCACAGGCATTGGGTTAGCGATTTGTCGGCGCTTGGTAGAGTTGCAAAATGGGTCGATTGAGGTGGAAAGCCAGGTGGGACGAGGCAGCACGTTTCGATTTTCGCTGCCGATCGCCGCTAAAAAAGGGTTGGGCGATCGCAATTCAGCTTTGAGGCGACTGGACGCAGGTAGTGCAAGTCCTGGAGATTCGATCATTAGAATCACGATGGATCGAGGTTAACTTGCAAATAGTTAAGGGGCGAGATCTTCGAGATACCCGCAAGGGGTCGCTTCGAGATACTTGCAAGGAGTTACCCAGATTTACGCCGTAATAACTTTTGCTTTCCGTCCAAAATGAACAGAGGTAAGAACGATCGCCAACACTAAAAACATTAATGGCGAAATTTGTTCTCTGAACAGAATTGAAGATGCAAAAAACGTTACGAAGGGCTGTAATAACTGCAACTGTCCAATCTTAGCAATCCCGCCCATTTGCAAACCCCGATACCAGGTAAAGAACCCTAAAAACATACTAATTACGCTGAGATAGATGAACCCTATCCAGGCAGGCAGCGCATTATATTGAGTGTTCATCTCAGCATAAATCAGTGTAATGGGCAAAGTAATAGGAAGTGAAATGACTAATGCATAGCAAATGACACGCCAGCTTCCCAACTCCTTCGCCAGCCTCGTCCCTTCTGCATAGCCGATCGCCGCACTAACCACAGCCAGCAATAGTGCTACATCGGCAATATGCAAAACGCCACCCCCAATATAAATGGAGTAGCTGACAATGGTTGCACTTCCAACTAGCCCAGCAATCCAATAGCCAGCAGAGGGCTTTTCCTGGGCTAAAAGCACGCCAAACAATGCCGTAAAGAGGGGAATCAACCCTATAATAATTGCCCCATGGGAAGAAGGGACAAACTTCATGGCATAGGCACTAAAAAAGGGAAAGCCAAAGACTACGCCCAATGCCACGATCGCCAGCCTTAAAACCTGCTGTTTCGTCGGTATTTTGCTGCGGGTTGCCATCAGCAAAACTAGCCCCAATATGCCAGCAATCACCGCTCGTCCTAATCCCACCGTGACAAACCCAAACAAAGGAACTGCGGCTTTAGTGGCGGGTAACGTTAGTCCAAATGCTGCCACGCCCAGCAGTCCCCAGAAATAAGCCTGCGTTTCGTGTTTCATGAGTAGTAGCGACGCTCTAGCCAAACTCTGGCTTCGTGAGTAGTTGTGAAAGTGTGAGTCTTGCGAGATGCGGGATCGTACACTTCTAGATAGGAATA
This sequence comes from Elainellales cyanobacterium, assembly GCA_038204505.1. GTDB lineage: Bacteria > Cyanobacteriota > Cyanobacteriia > Elainellales > Elainellaceae > Timaviella. The sequence goes on from JBBRCV010000133.1 coordinate 9,875, forward strand.
TCCCTGGCGATCGCGGCGATGATAAACTGTGGGTTCCCGATCGCCAGCCCGATCGCCAGATAATAGACTGACCAGTTTTTGAGCTATTTCCCTTAGCCCAAATCTTTTCGAGGGGTGCAACGCTGGAGTTAAATGATCAGTATCTGTGGTGCGAATAGACGGTAATAAATTCTTCTGTTTCATTAAATATTCCTCCAAATTCACCAGCCTCTATATTGATCGATCTCTTTTAACCAGAACAGATGCAATTAAGCTAAATTGTTACGAGTACAGTTTGCTTTTTTGAAACTGTTATGGCTTCAATGACGTGTAACTGTATGGGTCGATACGAGAAATCCGGGAGTTGAGCCACATGGTCAAAGTCAAACTGATTGAAGCATCGCCAGATCAAAATTTATATGAGCAGGTTGCCGATCGCATTTGTGGATTAATTAAAGAAGGAACGCTGCAACCGGGCGATCGCCTTCCCTCTGTACGCAAGCTCCGCGAACAATGGTCAGTTAGCGTTTCAACCGTCCTTGAAGCCTATCGACTTTTAGAAGACCGAGGATTAATTAGCGCCCGTCCGCAATCAGGCTACTACGTCAAACAGCCCGTCCAACAATCTACTGCACCCGCCGAACCCAACCCTTCTACACCATCCCGCCAAGCACATAGCGTTGATACCTCCCTGGCATTCCAAGTCAGCAGGACTTGTCATAATCCTAAAGTCATCAAGTTAGGTAGTGCCATTCCCTCCTGCGAAATTCTGCCGATCGCTGCTCTCAATCGGCTAATGGGGCAAGTACTGCGAAACCACCCCCAAATTTCTCACTCCTACGATGTGCCACCCGGCTGCGAACCGTTGCGCCATGAAGTAGCAAGGCGATTGTTAACCGCTGGTTGTTCAGTCAGCCCCGATCAAATTGTCACAACCAATGGTACTTTTGAAGCGGTTTATTTATCCCTCAAAGCAGTCACAAAACCTGGAGATACAGTGGCGATCGAATCCCCCACTTACTACGGTCTGCTAGAAGCCTTAGAAGTTTTGCACCTTAAGGCGTTAGAACTCCCCACCCATCCTCGTGAAGGGTTGTCTTTACCTCACCTAGAAGCTGCTTTAGAGAAAAAGCAAGTAGCAGCTTGCGCCTTAGTCTCCAACTTCAGTAATCCGCTGGGAAGCTGCATGGATGACCTCAAGAAAAAACAGTTAGTTGAATTAATTACTCAATATCAAGTGCCGTTAATCGAAGATGATATTTATGGCGATCTTTATTTTGAAGGAAGTCGCCCTAAAGCACTTAAAGCATTTGACCGAGAAGGGTTAGTTTTGTACTGCGCTTCGTATAGCAAAATTTTGTCGCCTGGAATGCGAATTGGTTGGGCATTACCGGGACGATATCAAGCAAAAGTAGAGCAATTAAAGTGGGTGATTAATCAAACGACGGCGATCGCCCCTCAGCTAGCGATCGCGGCATTCCTTGCCAATGGCGGCTACGATCGCCATCTCCGCCAATTGCGTCACGCCTACCAAACTCAAATGGCACACATTACTCAAGCCATTTGTGCATACTTTCCCGCCGAGACCAAAGTTACACGACCCATAGGTGGACAAGTCCTCTGGTTAGAACTGCCTCCCGGCTTCGACTCAATTGCTCTCTTTCAAGCAGCCCTTCAGCAAAATATTAGCATTGCTCCTGGCGTTATTTTCTCGGCATCAGGGAGCTACCGTAACTGTTTTCGGCTTAACTGCGGTCTGCCCTGGTCTACTGAAATTGAACGGGCAATGCAGACGTTAGGATATTTGATTAAGCAATTGACTTGAGCAGCACAACTCCTAGTAGTCTCTAGCGCAAACCTACCGATGAGCAAGAGGCTTAAACCCCTTGTCTACATCTTAGACACGCCAAGGTCTACTAGCTGCCTAGTGTTCCAGCAATCTCTTGGGGCGAGCTAGAAGCGATCGCTTCCGGGTATCTCGGAGCGATCGCCCCAGGTTGCAACAGTTGATCAAGGTTCAGCAGAAAGAACGGTGGCTCATTCTCAGATACCGTAATCAGCGCACTAACGCATTGAATGTTTCCTTCTGCCAAATAAATTGCAGGAACAGGCGAAAACGCAGACTTGGGAACGCGTCGAAGCATAGGAGGTGAATCAAGGGGAATCCCGATCGACGCTCCCTGGATATCCTCCACGATCATGAGATGGCGCTGATTCTCTGCAATAGGTAACAGAGGTTTTTGCGCGGAGGCATCAATAGAATTAGGTAACGCAGGCATTAACGATAAATTAACCGCATTGCTAAACACCCGGCGATCGATATCAATTACAGGAATTTCACGATCTTGATACCGAGTTAGACTGATGCCGCCTTGAGATGCACCATAAACTACACCTAAAGGAATTACCTTTTGGGCAAATTGAATAAGAACGGCAAACCACTCCTGGCGAATGCGAAATACAATCAGTTTTTGAAGCGGTTCAGATCGCCGATTGGCAAGGCGTTGAGAAATTCGAGACATGGGAAAACACTCCTATACCGCAGTCAGTTGCCTCAGAGTTTGGAGCAACGCCTGCTCATTATAGGGCTTGGAAAAGTAAGCAGTTGCACCTAAACTCATTGCCAATTGACGATGTTTTTCACCGCTTCGGGAGGTGAGCATGGTGACTGGGATTTGCTCGAAGGTGGGATCGGCTTTGAATTGGGCTAAAAAGCCAAACCCATCCAGTCGAGGCATTTCAATGTCGCAGACTACAGCCTGCACAGTTAAGCCAGCCGAAAGTTTATCTAATGCATCCTGTCCATCTTTGGCTTGCGCCACCTGATAACCTGCCTTTTCCAGGGTAAGCGCCAAGAAACGGCGGACATTAATGGAATCATCAACGACTAAAATGGTGGGATTGCGATCGCCACTGACCACAAGCGGCTTAGGGCTGGAGGCTGGGGGTAGGTGGGGGCGGGCTTGCTTAGAATCAACGCGGGCACGCTCAGAGCCAGCAATCCAGCGGAGCAGTTCTGAGATATCGACCAAGGGGACGACGCGCCCATCGCCTAAGATCGTGCAGTTAGAGAAGCCTGGAGGCATGGGCAGCAGACCTTCAACTTTGCGAATGGCGACTTCTTGTTCACCCCAGGAGCGATCGATTTCTAGCCCTATCACCTGGTTGCCCTGGTTTAGCATCAGCACAGTCGGCACATTAACCGAAGCTGGGGTTTCCATGCCGTCGAGTTGACGGGGACAGTTGAACTCTAGCCATTCCGACAGACGCACAAGCTGCACCACAAGACCTTCCCAGTCGAAGACTTCGCTGCCTGCCATCAGCATGACTTGCTGGGAGGGTAGCAGCACCATTTCTTCAATCAGGTCGATCGGGAATGCCAGGAGCATTCGGTTACTTTCAGCAATCAAAACGCGGCTGACTGTGAGAGTAAAGGGTACAGATAGGGTAAACGTTGTGCCGATTCCGGGTTCAGTGGCAACAGTGATTTCGCCTTGAACTTGCTTGAGGCGATCGCGCACCACATCCATGCCCACACCGCGTCCTGATAAGGCGGTCACATGATCTGAGGTACTAAACCCTGGCTCAAAAATTAGCGACAGCAGATCATCTTCACTGGCGGCGGCTAGTAAAACTTCATCTAAGCCCATCTGTCGAGCTTTGGCGCGCACCTTGTCTAGAGGAATGCCGCCGCCGTCATCTCGAATGGTAATAATGGTGCGATTATTGCGGTGCGCGGCGCGGATTTCAATCAGACCTTCTTCTGGCTTGCCCTGTGCAACGCGTGTATCTGCCGTTTCAATACCGTGATCAAAAGCATTCCGCAGGATATGCATTAAAGGATCATTGAGAGCATCCAGAATATTGCGATCGACCAGAGTATTGCCGCCGCCAATCCTAAGCTGTACAGGTTTACCATGCTGTAAGGATAGTTCGCGCAGCGCTCTAGGAAAGCGATCGAGCACGTCTGATAAGGGACGCATTCGCAGTTTGGTCAGTTTGCTTTGGAGTTGTCTAGAGGTTTTGCTGAGATTTCGAGCCGTCTGCTCTGAATCATCTAAGCTCAGTTCAATATCCGTTGTTACTTCTTGGATTTGAACGATCGTTTCCATCACTTCTTGAGAAAGTAAATGTAGATCGCTATACCGATCCATCTCCAAAGCATCAAACGAATTGCCTTGCAAATCTTGCAGTTGAGCAATGGAATTTTGCAAGTATTCGTCAGAGGGTAACAGGCTTTCGGATTCTCTGGCTTTACTGTTGCCTTGAAGCTCTTGCATCTCAAGATCTTGGTTGGGCGCAATAGTATCATACGAATCGCGCAGCAACACGTTGGATTGATCCAAGATTTGAACGCGATGACTTAAGGCTTTAATCAGGTTACGCAGTCGCCCCAAATGTAGATCGAGGGCGTTGCGTTCAATGGTTAACTCGCCAAATAAATCGTTGAGTTGATCAAGCTGTTTGCTGGGAACCCGTACTGTACTCTCTGGCGATTCTGGAGGAGCGTGTTGCGGCAAATCAGGAACGACTTCTGTGATACGCATCTCTGGCATTCGGCGACGACGACCTGGAGTAGCGTGAAATACCGTTGCAGCATTGAGTGAATCGGTTAGATCTACATGTTCTGCGATCGCCTCATTATTCCGTTCATAGGTAGGTTCAGCGATCGGTTCATGGATTTCAGCGATCGGTTCATGCATAGGATCAGAAGATGGTTCTTCTGCGTCTTCAAAATCTATCCACTTAACGGCGGCAGGTTCTTCTGTCGGTTCAGCAACGGGACGAGGCGCAACGGTAAAGCTGGCTTCGATGACAGTGGGCAAAGTATCTAAATGCCCAGTTAGAACGAGGGCTTGCGATCGCCGCCAAGCCGCCAATGCAAGTCCGGCAATTTCTTCAATTTTTTCGGGAGCCGCCACTAAGTGATCCGCCACCGATTCGCACAGTCGAATAAACGGGTTGAGCTGAAGCATTTCGCCTAGACCACCAAGTTCCTGTGCCAAAATTTCGACTTCTTCGCGCAGGCAAGGATCATGAGCTTCCAAAACCGCCTCTAAACGCTGTAAGCAGCCATCTACCTCAGTTTCAAACAACAGTCGCAAGACATCCTGCCCATCTTCAGGAGCCAGCATAGAACTGGCATCTTCGGCTTGCGGTTCGCCCAGTCGTTCGTAAAGCTGTTCAAAAATTGGAGCGGCTGCATCGCTTAACCAGTCGGGATCAGTGGGAATGTTCTGGCGATCGCCCTCAATCACTTGATTTAAGCAATCTACCCCAGAGAGCAACAAGCCCTCTAGTGCCCCGTCAATTTCGATCGTTTGGCGCTGGATTTTCAAGACCTTAAACGAGTCCTCTAACCGATGCGCCAACTGACTCAAAATATCGTAACCCATCAGCCCCGCGCCACCTTTAATAGAGTGCGCTGCTCGTAAAGCTGCATTGATGCGATCGATATCAACGCCGCTGTCCGATAAACCCATCACCGCAGATTCTAATGTGACCAGGTATTCCTGCGCCTCATCGAGAAACTGAAGCCTAATTTCAAGTTCCCTATCCTGTGACATGGCTGTTGTGAATAAAGGATATGTTGGCTGTATAAAGGTTGGCTATGTAAAAATCAACTGTGTAAAGATTGGCTGTGTAAAAGTCAACTGTGTAAGGCATCATCCTTCTTCTCCAACCTCAAACGCCCCTACAGAATCTTGTAGACCCTGAGCAATTTCCACCGTTTGACGAATGGCAGCAGAAACCAGGAGAGAAGAGTCAGAGGTGCGTTCAGACACTTGCGCCACTTCTTTCATG
>JBBRCV010000134.1:0-15480 GCA_038204505.1 Elainellales cyanobacterium
TACTTGCTCAATCGTCAGGCTCTCTGATGGGATGCAGTAAAACTGACAGAGATAAAAGCGGGCGATCGCCTTTGCTTCTGCTGGGCTATGTGCTTCTTTTTGTTCTAACTCTAAAAACTGCACTGCGGTCAGAATGGGAGCTGCGACCAGTAAGGCTGCATCTCTATGATTAATCTCCTGCCTCACCTGTTTAAGCGTCGCCAGAATCGCTTGATCGCTCGGTGTGCTCCAAACAGTGACCCGTTTTCCTTCATATCGGAGCCTGACTAATAAATCATACCGAAATTACCCTCAAATTTCATTTACTTATGCCTATTATCAGCAAGCTGCTGAACCATTTCCGTCTAGGTAGCTTTTTGCGAAAGATCGATGCTCATCAACTATTTCGGTATGGTCTAAATATTTATCACACCGAAATTTGGTACGATAAAACAATGAACCATACCGAAAATAGTATTACACCCAATTATTTGGAAGCTGAACGACTGCGGCTACTCGATGGCATCGCGGTTATTCAGGCTGCTGGAAAAGTTGCTCCTGCTTACTGCTGGCTCATCGAATCGTCTGAGGAAAAAGGTAGCAGAACTTATACCTACATTAAGCTCATTACCCAAAAACCCGGCGAAAGGCTGACTTCTAAGTCTTTGGGAAGACCCGGCAGCAATCGCCATCATCAATGGAAAACGGCGATCGCCCGCAGAGAGGCGATCGCCGAGCTAGAGCAACAGCTAAAAATGCTAGATGCTCTTAGGGAACGGCAAGACCAAGCTCTACAACTCGCGATATTCCTAGATTCTCTTTGACTTACACTATTCACTTACACTAATTGCATCTATAATCTTCAGAGGCTCAAAGGTTGATTCGAGAAGGAGTTTGACTGACTGTGGCGAGAACCTTTAACCCAACCTGCTGGGAATGCAGCCAACTGTCTGTAGATACTGCTCGCCAGTTCCATGGAGAGTCAGGAGATGGCTGCTGGAATGAAAAGACCTGCCATCGACGACGCTCTCATTACCGCCACCGAGCGGACAATAACCAGAAACGCAAAGCTCATTTCGCCACTACTCTAGAACCAAATCCGCAGTTGACTACAACGGTTCAAGCCAAGCCCAAAGCTCCTCCCATTGCCCTCCTTTATCTCTATCGAGAACCCCGAAAAGATGCCCACCTCCATGCGATCGCCATCTCAGTCTGGCAAGGCGATCAAAAACTAGAAGACGTTCCCGCTACTCACTGTATGGGCATGACCAACGGCCAAATTCGCAGCTATCTTCAAGAGGTCTTAACCGAGTTAAATCCCCGCTTCGGTCTTAAGAACTTTGAGCCAGAGATTCGCTATGATCCGAAGTTCTGTCCCATCCATCCCTGCCCGCTCCAGCCTCCAGCGATGCTCGCCGCCAATGAGTAAGCAGAACGCCTCCCTTGATCTCAAAAGCCCCGCTCAGTCCGAGCGAGAGTTCATCATGACGCTCAAGTCTGCCATTCTGAAACCGGAGCCAGTCAACTTAAATCAGCTTTGGCAGCTCATTGAACAACTCCTTCAGCAGCTTCCTGATCTAGAGCAGTTGCGCATCGGCGGTACGGTGATAACCTTGCTGGCAGAGATTCATTCCGCAAAAGCCGACCGATTCCTCGCAGACTGGGAAGAGCGGCACAATGACGAAGGACCTGTGATGGAGGAGGACTTGCTAGCAGGATTGGTTCAGCGAACCATGTTCCTCGATATTTCCGACCTCATTGACCCCAAGACCAAAGGCTCACGCAAGCCTTCTGCTGACTCAGTCGCCAAGCCAGTCGAGAAAAAGCAAGTGCTGAAGATGCTGGATCAGATGGAAGCGGAGCACACCACGAAACAGCAGGCGCTCAGCGTCGCTCATGATGAAAATGTCTCGGCTTGGATTGAGGCGATCGCTCAGTGGCTGCGACACCCTCCAATCGGAGATCTTGATCAAGGCATATGGTTCTCAGAGCTAGCAGTAGCCTTCAGCCAAGCAGATCAGCCCCTGTCACCCATCCAAATATTTCTGGCATTGCTTTTAGGCGGCTACCAGTTAAAGCAGCCCGGAGGCTTTTACTCAGATATTTGGGTTCAAATGCCATCAGGTTGAAGCAGGCTCGGTTTGAGCGCCTTAAGGTCGGGGCAATTTCATCAACTCGGTAGTGTTCTGGATGTGTTGTTAAATTCTGTAGAAAGCTTACCTGGTCAATCATTTAGTTCATCTGGCAACATCTCTGAAATACTACCGTCGTCTTCACCCACTGCACTGTTGCCTCAATCCTTTTATCTAAATCATCAACGATTCTTCTTGCTCTCTGACTTTAAGAAATCATCGAGAAACCATAATAATCATCACTTTTCAGCCAGAAGCTCATCAATTTCTCGAAGCTTGGCTCGCAGTATTTTCCTTGTTTCTTCTAAGTGGGAGCGCTCTATCTGGCTGGAAATCTCAATGTCTTGCAGTTTCTGAATAGCTCGGAGACTAGCTGGAATTGCTTCCTTAGCTTGAGGCGGAATATGCTGCCGAATTAATTCTCCAACCACTGTTTGAGTCTGGCGGACAGAAAGATTAATCGATTCAGCGATCGCTTTTTTTCGGATGGTTAGAGCCTTGCGATCGCTAACTTTGAGAGTGTCTGCTGATAAACGATTGAGTTGCAACGCTTTACTTCCCTCTAGCCCATACGCTCGAATTGCCTCTCTAATATCATCCGTAACTTTGAGGATCGGGAAAATATTGCTGTTTACTGAAGTAGGATTAAGTTGCAGTCCTAAGAGAGTTTGAAAAATATACTTTTCCTCTAAATGTTTGAATGCGATCGCCTCTAGCCAGTTATGCAATTCAGCTTCTGGAGCAAGACGCATTTCATTGAGTTTGTCTCGCTGTTCTTTGTCTTGGAATAACCTTTTGATAGCCGTGTTCAAAATTCTCGGAATCGCGATCGCCGGAGCATCGTTGTCTTCTCCAGTCATAAAATCTGGAAACACACCACAGATTTCTTCAATTAGGGCATCTGCTTGATCAAGCGTATGAAGCGCTTCTCGCTGGTTGCTATTTACGAGCGCTCTACGCCGAAGAATGTTGTAATCAACTTCTTCAACAGGCTTGACAATCGACTCTAGTGCACTCAATCCAGCTTCAGGCGCAGATCTCCACCGCAGCTCCCCATCTTCGAGCATGTACTCTCCATCTTTCAGCGGTAGCAAGATAATGGGAGTGAGTTGTCCCTCTCTTTTAAGGCTTTCAGCCCGCTCTTGAATAATGGCGGAAGGGAAAACCGTGCGAGGCTGGTTAGGGTTGCGCTTTATTTTTGAGATTTGCACAAAAATTGTCCCCTGTTGGGAAGCAACCTGACTGGTCAGCGTTGCGATTAAGTCTTCATAGTAGGCTTTATCTTCTGGGTTCAATCCGTCATCCCGTAGCTTAAGAAGTTCTGCCTGTAATCCATCGATCGTTTGGTAAAGTTCGTCTACTTTTTGGGATTCGGCAGCGTCAGCAAATGCATTGAGGACAGCCGTGTTTTGTCTTTTCATAGGTTTAGAGGAAAGGAATGGGTGAAAATCTTAGTCACTAGGCTTTGCCAGTTAGGATAGAAATAAGCTTGACAACAATAGGATCAAAGTCCTTAACCGCAGGATGTCCAGGTCTATATACCTGCAAAGGTACCATTGACCCACTAGAGTTAATAAACTCTGCTGAGTAACGGATAGGTGGGAAACAAGGAATTTTGGGATTCATTTGAGAGAGGGCAACAGAAAGAAGATCCAGGTTATCCCAATGGGCTGCAATACCCTTAGTTCTACGCCGCTCCGGATTACAAACTTGCTCCTGAAGATTTTCAGAGGTGACTGTACTGTTTGATGGGACAAATCCTAAAATTTCCGGTCTAGGATCAAGCCTCAAATCTCTAACTTTGTTGTAAAACCAGTTCACAAGATTTGCTGACCCCTCGATATCTTTATACTCTGGCTTGATCGGCACCAAAATGTGGGAGGCAACAGATAGGCAAAGAACACCCATAGGTTCAAGAGCTGCTGGATTATCGAAAATAATGATATCTGAATTCAAATGAAAGTCATCTAAGCGATCTTTCAGGAGATAGGCTGCCCGAGGATTCTTCTCAATTTCATGAATGTATTCATATAACGGATCTCCTGCTTGGACAACATTTAGACCTGCTACATGATCTTGCCAAACCGGAATCAAAGGGTATTCTCCTGAGAAGCTCCGATCAAGCACAGAAATCAAGTTTCGTTTTGGATCTGGACGATTAAGCCCACAAAAAACTTTGAGTGATCCTTGAGGATCTAGCTCAATGATGGTTGCTGTATACCCTTTTAGACATAGAGCGTAAGCAAGATGCACTGCCAACGTTGTTTTTCCAGTGCCACCCGCGTTACTCATAATCCCCAGGCGAACTTGCCGTTTTGCCTTCTGCATTGCGATCCCCTTTGACAATTTGGCATAACGTTATGCCAGGATATTTTTTATGTTTCCCAGGCTGCTTTTTAGAGGGATGGCATAACGTTATGCCATCCCTCTAAAACAGTTTCAATATCTGACTTGTAAATCGTCACGGTTTTCATTGGTGCTGGCGAGCGATCGCGCTCATAAGGACTGTTGGCGTATTGCGCAGATAATACGATCGCTACAATGGAACATGGCATAACGTTATACCATATCGCTAAAAGAAGAACTGGATTCATCTTGATACGATTAAAAATATATCGAAGCTAGTTTTCAGAGTACTGCAATTCTTAGCTGATGGATTCTATCCAGTCCGGTATTTGCCCATCGAGCAAGCTTCCCAAAGTTTCTAGATGCTCTTCCCAGCCCTATAAATTTTTGAAGTTAGATTTTCTGTATGGTTTATATTTTTACCGTACAGAAAACTAGACCATGCAAAAATGCATTACTCAGAGGGTTGTAAGATTACTGATTCTCAAGCCGTTCTTGCCTAATCGTGAGAATAGAGCGCCCTTTGCAAAACTACTGGAGGAATCGTCTGGTTGAGCCACTCGATCGCTTCTGAGCTATCGGCTGTCTCCCAAAGTTGTCGAATATCCTCTAATCCTTCTGGGGTAAGCCATTGTTGGATTGCTGGATCGTTATATAGAGGATCACCCGTTGGTTCTAAATCCTTTAAAACAGCTTGGGGTGATCCTTCAGATGGCTCAGGCTCTTTTTGGCTGTCGGTTTCTCGGCGCATCTGCCTCTGATTGAGAATTGCCATCGTTTGCTGCCAGCGATCGCTATCTAACTGATAAACGCGATGTTTATTTTCTCCTGAACCTCGCCAAGATAGTTTCACCTTTACTCCCATCTGGCTGAGCAATTGATGAACGATTTGGGTATCAGATATTTTTGGTTTACCGTTAGCTCTTAGGGTGTTAGAAATGGTGAAGTTGCAAAGTTGTTTAATTAGGGTCGCATGATTGCGCGCTTCAGTGGCATGGGCTTCTAAGTCTACTTCAGTCCACTCTTTATCAGGATCTAGAAAATCGTTGAGCCGCAACTTTTCTCTGAGTACTCGGCGCAGTTCTGCTTGGGAGATATCCCATGGACATAACCCTTGATTCCAGGCTGCTTGTCGCTCTAAAGCTCTAGCGGTGCGGTCAGCGGCTAAGCCAGGAAATAGCTGAGTCTCCAGGTTGAGCAATTCCCCACGTCGTCTGCCGTTTTTGTCATCAATTACCTGTTCAATGGTGAGAGTTTTGGGATCTATTCCATAAAAGTCACAGAAGTAGTAGCGGGCGATCGCCTTGGAGTCTTCAGGATTAAGGACTTCTTTTTGTTCGAGTTGCAGCACCTCAGCACTAGTTAGGCTTGCTGCAGTGACGATTGCTTCAGCATCGAACTGGGTGATTTCGCCACGAGTCACCTTGAGCTTTTCTTGAATAATGGCATTAGACTGAGCCATTTCAACCTGAACTTGCTTACCTTCAAATTTAAGGCGGACTAGAAGGGCTGTCCTCAACTGACTCATAGCACGGTTTTGTTCAGCGCTGATCTGTGACCAGAAGTTGATATGCGGATCAGATTGCCAATCATATTGGGCGATCGCCTCTGTAGCAATGGCATTTAAGCTAGAGCGAATCAATTGAACTGTAGCGCTCGTTTGTTCTTGGAGATGGCGTTTGAGTTCCATAGAGTTGGTCGAACGGCTGACGGCTGAATAGTTGCGCCCCTGCTCAGCACACCAAACGACTCGTGGCACAGGTTCTCGCACCCGATCCAATGCCTGCGCCATATCAGCATCGGTGGAACTGACGCCACTAAAAATGCCGTAGACCTTAGCAATAATCCCCTGAGACTCGATGCTTACCCCAGTCGCCATAGAAGGTGAAACAACAACAACGTCATAATCTCCGTACCCTAGAACAGCATCAGGATTCTCGATGAACGCCCGCTCTGCCTCACATCCGCTAGTTTCGGAATTAATCAGTAAGACGCGGCGGTCAGGATATTGTTTCTGAATTTGTCGGGCAAGAACCTTGCTAGTGCGTTTTGAGTCTGTGGCGACTAGCAATACCTGCCCAGCAGGTAATTGTCCAACATTTGCCAGTAACCGAGCGGTAATGATGGAGTGATTAGGGCAATCGAGGAATGAAACATCATAGCTTTTGGGTTGATAGTCATTACGGATGAGGAAGAGCTGATCTGCTTGACCTCGAAGTTCTCTTAAATAGTGCAATGAGGCATTATCCAAGTCAGCGTCGGCAATAATGACTCGACGCGCCACCCGTATCAATTCTTTGAATCGAGCTAACAGCACGGGACGCTTGCCATCTTTAGCACAGGTGGAGCTAGTGATTAAATGACGTAAGACCTGCACTAATTCATCAATGATTAAGTCACAGCCTTGAAACTTCTGTGGATCAATCGCCAGTAAGCTATCGACACAAAAGCCAATTCGCAATGAGTAGCCTGCCTGGTTAATAAATTGCCCATTCACTTTATCCAGATCACCTCGATAATCCAATTTCAATCGTTCACATAAGTTACGCATCAGTGCTACACGATGCCCTGCGCCTAATACAGATGCTGTGGATTGAATGGTCTGAGCAATAAACTTAGTTTTGCCAGTGCCCTTGGCAGAGGCGATCGCCAAGATGCCTTCATCCGGTAGGCTCTCTAGCTGCACTGTGGAAAGATCATGAGTTGTTAGACGTAAGTTAATGGGGTAGGTGAGACGATGCTCTAACCGCTGCCAGATTTGCCAATGCTCTAAAGGCATTGCTTCTTTACAGGCATTGCACCAAGCATCAACCCCTTGATTGACAATCAGATCATCAACCCCTTTACCCTGGTGCTCATCCCAAGTGGCAATGAGGGGATCAAGCTCTGTAGCTGTTTTGAGGAGCTTACCAAAACGAACTAAGGCGACATGGACTTTGTGTCGAGTGGTCTCCTTTGCATCTTGATCGAATGCCAAGATAAACAGTCGTCCCAGAACCGCAAAGCGAGTCACATCTGGAATCAAATAGGGGTCGATGGGGTTGCCGAGTGCGTCCTTGCTGCGATAGCCACCATTGACTCCGTAGAGAGCTAGAGGGACATAGCCTTGAGTCAACAAAGAAAGTGCCTTTTTCCCCCCCTCAGTTGGAACCATTGGAACTTCAGGATGCTGCTCGATCCAATCCCAAAAAGGCATCATTTGAATGCCATGAGTTCGAGCAGAACGATTTGGTGCAAAGGTTGGATCAACAATGTGGTGACGCAGAGCAATTTTACGCCGGATGTGCAGAGGAACTTCAGGCAAATAGGCTCTAGAGCCGTTTTTAACGGGAGTTTCATACTTACGATAACTAGACTTTTTGCCATCCCAGAGGGGGTAACTTAGCTTGGCCTGCCAGCAACTGCCATCTTCGTTCATTAAGAGAGCAGCAAAAAATGTAGGACGAGATTGTTGCCCAAAGCGAGTGTAGTTCCAGCCAAGGGCTTCATGAATTGGAGCCGTGACTTCACCCGCTAGGCTCACTATGAGGTCGGGGGTAATTTGGATGGTCTGATCAAACAGTTGAGGAGCGATCGCTGATCCTTCAACACACTCCAGTTTAATTTCTGCTGTAAAGGCTTCTAGTGTTGTGGGTTTAGCTGGGACAACAACGGGGAATGTTTGCGGTCGGGCTGTTATAAATCCTTTGATGAATGAACGACGCGTCTTGAAAGATGACTGGACTGACATTTCTCTGTTCCTTACAAATAAGTAAGGCAGAGAGAGTTTTCTCCTTAGCCAAGGTTTGCTAGGGCTAACGAAGCGTTGAAGTAATGCGATTCTATTGAGAAGCGATCGTGGTTCAAAATAACTCTCTCTACCAATTGATTAGAAGGAGTAAGAAGAATTTGTTTATTTTGGGAGATACAAGCAATACCCCAACTAAAACTCTCCTCAAACCTTGTCATACAAGGGATTGAGAGTCATGCGTCTAACAAAATTTTTCGACTTGATCAATGTATAGAGGGAATCTATACTCCTGATCAAAGTCTTGCTAAGATAGATACACGACTCTATGAGCTACCTAATTCCGTGCCGCCAAGCTTAGGTTAGGTATCCCTTCTTCAAAAAAGTGGTTTTGCCAGGAGCCGTAGTACGACAAAGACTCGCTCACCAGAACCTTGGTGACCCTATAAAGCCTTCGCTAGTGACTTTTGACAGTGAAGGCTTTTAGGTTTTTTGACACATAGGGCGTCCTCCTAGAGATAAATGGGAACTCCTGAATTAACAGGACAAAATTGCATCACAAAAGGATAATTTTGTCGCCTCAGAGTAACAGTAGTCACAAATTCTTCTTGGAGCGATGTCACGATCAAACTGATCATAATGATCAGCATTTGTGACCGTTTCTAGGATGCTTATGGGATAAGGGATACAAGAATTATTTTGTGACTTAAAGTACGAGTGAGCAGTATTTTTAGCCTAAGTGAGGGGGGTTTAAGGGATAGGTCAGGGGAGTTCTTAAAGTTGTGAAAATAGTCAACACTCAAGCACAGCCTACATTTAGAGGTTTTAGCTCCCTCTGTGACGTTTGAGACATGTGAGGGAGGTTAAACCAAGATCTGTGACTATTGGGCATGGTGAAAGGAATTTAGAGGGTGGGTTGTGACTGAGGATTGTGACGATTAGTATAGGTGAGGGGAGTTTTGTGTTTTTTGTGACCTTTGGCAAGGGTGAGAGGGGTTTCTATTAAACACAACACTTCGAGTAGTCATATTGTGACTTTAGGGAAAGGTGAGGGGATTTACTGTGACCTCTGGTAAGAGTGAACGGTGTTTTTTTTGGACACAAATTTTAAAACTAGTGACTTTAGGAAAGGGTGAGGGGTATTTCACACGCACACAAGCTTAAACAGGTCAAATTTGTGACTTTTGGTAAGGGTGAGGAGAATTAAAGAGATCTCTTACTGTGACTATGAGGATAGATGGGGGAAGTTTTAGGAATCAATTAATTCGTTGTGACTTTAGTGTGAAGTGGGGAGAATGGGCTTAGTTACAGTCTGAAGTCGCGCAACTGAGCAACTTACTTCGATCTTCAGGTTGAACTCTCCGCTTTCCACTTTCAACCATTTTGACCCAACTGACGCTGCGTTCAATTTTTGCTGCAAGAACGCTTTGGCTCCAGCCTTGAGCTAGACGAAACAGCTTGAGCTGCTCGCCTGATTCGATAGTGGATTGAGGCAAAGTCGGTTGATTCCCATTGCATGATCGCTTCACTTTACGAGTTTGGACAACGGTGTTTACCATCGGTTCTTGAGGTTCAGGATCTTTAGAGAGTGCTCTGCGATATTCAGCGATCGCATCGAGCTTTTCTGCAATGGCTAGGGGCGGTTGTATCCATAAGCGCCCGTTTAGCAACTGGTCGAAGCTTCCTCGTAACCGCTTTCGAGTGTCTGTAATGCGGCTTCCTGGAGCAGCTTGAGCATCTTTAGCCCAGAATTCGACGGCTTCTTCAGGATCATCAGGAATCTCAGCGATCGCTTGGTCATTAGGCGATTCAACCCAATATTGAGCGGGATAGGTTTCGCGATCGATTTCAATTCGCCATCCTTTTTCTAAGAGTGCTTTGATTGAGGTTAGCCAAAGGCGAACGACACGCTTGCGTTCTTTAGAAGATTCGCGTGCTGCTTGTACCAGATCCTCGCCAAAAGCAACCTTCATCAGAGTTTCGACGATGAGCGGACTATGGCGGTTGACCTTTGTTTTGAACAAAAGCCAAGTCATTAGGCGAGCAGCTCCCTCATGGTGATGCCAAGTGCTCATCAGGTCATGTAGCAGCTCCTTCGAGAGGATGCCGTACTCGTAGTAGCCTGCTTTATCTTGCAGTTTCTCTTGATTGAGAAAATGTTCAGCCCAATTGCCACAGCGTATTTTAAGCGTAAAACCAACCAGTTGTTTTTGACCCACTGGATTGCCGTCTTCATCTTGAAGGCAATCTTGAAAGTGCAGCATAGGTTCTGCAATTTCCCATAACCAGGTGCGACTGACGGTGAACATGGGCACTTTGCCTTGCTCTGGCCAGGAAACATAGACCAACAATCGACAAGGCTGCTTGGCAAGCTCTAACATCAGGTGTAACTTCTGTTGTTTGTTCAACTTCTTATTTTGATCCAGTCCCAGATAGCGCTCAAGCTGGGTATCGCTGAGGACGAAGGACTGCTCCCAAGGGCGCTCTAGCTGGGTAGCATGGGCAGCATAAATCAGATGGATACAGGCAGCCCGAATATCGAATTGCTCAATCAGGGCGATCGCCGCTTCCCCTTCCAGGACAGCGGGATGCTTCGCAAAGAGGTCATTGGTCAACCAAAAAGAAACGAAGCCCTTTCCTTTAGCAACTAAACTTTCGTAATAGGGGGAACCATCCTCGGTTTGCACCCAACCCACGTTTTCGCCCTGTGTCAAAATGTTGCAGCCTTCCCAAATTAAGCGATTGGATGCCATTCGCTCCGTTGCGCCATCTGGAAACAAATTAGGGCTAGTTGATGGGCGTTTGAAGGTATGGGGACGACCAGGACGTGCAGATGGCGGAGCTACGCTTCCATCATCAGGCACGGGTACTGCTTGAATAGAGGTTAGCTGAGCCGTTGTCTCAAGTACGACGGTATCTTCAGGGTTGGATTGACTCGCTCCTGACGGGTTAGTTTTCATAGCAACACTGAGTAGTGGTCATAAATGGTCACAGATAGCCAGAATTGTACTGTATAACTCTTAGAGACTTGTGCTGAAGAAGCAGGTGATGTCCATGTAATTAAGTTGCGGAGATATCTTCGAGTTTTTAATTCACTACTAGATTTTTTAATTCACTACTAGATAATGAGGAAATGGAAGCACTAGCGATGGCAAACCTTTTCGTTCCAGCAGTACCCCCTGATTCTTTGTGAAGTAGCTAGGGTACCTCAATAAATAATCGCTTGCACTTCCAGCAACTATAATTAAATGCTCTTAGTATGATGCGTTGAACCTCTTACTTGGAAAGCATTTGAGCTTCTAGAAAGTACATTTAGTTTTAGTGCAAGTTAAATCTTTTTTCTCTACCTACCGCTAGAGAAGGCGATGACTTGATTGACTTTGTAATTCTTACGGCTGTGTTTTCGTATGACCCAATCGCTCTTGTTCTTCCCGTAACCATTGTTTGAGCGTTTCTTCCGAGGGAAGAGCAATGAGATAGCGAGAGACAAATAGTTGATTATCTAACCCTGTAGTCGCATACCTGACAGTTTCAGCATCTCGCTCGGCACATAGAATAATACCAACTGGAGGGTTTTCGTGTGGGTAAGCGACGTTCTCTCGCAGGTAATTGAGATAAAAATTCATCTGCCCAGCATAGTCATGCTTAAACTTTCCGAGCTTAAGATCGATCGCAATTAGGCATTGAAGTGAACGATGATAAAACAAGAGATCTAAAAAATGATGTTCGCTCTCAACCGTCATACGAAACTGCCGCTCAACAAAGCAGAAATCTCGACCTAGCTCCTGCATAAATTCCTGAAGATGGTCAATTAAAGCTTGCTCTAGATCATTTTCGCTATAAGCAGGACGTTCTGCTAATCCTAAAAATTCCAAAATGTATGGATCGCGGATGAGGGTCTGTGGGGTATCAATTAATTGCCCTTGTTGGGTCAGGGTGAGAACTGCTGCTTTATCTTTAGACAATCCAACTCGTTCATAAAGCATGTTGTTCATCTGACGCTTCATTTCACGAAGTGACCAGTTGCTTTTTACTGCTTCCAATTCATAAAATGTTCGCTTAAGGCGATCGCTGATCCGACAAAGTTCTATCAGATGCGACCAGGATAGGGTGGCAAAGAGTCTCTGATAGTACTCTGCATCTTGCCACGGCAATGGAGGTTTGTCTTGAGCGCGACCTTGCAAAGATGGAAACAGTAGAAGATCTATAAAGGAAATCTCAATTGTGTCAGCAGTTCCTTCAGTAACGTCTGATCTTAATTCACCAGACACCGTCTGGTGAATCTCAGTGGGTGAGAGTCTAGCAAATGATAATAATCTGGGCAAGATAGTATCTTGAGCCAGGTGAGGATAGACAAGAGCAAACTGCCGAAAATTTCTTAAGTTGCTGGCAGCAACGCCTGTAACTCCTTGCTTCTTTAAGTCTTTCGCTAAGATTTCGATTAGTTGGGTAGCGTAGGTAGCGCGATCGACTCCATCTTGCTCATATTCAATGATGTAAGCACCAATCAGCCAGTTACGGAGCGTGAGAGTTTGATTAACCGCACGAGCTACAGCAATTTGGCTGAAGCTATTGATGTAGCTAATCCCAGCTAAGAGGCGATTGTACTCCACTCACGAATTTCCTTTAATACACGAATCGGATGATATTATCACGTCTGGAGTAACGTGAATTTTTTTAGCATTCCGACAGCTAAAGCTAGTGAAGTTCTTGAATCACTAAGCTAACTTGTCTAAGCCAGTTACCTGATTCAGACAGAGCTTAGCCAATCTGTTTAACCAAAATCGTCATTCACTACCTACCTCCTCAGTGCAATGGGCAATACTAGAATACTTGCCCTTGTCAGTCTATTGCGCTGCTAAGAATCATTTCAAGTTGGAAGATAATGCTATCGCTCATCCGCCGATCCCAGTCGTCTTCAGAACGAGTAATGCCAAAGGCGCGATCAAAGTGTCGTTCTATGGTTTCAGTTCCCAATGCAATGATCAAGCTGAGTGCCTGTTTATTACCCCTAAAACTTTCCCATGCCCAATAGATAAACACGATCATTAGAGGGAGACCCACGATGCGAGTTTCACCTTTACTGCCCTGATCACCAATCTCTACAACGAAAGTTTCAGTTATCGATCGAGAAATTCTCGACATGCCTCCAGCCTCACCCAGTCAGCGGTTGAAGGCTTTTGTTTTCAAAAAATCCAACATGCCTTGTCTGGCTTTTCCAATACATTCTGCTGCCTGGGTTTGACTCATCCGATACTCACCATTAGGCAACATAAACTCATCAATGATCAGGGAACCGAGGGTAACGGTGGCGCGGGTGGCTTTGATGGATTCACTCATGGTTTGTTGTTTGTTTGGAGCTAGGTGTAGGGCAATCGGGGTTAGTCTTCATTTCTTCCTCTGATTTTACGTCATCAAGGATTGAGTCAACTCTACGGGTTGAATCTGAGTAATTGATTGCCCTCTTCTGTAAGCATTGCTTTGGCTGCCAGTCCATGTCTTAGCAGGTCTTCGATCATGTCAATTTCATCGACTGACTTTCACTTCCCCACAGGCGATCGCTTCTATTAAGTCATTGCCATTAGATAGTCCGACCGTTCTGGCAACAGGATCAAGATTGATTGCTGCCAATCCTTTGACCACTTTGAAGTGGACGCGGAATTTCCCATCTTCTTCAACTAGGGCTGACAATCCTTTTTTTAGTGCCGATCGGTAAATCTCTGCCACAGAGTCCCCCGGCAACTGGGCAAGTTGTTCCGCTATGGCACTCAACTCAGTCGAAACTTTGACGGTGACTTGGATCTTCTTGGATGACTTACTCTCTGGCATTATCGATCTCCTTCACCCGCCCGTCCTGCTCTGCCTTGGCGACAACTTCCTTAAGAACCCGCTCCATGAAGTTACTGACGCTACGGTCCTCAGCATCGGCAAGCTTCTTCACCTTGTCGTAAAGGTCTTGGTCTATATATGTTGAGACTCGCGCCTTGTCTGTCGCCATTAGCTCTAACTCTTGTTTTTCCAGCATTTAATACGCTCCATTTTGACTGGTAGTGAGAATTTTAACTTAAGTAGTACTACTTTCACTAAATATGGACTATACTACTTCATAGTAGGCAGTGAACCAAGCAAGTTCACTACGGTGAACTTGCTTGGTTCACTGAACTTAGCAAACAGTTCGTTGAACCATAAGGGTTTCAAGCGCTTGGTGAACCTACTAAGTTCACTGGACAAGGCGAAACGGTATCACGACAAACATGAGGAGAAGACAGTGACCGCATGGAGAACGGTTGACCACGATCGGACTTACCGCCCTACAGAGTTGCAATGGGAACTGGGACTAGGAAAGACTCAGTTCACTAGATGGGTGAAAGCCCTAGGACTCAGCAACGGAGAAGGACGCAAGCATTTCTACGATGAAACCGATCGTGCCGAACTCCTACGGTTCCGATCGCTGCTTAATCAATACAACAGACTAGACATCGCCTTCTCAAAATGGAGCGACCAAGGACAAGCCCGCTGAAATTAGCAAGTTCACCAGACCGAAATTAGCAAGCCCACTGAACTTAAAAAAGGACAAATGCCATGACTTCCAATAACATCAAAAACGCGCCTGGATTCAGCAAACCCCAAGGCTTCACCCCGAAGACGAAGAGCGATCGCCCCACTACTTCCCAGCCGGAACCCACGCTACATCCTACGGCTACATCGACCGCTATTCCGACTGCACGGGAAGAGGCGATCGCTCTGTCTGCTACGTCTCACGAGGCAATGAGCGCCCTACAGTCCGCAGGATTGCAGAATGCCGCCGCCTACGTGCAACGGAAGCAAGCGGAGCGCAATCTAGTAGTAGACAAGGTGAGTGACGCGATCGCCTACTTGAGCGATCCAGGAGTATTAGAAGCCGACATTATGAGTGCTGCCGCCGCAAAGGTTCAGGCGAGAAACAGCCCGTGGGCGTACCCAGATGATGATGCCACTTGGGATAACCTGTTTGCCCTGCCTGCCAGTTCCCAGCGCTTGCTAAACGGCGGATAAAAACCTCATCGGGTGGGGTCAGTGCCCCATCCAGCAAGATTTAACACTGATCCATCCCTCGAAGAACTTTCAAATCCTCAAGGAGATTTCCCAATGGTAACTGCTAGAACCTACGCCATTGAATGCCTACTGACCAACATTGTTGACCTCGACAGCATTGGGTGTGAGATCGAACCTGATCTCACGGAGGTCATGCAAGCCAAAATCTTTATTCGTGCTTTAGGCTGCGCCCCTTATGCGCTGCCAGTCTGGCAAGCAGGA
>JBBRCV010000135.1:0-15418 GCA_038204505.1 Elainellales cyanobacterium
CCTGATTTCCATTGTCTCTTGAATTGATGGCGATTAATGGTTAAGTAGGGATGATTCGTATTTGGTTTCTTAATAGGAGTTAAAAGGGCAGCTATGGCGGGAATTGAAATTGATGCGGTTCAAATAGGTGGGGCACTAGGGTTAATGGTGTTGGCGATCGCGCTCTCTGCATGGCAAAAGCTAGGACTGGAAGGAAGTTTGGCGATCGCCACGGGTCGCAGCATTCTCCAGCTTTTAGTGGTAGGTTATTTGCTTGAGGCTGTCTTTGCCTTCCGCGATCCTTTTTTGGTGTTGGCAGTCGTAGCGGTGATGTTAACGATTGCGACAGTGGTTGCCCGCAACCGGATTAGCAGAAAAATTCCTCATTTAATGCCTATTGTGGGCGGGTCGCTTTTGCTAAGTACGGCTTTGACTGTGGGATATGTTAATCTGCTGGTTTTACGCCCTGACCCTTGGTATGAGCCACAAAATTTGATTCCGTTGGCGGGCATCTTGTTGGGAAATACTATGAATGCGGCGGCGATCGCGGGCGATCGCTTTGTCAGTACGCTTAATAGTAGTCAGTTGGAGATTGAGACGCATTTGAGCTTAGGGGCAACGCCGCAACAGGCAACCACACAATATCAACGGGATGCGATTAAGGCAGGGTTGATCCCGACGATTAACACAATGCTGGTGGTGGGAGTAGTGACGCTGCCAGGGATTTTTACGGGGCAGGTGCTGGGTGGAGCGAGTCCTTTAGTGGCGGCAGGATATCAGATTTTGATTTTGTTTATGTTGGCGATCGGGACTTTAGTAACGACGATTTTGGTGGTTGGCGGGATAAATCGGCAATTTTTCAAGGGGGAAGGACAGTTGGTGCAATATTAGGCGAGCGCTTCCTATGACTTCTTTCCGTTTTCTATAAATTCTCTTATTGCGGCTATAGTTCGCGGCGACCTTCTAGGGCACGGGCTAGAGTAACTTCATCGGCATATTCCAAATCACCACCCATAGGTAAACCAAAGGCGATGCGGGTAACTTTGGTGAAGGGTTTGATTAGTTGTCCAACATACAGCGTCGTAGTTTCGCCTTCAACGCTAGGACTGATCGCCATAATTACTTCTTTGATCCCTTGCTGGCTCACTCGGCGGATCAGGGGAGTAATGTTGAGTTGGTCAGGTCCGATGCCGTCCATCGGTGAGATGAGACCGCCGAGAACGTGGTACTTACCTGGATATTCACGGGTTCTTTCGAGGGCAATCACATCGCGGGAGTCGCTGACGACGCAGATCGTAGAGGAATCCCGGCTGGGCGATCGGCAAATATCGCAGACGGGTTCAGCGGAGAGGTGGAAGCAGACGGAACACATACCGACTTGCTGTTTGGCTTCAATCAGGGCTTGGGCGAGGGCTGCGACTTCGGCTTCAGGTCGCCGCAGAATGTGCAAAGCCAGCCTTTGTGCGGTTTTAGGACCCACACCAGGCAGGTGTTGCAGTTGCTCAATTAATCGAGCGAGAGGACGAGTATAGACTGACAGAGTTCCTCCAGATTAGCCTTGCTCTATATTTGGAGTTTCTATGATAACGATTGGGGCAGAATTTGTGGGCGACTCAAGAGATTCAGACCGACTTTACTCGCATCAACACCTGTCCATACTCTACAGGCTCACCATTCTGGGTCAAAATCTCAACAACCTCGCCCACTACTTCAGCTTCCAACTCATTCATCAGCTTCATGGCTTCGATGATGCAGACGGTTTGACCGAGGCGAATGCGATCGCCCACTCGCACAAAAGCAGGTTCATCGGGTCCTGGCGCACTGTAAAACGTGCCAACCATGGGAGAAGTAACCTCAGCTAATTTATCAGCCAATGGTGAAGCGGCAAGCGGCTGCGGTGCAACAGGGGGCGGGGGCAGTGCCACAGGAGGTGAAGGCTCCGTTGCTGCTGATGACGGTTCGTGAAGCAGAGAGCCAGGGGGTGGAGAATAGGATACCAGTCCTCCTTTGCGGACAACCAGCTCAAAATCACCCTTCTTCAAGATGAACTCTGAGACATCTGTCTGATTAATTGCCGCCAGTAGTTCTCGGAGTCCGTTAAAATCTAGTTCCACAATTTTATCTAACCTGGGTATCCTATACGTTTCTCAGCAGTGGGTTTAACCCAAGACTGCTAGCTGGTTTCCCGACCCAGATAAGAGTCGGTGCGGGTATCGATTTTAATCCGTTCTCCAATAGTCAGGAAGAGAGGCACCATGACTTGAGCGCCTGTCTCGACGATCGCGGGCTTTGTGCCACCTGTGGCAGTATCGCCTTTGACCCCTGGATCGGTTTGGGTGATTTCCAGTACCACTGTGTTAGGAAGTTCTACTTCCATCACCTGAGCGCCCCACTTGACGACGTTGACTTCCATGCCTTCTTTCAGGTATTTAACGCCAGAACCAATCTGAGCCGCCGTCAGACGACCTTCGTCATAGGTCTCCATATCCATAAAGACCAACTCATCCCCTTCTTTATAGGTATGCTGCATCACGCTTTTTTCAAGAGTGGCTTGCGGCAAGCTTTCACCTGCACGGAAAGTACGTTCAATGACGCTTCCCGTTTGGGCATTTTTTAACTTGGTACGCACGAAGGCAGAGCCTTTACCAGGCTTGACGTGAAGAAACTCCACCACCTTCCAAACTGCACCATCAATCTCAATACTGACACCGGGACGAAAATCGTTGCTAGAAATCATGAATCCTGCTGTTTCTGGGAAAACATTGCGGCAATTTATTTTACCGCTCTCGGTGCGTATCGATCACGTCTCAATATTACTTTGTATAGATTTGGGGTTGGAGCAGTGCCTCTACCGTGTTGTGGGACAATATTTTTACCGAGCTATTTTGTGTGACTCCATGACTAGAACTCCTACCAACTCAGGAATATCCTCAATTGGGCTGCGGCTTGTGGCTGCGCTCCGAAATGGTTTGCTAGTTTCGCTGTTGGCGATGCTGCTGCTGAGTGGTAGCGGGATCTGGACTCGTCCGGCGGCTGCCAGTCTGCTAGCTTCTTTGCCTCCTGGCAACGCTGTTACGGATGGTAAGGCGCTGTTGCGCTATTCTTTGCCCATTGACAATAAGCCTGTGCGGGAACTGCAAACCAGCCTGGAGCGGATGACAGATGCGATCAGAGCGCGGCGGCTGGCTGCACTGAATCGTAATTTAGATACGGCGAAGAAGGTTTTGGAGCGACAGCAGACAGAGCTATTAGCAAGCATTCCTGAAGATAAGAAGCCTCGTGCTGAGGAGCTATTGGCTGAGCTGCGATCGGGCGTTGAGGCGATGCGCGCTGATGTGGAAGCTAAGGATAAGGATGCCATTTGGACGAAGCGATCGGCGCTGTTAAATCGCGTCGGTGAGCTTGAAGAACTGATGGTGACGAAGTTTCCCTTTGAAGTGCCTGAGCAATACAGCAACTTGCCCCAGCTAAAGGGTCGAGCAACGGTGGCGATCGAAACGACCAAAGGCACGATGACGCTAGTAGTGGATGGATACAATGCTCCGGTGACAGCAGGGAATTTTGTGGACTTGGTGCAGCGAGGCTTCTATGACGGGCTGGAGTTCACACGAGCCGAAGATTTCTATGTCCTGCAAATTGGCGATCCTCCGGGAAAGGAGGATGGCTTTACTGATCCCAAGACAAAGGAATATCGCACAATTCCCATAGAAGTGATGGTGGATGGAGACAGCAAGCCCATCTACGGCACTACGTTAGAAGATGCTGGACTTTACACTGCTATGCCCGCTTTGCCTTTTTCGTCTTACGGCGCTTTAGGAATGGCACGTCCTGCCGATAATGTCGATGGCGGTTCTTCTCAGTTTTTCTTCTTCCTATTTTCAGCAGAATTAACGCCTGCTGGACGAAACTTGATGGACGGTCGCTATGCAGTATTTGGCTATGTGACTGAAAACAATGACGTGTTGAGAGAATTAAAGCAGGGTGACAAGATTATTTCTGCCAAGGTAATTGAGGGCGCAGAAAATCTGGTGCAGCCTGAATCGTAGCGCTATAAGAAAAGGGCGCTATGAGTGAAGAGCGGGTTGAAGATTTAGGGGAGCAGGGGTTGCTGTCGCGGCTTCTGCCTTTTTGCGCGAATGTAGTAGGGGATGATGGGGCGTTGATGCCGATCGCCCCCGGTCAATCAATAGTAGTGACGACAGACTTGTTGGTAGACGGGGTGCATTTCAGCGATCGCACCACGCCTGCTGCGGCTGTGGGTTGGCGGGCTGCTGCTGCTAACTTGTCGGACTTGGCGGCAATGGGTGCAACGCCTTTGGGGGTGACGGTGGGATTGAGCTTGCCGGGTTCAGTCAAAGTTTCTTGGGTAGAGCAACTTTATCAAGGGCTGACGGCTTGTTTGGGAAAGTACAATACGCCAATCGTGGGCGGAGATATTTGTCGAGCGGGAGCGGTGACGGTGGCGATCGCGGCGTTTGGACAAGTCTTTCCCGATCGGGCGATTCGACGGAATGCGGCGCAGCCTGGGGATGCCATTGTCGTGACTGGATACCATGGGGCATCGAGGGCAGGGTTGGAGCTTTTGTTGCATCCTGAGCAAGGGAATGAGTTGGCAGAGAGCGATCGCCAGATGTTGATTAAGAAGCATCAATATCCTGTGCCCCGGTTGGATGTTTTGGCTGACATTAATGTTTTGGCTGGCATTGAAGAAATTTTGTTATCTGAAAAGTTAACGCAGGCTACCGAGTCGTCCGTCCGAATTGCGGGAATGGATAGTAGCGATGGATTGGCGGATGCAGTGTTGCAGATTTGTCGGGCAAGTGGGGTAGGTGCAGAGATCGATCGCCAACAAATTCCGATGCCGCCGTGCTTCAAAACCTGGCTTTCAGATTCGCAGGCATTGAACTGGGCATTGTATGGCGGCGAAGATTTTGAGTTAGTGCTGTGCCTAGCGCCAGAGCTAGCTCAAATGCTGGTACAACGATTGGGTCAAGAGGCGGCAATTATCGGGACGATTACCCGGCAAAGTGCTGTTGTTTTAGCTGATAGCTGTGATGTTTATCCTCGTGAAGCGTTGAACTTAGATAGAGGATTTCAGCATTTTTAATGAAGGCGAATGCTCAGAATCGCAGTGGTTTTATGTCGTGCATAATACATTCATAATACTGTACTGATTGCAAGTGATTCCCGCATCCTTTTACATTACTTGTGCGATGATACTATGTGAAGCGATACTAAGCGATCGCCCTTAAACTGCAAGCAGGTAGCTCATCGAACAAATTGCCTGTGTTGAGAGGATAATTGGTCTTATACTGTTTGAAATTGTCGTCTTTAACCTAAAGTGAGGTGAAATATGGAAGGGTGTGTTGTTACAGATTTAACGGTTAATAGCAAGAATAATTGCTTTGTTCTTAGTCCCGATCAAATGCAACGGCTTCAGAGCGAGGTTTCTGCTTCTACGGTTCTAGAGCCAGGAACTAACTTAGTTAAGATTAAGAGCGGCGCGTTTAGCTATCGAGAAGCAGACGGCGCTGGAGAGCCTTTGGTATTGCTCTGGATTTATGGGGGATCAGTGATTAACCAAAAGACGAACGTTCCGGTGAGTGCAACCTGGGTGTCGCTGAATGGTTATGATGATGTGCTAACGCTGGAGGTCAGAGAATCTGCAACGCTCTGCGCGTTTTTCTTTGACACCCATACAACTGATAATAACGGCGAAGTTTACCTGTCTGTTGTTCGCGTTTAGTGCAGCAATTTTTATCTATTAGGAACAGTTTTTGAATGTATTGATAGGCGATCGCGTTCGTTCATATTAACTTGAATTAGCTTCATCAGAGAACGGTATACGGAGTTTTTCAAGCTCGATCGCCTGACTCAGTTATCGCCCCCTTAGCATCAATTCCATCAAGAACCCTGCTATGAAATATTTACGTCACAGTCATAACGTTCTCAAACTCTCAGCGGTTTTGCTAACCTTAGCGTTTAGCTCACGAGCGACCCTTGCGGTATCTGCGAAGCAGCACGCTCAAACGCTGCAAGCAAAGCCCCTGCTTGTGGCTCAAGCGACTGCACCAGCCTTCCCCTTGCCCAGTTCCGTACCTGCCAATACAACCGTTAAGCTCGACGGCTCGGGCACAATGACGGTGATTAACCAAGCGTTAAAGCAACGTTTTGAGCAGCAGTTTTCTGGCTCTAAAGTTGAAACGGCGGCGGCTGGAACCCAGGAAGCACTGCAAGCACTTTTAGATAAAAAGATAGACGTAGTGGCGATCGGTCGTCAATTAACGCCCGAAGAAAAAGCTAAAGGACTGGTAGAAGCCCCCATTGGTCGTGGAAAAATTGCGATTATTACTAGTCCTGAGAACCCATTTAGAGGAGATATTTCGTACTCACAGTTTGCCAAGATCTTTCGGGGCGAAATTACTAATTGGTCGGAGATAGGCGGTGCACCTGGAGCAATTCGCGTGGTCGATCGCCCTGATTCTAACGACACTCGCTTATCTCTAAGTAAATACGAAGTCTTCAAAACTAAGCCGTTTGCCAGCGGCAGTAATACAACCAAGCTGACCGAAGACGACATGGCATCTGTGCTGAAGAATCTGGGGAAAGATGGCATTAGCTATGCGATCGCCAGCCAAGCTTTGGATCAGCCTAACATCCATGTTATGTCGATGCACAATACGCTACCTAATGACCCGCGCTACCCTTACTCTCAGCCCCGTGGGTACATCTATAACAAAGACGCTAGCCCAGCCATACAGGCATTTCTCGGCTTGGCAACCTCACCCACTGGACGAGAAACCATTGAAGCCGCTACAGTCACTGGCACGGGCGCTGGCACGGGCGCTGGCACGGGCGCTGTGGTTGGTGCTGCTGTCACGTCTGGGGCTGTGGCTAATGCATCCCCTGATGTATCGCCCAGCGTTATCGTTTCTCCTAACGCATCCGTTACCACTAGCCCAACGGGTGACACCACGGCACTGCTACCTGCAACGGATGACGGCGTAACGGCAACTGGAGCTGACAACGGATTGGGATGGCTGTGGTGGCTGTTGTTGCCTCTGCTAGGTGGATTGCTCTGGTGGATATTTAAGCGCGATCGCCCAGTTGAATCCCCAGTCGCAGGTGTAACGCCTCCCATAAATCCTCCCATAAATCCTCCTAGAGAAACTGTTCCTGATCCTTCTCTACCAAAGGCAGCGATCGCTGATCCGATTCCGACTGTTCCCAAACAAGACCTTGGCGTAGTTCCTGCTGCTGGTATTGCCGCGATGGGAGTAGCCGGAGCCGCTGTCGTTGCAGCTTTAGCAGATCGATGGAAGCGCAATCAGATGACAATGACTCCAAGCGATCGCCAACTTGATGTCACATGGGATGTCCCCGCTGATCATGAGGCGGCACTGCAAGAGCAAGGCGGACAAAAGAAGTTGGTACGCCTTTACGATGTAACGGATGTAGATTTGGAGCGCCAAGCTCCCAACAGCGTTAAATTATTTGACTGTAATGAAACCTTCCAGCTCACCGTTCCCTTAGAAACAGGCGATCGCGATTACATTGGCGAACTGGGCTACACCACCGACGATAATCGTTGGCTGAAACTAGCGCGATCGCCCCGCGTTCACATACCGACGCTGCCGTCTATCGGTACGGCTGCCCTTGGAGGTGTTGCTGCTGCTGGGATCGCTGGGATAGCTGGAGTTGCGGCAATACGATCGCCTGACACGAGTGAATCTACTGACTCGGGGATCGTCACGCCAACAGATCGGCAAACGGTAATTCAATCGGCTCCGATAGCTCCGATGATTCCGGTGGCTCCGGTAGCCCCGGTGGCTCCGGTGGCTTTAGGCATGAATCCGGCGATCGTTCCAGTGCCGCAGAATTGCACCATTTCTACTCTTAAAGTTGATAACAAAGCCAACTGTTTTGTTATTGATTCGCAGCAAATGCAACGGCTTCAAAACGAAGTATCAGCCTCTAAAGCGCTAGAGCCAGGAACATACATCATTCGCATCAAGAGCGGCGGCTTTAGCTACCATTCTGGAACCAGCAGCGAACCGCTGGTGATGCTTTGGATTTACGGTGGGCGCATGATGAACCAAAAGACCAGGGTTCCCGTACAGGCAACTTGGTCTACGTTAAATGGCTATGCCGATGCGCTCAACTTGCAGGTGTTTGAACCCGCGACCCTTTGTGCCTTCTTCTTTGATACTAATGCAGATGACAACGATGGAGAAGTGACTTTGACGACGGTTAAGCTTTAGATTGTCTTAAATTAGCGGGAAAAATATAGAGCAGGCATTTTCTATAATGGATGTTTGCTCTACTAAAAAATTGTTCTCACATAGGCTAGTCATGGCAACCAAAGAAGAAATCCTCCAAACTTACGACCCTAGCGCCGTTGGGGTAGATAACGGTAACCTGCTGGGATTGCCGTTTGATTACGAATCGGCAAACATCATTATTTTTGGTGTGCCCTGGGAAGTAACGGTTTCCTATGGTGCCGGAACTGCTGCCGCACCACAGATTGTTCTAGAGGCTTCTCGTCAATTAGATGTATTTGATTTTGATAACCCTGAAGGCTGGAAGCAGGGAATTTTTATGGCAGAGATTCCGGCGGAGATTCAGCAAAAAAGTGAGTTAGTGCGGCAAGATGCAAAGCAAATTATTGAGTGTTTGGAGAGGGGCGATCGCATTCAAGATCATCCTGCCCTAGTTCAACTCCTCCACACCATTAACCAAGAATGCCAAGCCGTTAACCAATGGCTGTTTAACCAAGCCCAAGCAGCATTAAAGCAAGGCAAACGAGTAGCGGTAATTGGTGGTGATCACAGTGTTCCTTTAGGCTATCTTCAGGCATTAGCTGAACAGTATCCAGACTTTGGTATTTTGCATATCGATGCCCATGCTGATTTGCGTGACGCTTATGAGGGATTTCAATATTCCCATGCGTCCATTATGTTTAATGCGCTGAAGATTCCTCAAGTATCCAAACTTGTTCAGGTGGGCATTCGAGATCTCTGTCAAGATGAAATGACCCTGATCCGAGAATCGGGCGATCGCGTTTCAACCTATTACGATCCGCTGTTGAAACAAAAGCTGTATGCTGGCACGACTTGGTTAGAGTTATGCAAACAAATTGTTGCCGAGCTTCCCCAACATGTTTACGTGAGTTTTGACGTAGATGGACTAGACCCCAAACTTTGCCCCAACACAGGCACTCCCGTTCCAGGCGGACTGGAGCTAGAGCAAACATTTTGCTTGTTCCGCGAAGTGGTAAACAGCGGGCGACAGTTAATTGGGTTTGATGTATCTGAAGTGGGAAATGGGGAGTGGGATGGCAATGTCGGCGCTAGGGTAGTTTATAAGCTGTGTAATTTGATGGGACTCTAACGATTAGGTCTTATTTAATTGAAGAAGATCAAGATTTAACCGATAGTTTTTAACTGAAGAAGATCAAGGTTTAACCAACAGTCAAAAAAACAGGAGATTTCTGTGCCTCAAGCTCTCAACTTCGATACCCTGATCGAACTGATGCTCGCCATTAGTTTAAGCGCTGCTGCTGGCTTTCGAGTATTTGTGCCGCTTCTGGCTCTGAGTGCTGCTTCTGTTCTAGGGCATATTGATTTGCCTGCTAATTTTGATTGGATTGAGAATCCCCAAGCGTTGGGGCTATTTGCGATCGCCTGTGTCCTAGAAATCATTGCCTACTCTATTCCCTGGATGGATCATTTGTTCGATATTCTCGCCACACCTGCCGCCATTATCACTGGAACAATTCTTGCGGCATCCGTTGCGCCCGAAATGGACCCGTTGGTGAAGTGGACGTTGGCTTTGGCGGCGGGCGGCGGTACGGCAGGGCTAACCAAAGGCATCATGAATGTTTTCCGAGGCACCTCGACGATATTTTCAGGGGGTTTGACAAATCCACTTTTTTCGGCGCTGGAGTTGGCAGCGGCGGTGCTGCTATCGGTGTTAGCAATCACGGTTCCGGCGATCGCCATTACCGTCGTTATTGGAGCAATTGGTTTTGCCGTCTACAGAATCAGAGCATTCTTTGTCAGGTTTCAAAAACGACAGCCTAATGCTTGAGTGTACTCTTAGCAGTGAGCCGACCTATTGGTATGAGGGAGATTGCCCTCAGAATGGCGATCGCTTACGGCTACCTCGAACGCGGGAAGTAGAAGCGATCGCTCACACCTTAATGCAACACCTTGCCTGTGATGAGCAATACGCCCATGAAGGAAAAATGTACGGCGTATTGCTAGTAGAATCTGCTACAGGTGAACGGCAGCTTCTTAAGGCTTTTTCAGGTTTATTGAACGGTTTATCTACTGTAGAAGGATGGGTTTTGCCTATTCCCGGACGCGATCGAATCGCTAGCTCAGAAGCCGCTACTTTGGAAGTATTAGAAGATCTTAAACAGGAAATAATTACCTTACAACAGATTTCAGAGCGGGAAAGATATCAAAATTTAGTGCACGAATTTGAGGTTCATCTGCAAGCATTAGCGATTATTCATCGAGAACGGAAAGAACAACGGCAACGCGATCGCCAAAACGCCTCTAGCTCACCTGCTCTCCAGCAATTAGACCAGCAGAGTCAGCAGGATGGGATAGAACGACGCAACCTAAAACGTGAACGAGACGCAGTTCTTCATCCGCTCAAACGAATTGTTGAACAAGCAGATATTCAAATTCGTAAGCTAAAGAGGCAACGGAAAGAGCGATCGCAAACGCTCCAAGCCCAAATGTATGAAAACTATCGTTTGCTCAACTTCCTCGGTACATCTGCCACACTTCAGCAACTTATGCCCGCTGGAATGCCAACAGGAACGGGAGATTGCTGTGCTCCTAAACTATTGCACCACGCTGCTACCCATCACCTTAAGCCTATAGCGATGGCTGAATTTTGGTGGGGCACTGCTTCTGCTGACAAAATACCAGGGAAATTCTATGGGGCTTGTGCCGATCGCTGTCAGCCTTTAATGGGTTTTTTGCTGTCCGGTTTACCCTCAACTGAATTGTCTGTACTCCACGAAGATCAGTGGTTGATTGCGGTAGATAAACCTGCTGGATTATTGTCGGTGCCAGGGCGGTATGGCGATCGCCAAGATAGTGTTCTCAACCGTCTGCGATTACAAGGCAAAACAGTCTTTCCAGTGCATCGCCTCGACCAAGAAACATCGGGTATTTTATTACTGGCGAAAGATCAGCAAACTCATCGCTATATCACCCAACAATTTCAAAAGCGGCAAGTTTATAAAAAATATGAGGCTGTTCTGGCTGGAACAATTGTCACCAAACAGGGCATCATTGAACTCCCTCTCTGGGGAGATCCACAGGAGCGCCCTCGGCAGCAAGTTAATTGGCAGCGCGGAAAGCCTAGCATCACTAAGTTTCGGGTCATGGACGAAACAGAGCAGGGGACGCGAGTGGAATTTGTGCCTGTAACTGGGCGGACGCATCAGCTTAGAGTTCATGCAGTGGAAGGATTGGGAATGCCAATTTTGGGCGATCGCCTCTACGGTT
This sequence comes from Elainellales cyanobacterium, assembly GCA_038204505.1. GTDB lineage: Bacteria > Cyanobacteriota > Cyanobacteriia > Elainellales > Elainellaceae > Timaviella. The sequence goes on from JBBRCV010000135.1 coordinate 11,508, forward strand.
GCGTGGCGACTGCGACACGGCTCCATCTTCATGCCCAAGAGCTACATTTTGAACATCCACAGTTTCACAAAACAATCATCATCGCAAACCCAATGAATCAGAGTACAGTGTAAGCTACTAGTACAAACGATTTAGTGGATCGTCGCCCATGCTCGACCTGATGAAACTCGCTCGCCAAATGCAGGGCATTGGTCAACATTTGAACCAAGAAGCTGCTGCCACTCGCCAACGCTTAGACTTAGCCCACCAATTGCTAGAGCAAGCCAAAGAACGGCAAGCAGACCTGGTTACCCAGCAACAAATTTGGCGCGATCGCCTCGGATTTACCGCCGCTGAACCCATCGAACCTCTTGACACGCGCATCGACCTGATCGCCGCGCCCCCCAGCCACACCGTCATCGCTACAGACGGCTCCCAAATTGCGCCCAGCCACCATGAAATCGCCTACTGCTACCTGATCAACGTCGGGCGCGTCGTCCTCCACTATGGGCAAAACCGTCACCCCATTTTAGATAGCCTTCCAGAAGTTTTTTACCGCCCCGAAGACCTCTACGTTTCCCGACAGTGGGGCATTCGTACTGAAGAATGGATGGGCTATCAACGCACGGTTTCAGAGGCAGTTGTATTAGCCGAAATTGGCACTGAACTAGCAGAAACCTCTTTCCCAGATCCAAGCTCCCTAAATCCCAAATCCCTAAATCCAAAATCCCAGATCCCCAATTCCCCCACCTTAGCCATGGTGGATGGCTCCCTCATCCACTGGTTCCTAGAGCCATTGCCTGCCGATGCCCGCGATCGCATCCTGCCCCCTATGCTCCAAGCCTGGGATCAACTTCGCGCTGCCCGTATTCCCCTCGTCAGCTACATCAGCGCTGCTCGAAGCGGTGAGGCTCTGAATTTTCTACGCCTGCACACCTGTCCCTTTATGGCTCCTGATTGCTCGACAAACTGTGCGGGGCAGACCGACCAAGCGCCTTGCCAAGTCTTCTCGCCGCTGCGGGATACGGCGCTTTGGTCGATGCTGCTAGCGCCTGGACAACGCAGTTTAATTTGGAAAAGCTCTGCCAAAATTCTTGAAGTTTATGGCGACCATGCCGTCTATTTCTGCTACATCCACATGGGGTCTGAAGTCGCGCGGGTTGAGTTTCCGGCATGGGTCGCCGAAGATTCAGCGCTCTTAGATTCGGCGCTCAGCCTGACATTGACGCAGGTGCAAAAGGGCTATGGCTACCCAGTGGCTTTGGCAGAGGCACATAATCAAGCAGTGGTGAGGGGGGGCGATCGCGCTCGGTTCTTTGCCATCCTCGAACAACAAATGATTCGGGCTGGGCTAAAAAATATTGGCACTTCCTACAAAGAATCCCGCAAGCGTAATAGCATTGCCTAGCCTCCTTGTCTTGCCTCATGGGTTCACTCCATTTGGTTCGCTCCATCTGTTCAACCAAAAGTTAAGATAGAGAAGATAGTGAAAAAGACCGCTATACTCCTAAATTAAACCTCCGTATCAACCCCCGGATTATGACCTCATTCGCCACTTCTACAGCTCGATCCGATCTGAGCGAACTACGACGGCTAAAAACCTTACTACCCCCTGAGCTAAAAAGCTGGGTCATGATTGAGGCGGCAACGGCTGTAAACCCGCCCCTGATTACCAGCGAAGAAATCGGCAAGGATGAAATAGAAGTCCAGGTCGATTTAGTCAAATGGGATCAGCTTGCTCTAGACCAGCGCAACCTAATGTTTTGGCATGAAGTCGCTCGCGTCCAAAACGACACGATTCCTAGAGACGGATGGGAAATGGCGGCGCTGGCGATCGGTTTAGGCGGCGCAGTGGGTGAGCTTTGGGTACAAGACGGGCTGCTGTTGCTTTTGGCAGCGGCACTTTGTGGCGTTTCGGGCTATCGCCTCTATCAACGCAACAATAACCAAAAGACTTTGGGTGAAGCAGTTGACGCTGATGAAAAAGCGATCGCCCTCGCCACTCGTTTTGGTTACACTCTGCCCAATGCCTATAAGAGTCTAGGAAGCGCGTTAAAGGTGTTGATTGAACAAACGCCGAAAAAGAAGCAGCGGAAAAAATATGAGGCGCGGCTAGAGGCTCTAAAGAAGAGCGCGAATAAGGCGAAGTCTAGATCTAAAGCACCCGCCGAAGCCGATTACTATTCTTAGGTGATTTTGTTGGGTATTTGTAAGGGGGAGGCTCTAGCGCTAGAGGTTCCCCTTGAAAGTATTTAGAAAGCCTCTCTATGCTGAAGGTCGAGTTTCGCTGCTATCAGCGCCCTTTTAAGCAGCCCCTTCAAACGCATCATGGGTTGTGGAAAGTGCGGCAGGGAATTATTTTACGCCTCAGCGATCGCCAACAAACAAGCTGGGGCGAAATTGCACCCCTTGAGGCATTTGGCAGCGAAAGCTTTGATCAAGCGCTACAGTTCTGCCAATCACTGACTGAAATCGATCGCCATAAAATTTCTCAAATTCCCGCTCATCTCTCAGCCTGTCGCTTTGGCTTCGAGTCGGCTTGGGAAAGCTTTGAGAATCACGATCCTGCTAAAAAATTAACCTACAGCAACCTCTTACCCACTGGATCTGCTGCAACTCAGGCTTGGCGCGCGATTCGAGATACCCGCGAGGGATCATGGAACCAGGGTGCGCGTACCTTCAAGTGGAAGATCGGCGTTGCGCCCATTCAGCAAGAGCTAGCAATTTTTGAAGAACTCGTGACTGCCTTTCCGGCTCAGACACAGTTACGACTGGATGCCAACGGCGGTTTGAACTGGAACGAGGCAAATTTATGGTTGCAAAAGTGCGATCGCTACGGTGTAGAGTTTTTAGAGCAGCCCTTACCGCCCGATCAGTTTGACGCAATGCTACAGCTCAGCCACCAGTACCAAACCCCGATCGCCTTAGATGAATCTGTGGCAACGATTGAGCAACTTGAACGCTGCTATGAATTGGGATGGCGCGGCATTTTTGTGGTGAAAGCCGCGATCGCAGGTTCTCCTGCAAGGTTGCGATCGTTTTGTCAGAACCATGCAATAGATATTGTTTGGTCATCGGTGTTTGAAACCGCGATCGCCCAACGCTACATTCAAAATTATTTAATTCCGTCGATTCCAACGAAGGAGAGGGCGATCGGGTTTGGAGTAAATCATTGGTTTAATGATAATTTGAATCAACTCGACTTTGAACAACTATGGCAGAGCCTTTAGTCACTCTTCAGAGCCGCCAGGATGATTGGCTCAAGGGCATCGATCGCCAAATGCTAATTGGCTTAGCCGAAGAACGATATCAAGCGATCGTTCAGCATCCCAAAAATTACCCAACTATCCTCATCTCAGAAATTGATCCGCTCTATTTTTTAGCCAGCTTCATTGCCGCATCTACCGCCCATTATCCAGTATTCTTAGCAAATCCTAGCTGGACTAAATCAGAGTGGCAGCAGGTATTTCAGCAAGTTAACCCTGATTTGATCTGGGGAATAACGCCCCCCAATTTTTTGCAGATAGATTCGCCTCCTGCAACCCCTGGTTGGATTATGATTCCGACTGGCGGATCGTCGGGTAGAGTTCGCTTTGCCATTCATACCTATGAAACATTATTATCTTCAGCAATGGGGTTTTATGAGTATTTTCAAGTTGAGCAAGTGAATTCTTATTGTGTTTTACCGCTGTATCATGTCAGCGGTTTAATGCAGTTCTTGCGATCGCTCCTCACCCATGGAAAATTTGTTCTTTCTTCATTCAAAAAACTTGATTTCGCTGACCTCGATCCATCAGAGTTTTTTCTGTCTCTCGTTCCGACTCAGCTTCAAAGACTGTTGCAAAGTTTATCATTGGAACTATCCCAGTTTCAAACAGTGTTACTCGGCGGCGCACCTGCTTGGACAGAATTATTAGCCACTGCAAGGCAGC
>JBBRCV010000136.1:0-15381 GCA_038204505.1 Elainellales cyanobacterium
TCACCCAGAGGGGGTAATCCGGTTGAGTGCGATAATCCCGGACAGTTTGAAGATGCTGAATCAGGCTCATAAAGTTGAGAATCCAATCGAGGGGATTTCTCTAGTATCTATTTTCTTTGATTAATGGATCAGCCCTGCCTAACCAGCCCGGATGGGTGAAATACCAGGGAACCTTCTGGAAGGCTCAGTTTTATCGTCCTAGCTGCCAGGTGACGGTGAAGCCGGGAGAATGGGTGAAGGTGGTGGGTCGGCAAGGAATTCGGCTGTTGGTTGTGCCTGTGAACAATGTGAGTCAGGTTCGGGCTTGTGCGTAAAGGATAGTCGTGGGGGCGGTTTTCGTCTCCACGACATCTTTAGAAGGGCTTTGGCATAGGTTCATGCTCTTCCTCATACTCGTAAACCAGAATTCCTAAAACTCTTAGATAATCGCGATCGTCTTGGGTTAAGTTGCGCTTGTCTAAGATGGAGTTAATCCGTTCTTGTGTGGCGGTTAATTCTGTATTGTTGGTAACGGGGCGAGGGGGAAAATCTGTAATCAGTTCCATGTAATAGTTGCTAGGAGGATTGATACCATCTGTCATTCTTTCAATCCTCCTCATTTAAGAAGCTACCTGGTAAATTGCCGGACGATACCTCGGAACAGGAACAGGCTTGCCTTCTGCTTTTGCAACTTCTAGCCATGCTTGCTTTGCAGTTAAAACCTCACACAAAGCTTCCTCTTCTGTATTACCGAAAGCAGAACAATACTTCAGATCTGGAATATCAGCAATATAACCACCATCTTCTTCACTGTAAAAAATGTTGATATGGTAGGCTTTCATGATTCATCCTCCGATTGAGCGCGTGCTGCCTAAACCATTCATCGATCGCCTCACCCGCTCCACTTGTTTCGGTGCTTCCATCTCAGTAAATATCCGAATTGCCTCTTGAAAGTTTTCGTTACACTTATCAATATCTCCTATTGATTGATAAGTGATTCCTACTTGATAGTGTGCATCAGCAAGCTCACATTTTGAATTGATTCTTCTAAAAATTTCTAGTGAATCAAGGTGAAGCTTGATAGATTCATCAATATTTTTTTGTTTTCGGTTTAATTCCGCCAATCCATTTAAAGCCATAGCTTCAACCTGGATATAGTGAGATTCTTTTGCAAAGGAGAGCGCGATACTGTAGATTTGTGAAGCCTTATCAAAACATTCTAAATTTCTATAGGTTGCTCCCAGTAAAACAAATCCATATCCTTTATTTCTACTGCTAATAAGATCGGTTGAAGTCAGTAGCTTGATTTCAGTTGCTTCAGCAAACTGTAGGATATCTTTTCTCAATTCGCTAAAATCTAAAGAAGACTTCAGAAAAGCCAAGTAGAAATCAATAATTATTGACCGTCCTTCATAATTTGCGAAGTAGAATCGAATCATCTCGGGAATGGACTCGTGTTCACTATTTCTGTTTAGAACTCTAGCCCTCTCAATCAGCTCTAAAGCTTGCTCTAATTCCCAAAGCTTAATTTTACACAAAGCTGTTCTTATAAGAGAATTTGTTTTTACGCTTCTAAGACTGTAGTAATCTCCTATCTTTCCTAATTCTTCGTTGCATTTAAAGGCTTCGCTAATATTGCCAATCGCAATATACACATCACCCAGGTTGTCGTAAAGTATGCTTCTTTTTTCATTAGATTTCACACTATTCAAAATCTGAGTAATTATAGAAGCCATTTGATGATACAAACCTAATCTAAAAAGAGCACCACAGAGAGTAGCGCTTTTTAGTGATTTATTCCTTTTTTCTCTTACTAGTACGTCACACGCTGACTCTAAGCTATTAATCATTACGTAATGGTAATAAGCCTCTAAAGCTCGCAATGCATTTTCTATACTCTCATCTTCTTTTGTGCTTTTAGACCAATAATCCGCTCCCACTTGATTAGAAACTCCCCAATCCTCACTTATTCTCAACCTCCCGATCGCCTCCCCTCGGATCACCGGATGCAACCAGTACTCCCCATCCTGACAATCCACCAGCGATCGATCCTGCAACGCCTTTACCACTCGCCGCCGCTGCCCCTCCGCCACATCCCACAACAAACACAACAACCCCTCAATCGGCACACGCGGCACATCCTGATAACGGTAACAACCCATTCTGCACAGCAGGTTATATGCATCCCGATCAAGCTCTTGTATTCGGTTAAATTGAGTCGTCACTAAGTCTTCCAAATCCCGTTCAATCAACAAGTCATCTTGATTCACCTGCCAGTAAGCTGCAATGTCTCCTGAGAAATCCTCTGCGATCGCCCCACTCAAAATATCCATCGCCTTCGCATTCCCGCCATAGGCATTGTGCAAAGCTGATAGCGCTGATTCATCCGTCGCAATATTCCGAGACTGAAAATATGTTTCCCAAGCCGTAACATCCAAACTTCTCAACGGATAATGTTGCACTGTAATACTGGGTTCCCGTAAGCGTTCACGAGTTGTAATCAGCGTCAGCGATCGCACCGTCGGATCTGCCAACACTCGCAGCAGTTCCACATAACGCCGATGCGCCTCAATCAGCTTGCCAGCCGAATCTAACGCAGGCTCTAAGTTATCAATGAGAATGCCGATTCGCTCAGATTGCAGTTTGCGCTTGAGCCGATCGATCGACACCAAAAACTCTCGCCCTGGTTCTTCGCCCAACTGCCGCAACTTTTCCTCAATTAGACTCTCAACCGAAGCAATATCTTTCGTTTCCTTGGCGATCGGGAACTCCAAAAACGTGCCAAATTCCTGCTGAAGATACTTCCGTGCCAGAGTCGTTTTGCCGACACCACCTCTGGCTTGGATGACGATGACTTTTGTATCCCGGTCAATCAGGATTTTCAGATCCGCGATCGCCCCTTCTCTTCCCACAAAGTTCGGATCACTCTGAGTCGTAAAAGCGATCGCCGCGACCAAATCTGCCTCTTCAAGCTGCAACCCAAACGTCCCCAGCAGATAACGAATCGACTCTGGATCAACGCCCTCCTTGCCCTTGAGAATCTTGCTAATCGTGCCAGGGTCAAGCCCTCCCTCCTTAAACTTCCCCGTCAGTTCCTTGATGCGCTCCTGCGTGCATTTCTTCTCATGCTGAACTTCCCAGTCACGAAGCGCTTGCTGGAGTTTGGTCAGGGCTTCGGAGGTGAGGATGCGACCGCGATCGCGTTGCTTGCTCATGGGCGAGTGGGAGTGTCAAGGTTTGAACGTCTCTATGTGTTCCGCTTCCGCTTCTGCCTCAGCCAACCATTGCTTCATACTGGGAAGCGCCCAAATTGTCTCTACGTATGCCTGCGAAATGGCATCAAGAGGAACGTCATAGGTGACAAATCGAGAAACAACAGGTGCAAACATGGCATCGGCAATGGTGAAATGCCCAAAAAGAAAATTTCCACCTGTGCCATACTGCTGACGACAGGTTTGCCAAAGGGTTGTGACGCGGTCAATGTCGCTTTGAACTTCTGATGAAAAACTGGGATTGGAAAAACGCGCCCGACAGTTCATAGGTAAATGTTCGCGGAGCTGTTGAAACCCTGAGTGCATTTCCGCACTGACGGCACGAGCGATCGCCCGTACCGCCGAGTCTTTAGCCCACAGATCACTCTCTGGAAACTGTTCTGCAAGGTATTCACAAATCGCTAACGAATCCCATATCCTCAGCGTTCCCTGCTGTAACACTGGCACCCTGCCTGTAGGTGAATATCGCAAGATTTGATTGCGTGTCTCTGGCATATTCAGCGGTATCATAATTTCGGAAAAATCAGCTTCCACTTGCTTCAGCACCAGCCAGGGGCGCAACGACCAGGAGGAATAATTTTTGTTGCCAATGATTAGGGTCAGCGTAGACATATAGTGTGCTTCCTAAGACGACAGTGTGCTTCCTAAGACGACAGTGTGCTTCCTAGGGCGTAGCTTGCAAATCGGGACGTTCTTCCGGCACGATCGCCCCTTCCACTGGGCAAACCTGAAGGCAAATACCGCAGTCAATGCAAGTCGCAAAATCAATCCAATACCAATCGGTGCCTTTGGTATTTTTGCCAGGACCATCGTGAATACACGCGACAGGGCAAGCATCTACACAGTCTGCAACGCCTTCGCAAACGTTTGTCACAATCGTATGAGCCATAGCAATTCTCTCAGGGTTCTCTTTCCCTTTAGCCTATCAGGTTCTTGGCGATCGCCTTGAAGCCGATTAAGCCGCCACAGGTTTTTGAAAAAACATAATGTGCTGTTGAGGCAGCAAGTCTTTGGTTTCTTGCCACATTAAGCCCACCGCCTGCATTTCTTTTTTGACCTGCTTTTGCGACATTTTGTGGATTCCCTTAATAGGGATCAAAGGATTTTCACCCCGGTACTCCAACAGCACCACTTGTCCGCCAGGTTTGAGGGCAGCAAAAATGCCTTCCATCATTTCCTTTGGATATTCAAACTCATGGTAGGCATCGACCATCAGCGCCAGATCAACGCTATTGGCAGGTAAGTTGGGATCAATAGCACTTCCCAAAATAGGCTCAACGTTATCGGCTTGATTCTCGGCTTTAAGGAATTTGAGGATATCGATCATTTCGGGCTGCACATCCACTGCCAACACTTTGCCTTCGGGAACGTTGGGGCTAATCCGAAAGCTGAAGTAGCCTGTGCCTGCCCCAATATCGGCAACAACACTTGTTGGCTTCAGGTTCAGCGCCGCGATCGCCGCATCAGGCTGTTCTTCAACGCCTCGGCTGGAGCGCTCTAGCCACTCTGCCCCTTGATGCCCCATGACTTGAGCAATTTCCCGACCCATGTAAAACTTACCAATCCCGTCGGGGTGATGGAGCGATCGCTCTTCGTAAGTTTCGGGTTTCCCTCCCAAAGTTTGCCCTGCAAAAGAAAACGCTTCAGCAGGAAGAGGGTTGAGCAGCAGAGATAAAGCGCTTACTATAACGAGTAATCCGCACAACATAAAAGTCTTGATCATTCAGGAATCACTCAAATAGACTATTAAACATACCGATATTTTCTACTCAAACCGCAAGATTATGACGACTACAGAGCTTTATATTATCCGTCATGGACTCGCTGGAGAGCACGGAACCTATAAAAACGATGGCGATCGCCCCCTCACTCCCGAAGGCATTCGCAAAAATCAACAGGTGGCAAAGCGCTTGCTTGAGCTAGGTTTACAGTTCGAGCTAATCCTGACGAGTCCTTATGCACGAGCATTCCAAACGGCTGAAATTCTGAAATCTACTGGATTAAGTCAGCAGATGAAAACCTCCGTAGACCTTCTGCCAGAAGGAGATTTTGAAGCCTGGTTTAGTTGGTTTGAAGGCTGGCAAAGTGCAGGTCAAAAGGCACTGGCGATCGTGGGGCATGAGCCTGATTTAGGACAGTGGGCGGAGTTTCTAATTTGGGGAGAAGTGCGAAATCGGTTGCAGTTAAAGAAGGCGGGGATCATTGGTATCAATGTGCCGTTAGATGATCCCATTAGCAATAGTGAGCTGTTTTTGTTAGCGCCGCCGAAGGTGTTGCTTTAATTCGCAGACTTGGCGATCGCGTGAAGCTGCAACCCAGGAGGATAGGCACCTTCGTCTTTAATTCGCTTAATCACATCGTCAGGAATAGGAATGTTGAGATTTTTGGCTAAGGTGCGAACAATATCACCCCGATCAATCACTCCAGCCACCGCTCCGGCTGGTGAAAGAACCGTGATTCGACGGAGCGATCGCGTCTCCAACTGATCAACAACCTCAGTCAGCGGAGCCGATTCCAGCACCGAAGGCAGCGTATCTAAAGGCTGAATAATCAGTTCCAAGGTCTTAGACTCCCATAGACTTCGCTCTACCTCACGCAATCCTTCAGGAGGAACCAATCCTCGGTAGCGCCCTTCAGAAGAAGCATAATAGGTGACCGATTCAGCTCCATCTAACAGATACTTATCAGCAAACTGTCGCAGAGTCATGTGGGCATCGACTACCCGAAATTCTCGGCTCATTGCCATCTCTGCCTTAAGTCGTAGCAGCCCCTCTTGCAAATCGCTAATACTGCTGTAAGCGCTGGCATTGCGAATGCCAAACCATCCCAGCAAAGCAATCCATAGAAAGCGAGGACCAATTGGGGTAAAGCAAGCTCCTATGCCTAAGACCAGCGCAAACCAGCCCAGGGCTTGTCCAATTTTAGCTGCCCACCGAACGCCTTTAATGCGGCTACCAGTCGCTTTCCAAATGGCAGCTTTAAGCACTTGTCCGCCGTCTAAAGGCAAACCCGGAATCATATTAAAGAGAGTCAGAATAAAATTGAGTCCAGCTAGCTGTCCCAGAACCGCTTCAGCCGGAGCCGCAAGGGGAAAAGTAGCGCCAATGATATAGAAGATAATGAAGAGGCTGAAGCTCACAGCAGGACCCGCGATCGCTACTTGAAATGCCTGCATCGGCGTTTTAGATTCTTGATCAATAGAAGCGATGCCGCCAAACAAAAACAGCGTAATGGAATTAACCGTGATCCCCTGCGATCGCGCCACCAGGCTATGCCCTAACTCATGCAGTAGCACTGAGGCAAATAGCGCCAACGCCATCACCAACCCAGCAATCCAAGCGGTTCCAGTTGCGCCCCAAGGAGTCGATCGCCACGCAGAACCATAGAGGTAGGTAAAAAACGCCACAATAAAGAACCATGACGGGTCAAGGTACACAGGAATGCCAAAGATTGATCCAACTTTCCATCCTGATTTCATGACATTTTTCCTACTCAATGGCGATCGTTGCAACTCATTGCGGCAACTCCCTTCATTGTACTGAAGTTATCGGTAAGGAATTATGGGAAGTGCGATCGGTTTCTACGATGCCGAAGGGGGAGAGCAGGGCTTCAAAGAGGTCTTTAGCGAATTGATCCCTCTTTGCAACAGAAGACTGAGTTTTGACTACAATTGACCTTTAAAGAACTATCCACTCTGCACCCGACCATATTTCAGTTTCCATTCGACGAGTTATTTCGGCTAGAGAATCATTCATTTCAGGCAGTTCTTCCTGTGCGATCGCCCATTCTACTTGCAAGTCTAAATAACAGTACTCAGGCTGATCAGTTGGATGGTCTGCTGTATCTCTTTTCTCAATCGCATCAGAATCAGTGAGAAGCTCGATCGTAAGTTTTTCATAGCTGTCGCCCACCGAGCCACAAGATTGGTAAAGCATTGTAAATAACATGAATAGTACGAATATAGTACATTCGTTATGCCTGTTTGTCCAATCAGATCTAGGCAGAGTTTCTGGGCTAATCTACTTTAAATACAGCAACCCCCAGAGTCTATTGCAACTTCGCAATACGTACCCCCGGTCAATCAACTCTTCTCCCACGGCGGCGCTCACGACAGTATAGGCAATTGGTCTGGTTATCTGACCCTTGGCATTACGTCTGACCACATCCCTGACTTAATCCAAATGCTGTCGGATGAGTCTTTGTACCAATCAGAATCGGAAGAGGATGATTATTGGGCAGTCGTTCATGCATGGCGAACGGTGTCAGAACTAAAGGCAGAAGCAGCAATTCCGGCTCTCATTTCTGCCCTAGGTCGTTGGGGCGATGACGAAGCTTGGTGGGAGTGGATCAATGAAGAATTCCCAGAGGTGTTTAGGGCGATCGGCGTAGCAGCAATTCCAGCATTAGTTGCTTTTTTAACTGATGCGACGCAGGCAGATTTCCCACGCGGCACAGCGGCTCGTTCTCTGCTAGAAATTGGGCAACAATACCCAGATAGCCGTCTTCAGTGCATTGAGGGCGTAACTCGGCAACTCCAGTCTTTTACTAACAACACATCAGAGCTAAATGCTTTTCTGATTGACGTACTGGTTGAACTGAATGCGATCGAGTCTGCTGCGGTCATTGAGCAAGCCTTTCAACTCAATTGTGTCGATGAGTCTATTATGGGCGATTGGGATGAGGTTCAGGTTTCTCTGGGATTGAAAACCCGTGAAGAAGTACCCTTGAAACGATTTAATCTCCTATCAGATGAGCCTTTGAGGAGACGGTATTCACCGCTTCCAGAGTCTGAAGGCTTTGGGGGTGCATCGAAGAAATCAAAGACGAAGGCAAAGCGGAAGCAGCAGAAGGAGTCGCGGAAGAAAAATCGGGGAAAGAAAAAGTGATAATCAAGGAAATGAGGAGGTGAATTCATGATCCAAGCATTGCAGAAGCCAGTGACGTTTGATGAGTTTATTGAGTGGCTACCAGAGTCATCGGAGAACCGCTATGAGTTACACCGTGGAGTCATTGTTGAAATGACAAAACCGAGAGGCAAGCATTCATTAGTCGCAGGTGATTTAGCATTTAAGTTGGGAACAACAATCCAACAGGGAAATTATTCCTATGCGATTCCAAAGGAATGTATTGTCCGCTCGGCAGATGGCGCATCGGGCTACGACCCAGATGTTATTGTTCTGGATCGTCTGGCTCTGGATCATGAGCCTCGTTGGGAGCAGGAATCGATTATTACCATGGGGGAAACAATCAAGCTTATCGTTGAGGTAATCAGTACGAACTGGCGCGATGATTACCTCAACAAACTAAGGGATTACGAAGAGTTAGGCATTCAGGAGTATTGGCTTGCAGATTATGCGGCATTGGGAGGACGACGGTTCATTGGCAACCCTAAACGACCGATGTTAACGCTGTGTAGTTTGGTGGATGGAGAGTATGAATTACAGCAATTTCTGGGAAGCGATCTAATTCTTTCACCTACCTTTCCTGACTTGGGGTTGACTGTAGATCAGATTTTTGCGGCAAGTCAGTAGATGGTTTGAAAGACCGTTAAAGCAAGCCCTAGTAATTTGTGGTAGATACTTCGATTCCAGACCAGATTTTAAACTTTAGTAGAAGGGCAAGCAGTGGCGGCTAGCTGTACAATTGCTCAGATGCTTATAGTGGGCAGCCGGGTAATTTGAAGAGGCTCAGTGGGAGCATTTGCATGACGTAAAACTCAATTGAATTATTGAATGACTTCAGCGATCGCGGGGATTCCTTACGACAATGAGAAATGATATCAGCGGGCAATGTGGCGATCGCTGTAGTTGCAGAATTGTAGCTCATACTTTATCGCCTATAAATTAAGGAGTTGAGGATCAATCTTGATACCGACCTCTAACCTGTTCATACTCATCTTCCACCAGAAAATTTTTCACTTCCTCATAACTAGAACTGGCAAAGATAACGGTGTAGTTTTCTTTTGGATCATAGATTTTGTATTCGCCTGCTTCGTCTGCAATTAGCAGTAGGACGTAGGGAATTTCGGAGGTAGGATCAATCCAAGTCTCGACAAACTTCCAATCAGAAACTTGGCTGTGTACGGGGGACGACGTGGTACTTACCATTTTTTACCTTCATTTCTGCACAGTACAGGAGTAGCTGAGAAAAGAGAAGCACTTCAAAGAGGTTCTTTTTGATCTGGTTGCCAGATTTTAGCTGAGAAGGCAGGCAAAGATCTTAGGGAAATGCGATCGCTCATTCTAAATTGTCGCGCGGTAACAGCACTCGCTGGGGTAGACGGCGTAAGGAGCGATAGAATAGAGCCAAGCTCGACTTGAAATGGGAAGGAGATCAGAGCGCCATGTCTTCCACAAGACAGCAACTGCTAGAGGCGATCGAAGCCGCACCTAAATCTGTTCTAGAAGAACTACTGACTCTGCTGCAAATTCGTATCCAAGCCACTTCGTTGTCTCTCCCTCGTCTCAACCCGCCGCCTCAGCCCGAAGATATTCCCCTTTGGGCGATCGCCGAACAAATTCGCAACACAGTTCCACCCGAAGAGTGGTCAACGCTCCCTAGTGACCTTGCCATAAATTTTGACTCATATCAAAAAAGGCATCATCTCAAGTCGTTTGCCGTTCGCTCATGATAAACACTTCATTCAAGCTGGTTTCCGTGCTCTGCTGAGAGATTGAGAAATGATGTGAGATGACAATGTGGCGATCGCATCCATCAGTCTAAATCGGGGAGGCGATCGCGGGGTAACAGCACTCGAATACTGCGTGGTTGTCCGGCTTCTCGTGAAATGAGTCCCCGTTCTTCTAGTTTAATAATCATTTGATGAACGGTGGGTGGTGTAGTTTTGAAGAAGCGTTGCATATTGCGTTCAGCGGGTGAAGTCCCGTTGAGTTTGGTGTAGTAGTAAATGAAGGCGAGGTATTGTCCTTGTTTTGGGGTGTATGAGGGTTCCATAAGATAGTTAAAAATTGTTTTAGGTTACTTCATGGGTGTAGGAGCGATCGCACAAATCTTTGAAGATCTTATAGTTTCTCCTTCCAAGATCTGACCTGGCTAACCAGTGTCACATTTCCTAAACAGAACTTCTGAACTATAAGAAACGGTATAATGTCCGCAAACACAGTTACCTAACGCTCATGTCAGAAGAACAAATCTGGATTATCGCTCGTGATGATACTGAAGATGAGTCTATTGAAGGTTCCAAAGGATGGGGACAAGACATCGCCCAAAAAGTTGCTGCATTAAAGCCACAACCTGTTGATCCTGAAAGACTGAAGCAAGAATGGAACCGTACTATGCGAGTCGTAGGGCAGCTAATTCAGCAAGCAGAGAAAGAAGCTGGTGGAAGTTTTGGTATGCAACTAGATGAGGTGACGTTAGGAGTTGAGATTAATGGAAAGGGACAAGTCAGTCTGCTAGGGACTTGCAGCAGTGAAGCCAGTGGGAAAGGAGCTATCACATTAAAGTTTAAGCGGGCTGAATCGAAGTGAAATGGCAAACAATTGGGCGATCGTAGTTGGCATTAATCACTATGAGTTTTTTGTTGAGTCTGAATGTCTAAAATACGCGGTGCATGACGCAGAGTGTATCAAAGAGTTTTTGTGCAATCAGGCTGGATTTGACACTGATCAGGTTTTGCTCTGCTCGGATAAATCTGAACCCGTCGGCAACAGAAGAAAAATTCCCACTCGCCCTACTCGCACTATTTTACGAAGTATATTACTTGATGAGCTCCAAGGTGCTGAAAGAGCTGATAACCTATGGTTTTTCTTCAGTGGGCACGGCATGATTGGTGATGATAATCACGATTATTTAATGCCGTGCGATGGTCGCTCTAGAGATCTAGAAGGAACAGCTATCCCAGTTGATTTCGTGATCCGACGTTTGATGGAATGTCGAGCTAAAAATATAGTAATGATTATGGATATGTGCCGTCGGTCTGATGGCAGCAAGGGAAATAATGAAGTAGGGGCGCATACAGCCAAAGTAGCCAAGCAAGAAGGTATTGTCACCATTTTTTCATGCGATCGCGGTCAAAAATCCTACGAGATCAAAGAGTTACAACAGGGATCTTTTACATACGCTCTATTGGAGGGATTAGCGACTGACAAGACCCCAGTAGAACTGGAAAAATACCTTCAAAATCGCGTATTCGAGATTAATCGTGATTACAGGAAAAATAATCAGAAGCCTATAATTAGTCTGGGTTCTGCCCAGATGTCTAATGTCCCTCTTTTAAAAGTCACAAACAAACCATTTTCTCAAAAGAACTCTAAAGTATTTGTTGACAAAGCTTCTGTTTCATCTAGGGTAGACCGAGCAACATTTGTAACTCCTGCAATTCCTGGTGCTACTGAATTTAGTTTTGAAGTGATCACAATTGATGCTCACGGTCGAGAAGCTGATCGCTATCAAGGGCAAGCTCAGTATCTTGTTGAAGAATTAGGTAATGGAATAAGGCTTGAAATGATGGTCATTCCAGGTGGAGAGTTTCTAATGGGATCTCCAGACTCAGAGCGTAGACTATATCCAGCAGAGGAGAGTCCGATGCATTCGGTGAAAGTTCAACCTTTCCTAATGAGCAAGTATCCCATCACAAAAGCTCAATGGCGGGAGGTTGCTGCTTTGCCTAAGATAAACCGAGAAATTCAGTTACGTCCATGTCGTCAGGGAAGTGCTAACCATCCCATTGTTCAGATTTCTTGGTACGATGCTGTAGAGTTTTGCGATCGCCTTTCCAAAAAAATGGGAAATGAATATCGCTTGCCGTCTGAATCTGAATGGGAATACGCCTGTCGTGCTGGCACAACAACACCTTTTCACTTTGGCGAAACAATTACCTCAATCTTAGCTAATTATGACAGCAATTATACTTATCGTTCAGAGCCTAAAGGCACATACCGACAAACAACGACTCAAGCTGGAAGCTTTTTGTCTGGTAACGCATTTGGTCTGCTTGATATGCATGGAAACATTTGGGAGTGGTGCATGGACCACTGGCATGAAAATTATATTGCCGCACCTGCAACCGGGGGTGCTTGGCTGGATATAAGTGGTAACCAGAATCGTGTTTTACGAGGAGGATCATGGCGTAATGAGCCAGAATTTTGTCGTTCCGCGTCCCGTAGCTTTAGTGATGGAAACAGCCCATCGCACAACATTGGCTTTAGGGTAAATCGAAGTTTTCAAATTTGATGTGGCGGTAACTTTACCCTGAATTCTTCAGCACGGTTTTTAAAGGTTACCTAAAAGCTTTTCTAGTCAAAAGTTTTAGGTAAGGTGAAAAAGTAGATTGCCATATATTCTTTGAGCCAGTAGTGTACAAAAGCAAAGTTCAATTTTCTGTTTGTTCAGCAGCTATCGTTCTACGATATTCATAAGCTTGAGGCGATTTCTCTAATTGAACACTCTTCAAAACTCCAGTCTCGCTTTTGATTTCCTGCACGGCTCGAATAATCTCATTCAAAGAGATCTTAAAGAATTCTCGCCGATTGTTAGCTTTATTCACTTTTTTATCTTTAAAGCGTTGATGCAGACGCTCTAATGTATCTGAAGCCTCTTCTGATATGATTTTATAGTGAACATCAAATGGAAATGGCACTATAGGAGTCATGTTACTAACATATTCTTCTGGTCTACTGCTTTTAGTCATACATATTCTGTAGATGTCTTGACCGAGAGATCCTACATTGGAAACCACGTAAATTATTCCTCGTTTTACCTTTCTAGAACGCTCAATAGCCTTATTCTCAACACCTTCCTCTTTAGAAATTTGTTCCTCAAGTTGTTGAATCCGAAGCTCTAACCGCTCATTATCTTGCTCAGGAGCTATGCTTTTTTCTTGAAGAGCTTTTTCAAGTTCTTGCTGAAACTGTTTTTTCCTGTCGGCGGCTTCCTCAGCCTCTTTCATTGCTTTTTCGACCGCGTCACGTTCCCTCTTTTGTTGATTAATCTGCTGCTGTATTGTTTGGTTTTGCACCCTTGCTTCCTGTTCTTTACATTCCAATTCATACTGTAAATGTAATTCTCGAAGCTTCAAAATGAGATATTCTTCAGTAATTTCACAGTAAATGACCTGAGATGATTTATTTAGATTTCCAAAACGTTTTTTAATTTTTGTTTCAGAAGCACTTATGTTACTTGGTTTCACCTTAGAAATAATACTGCTACACTCACCATCAAATATTGTCAACACTAATTTACGAAATTCATCAGATAGCTTTTGACCTTCTTGTCTACTGTTATTCATAATTAATGGAGAATGGGAAATAACAGCTCTCTGAGCTTGCCTCATTTCCTTTAGCTGTATTTTAATCTGTTTAAGATGGGTACTGTAATCTTCAGAACTAAGGAAACTATATTGCGGTTGGTAAATTCCAAAAGACTGAATGTATACCTCGTCTTCAAAATCACTTAACTCTAATTTGAGTTTGTCTATTTGAATTTGTAACTTCTGTCGTTCTTCTAAAAGCTCAGTAATTTTAATCTGTTCGGTAGAGATCTGATTTTCTTTGAGCTTAATACTGGAGTCCAACTGTCGTTCAAAATTCTCTCTAGAAGTTAATCCATCATATTTTTTCAAAAGAAATTTAAGTCTATCTTGCTCACGCTCTGCTTTCTTCGTGACTTCTTTGATTTTCTCTGTAAACACGAAAGTTGTAATTGCAATTGAAGCAAGTAGAAGAAGAAAGATAGTTTCCATAGGAATCGTTTGCGTTACATTGATGCAATTCTCAGAAGCTGAAATTGGTATTACTTGTAGAAGGAACAAGCTCTGCTAAACGTTCGCTAGCTTTCCCTTTTTAAATAAACCCAAGCATACTATATTTTTTAACATAAACACTAGCTGAATAAATGCTGTCAGAAGGTCTCAGCGTAGCAGCATAACATTTCAGACAAGTTAACCAAGCCACTAATGCTGTGTCTTTAAATATATGAGCAAACAGAAATACTCGCTTAACCTAAACTACGCAACGTCTGTTATCGCTCCAGCGCGATTAAAACGGATCATGTCCAGGCAGTACTCGCAAAAGTTCTTAGTGAATTTGCTCCGGCATTTGAAGTGTCACTGGAAATCCATACTGTCGATCGCTCCTCATCCAAGCCTCAGCCTCCCGCGATCGCTTCTACACTCAAACCTCAACCTCCCAGTCCTCAATTTGCAACCCGTCAACTCGCTCAAATTCTCGTGTGTTATGTGTGACTAGCGTTAGATTATTTACAAGTGCGATCGCCGCAATCTGCAATCATAAGCCCTAATCAGAGTTCCTGCGCTAGCTAAACGTGCCCGAATTTGACCCAACGCGATCGCCACTTCAGCCACCGATGACTCATTGCCCCCTCCCCGGCTTACAATCCGCAAAGCCGATCGCCTCCCTATCTAAGTACCCCGCGATCGCCATTTCCACCACCGCTTCAACTGGATACTCAATCTCAGCAGCACGATTAATCAACGCTAATCTGATCCGCTCTGGCAACTGCTCCAAAATCTTCTGTGCTGCTGCTGGGCTAAGTTGCTCAAATGTGGTTGACTGCATGACTCTACCGCTCCATTGGGATTTTAACGTTGTATGGTGGTTCAGTCGCTCTGAGAAGAATCGCCTCTAGCTCCGATAATAACCCCGGATTTCCCCAGCGATCTAGCGCTTTGATGGCGATCCTAACATCCTGGGGAGGGTAGAGGTCGAGCCACGCCCAAGTAAAGGCTTCATGTCCTCCATTAAATCGACTGCTGAGGTCATTTGTCTTTCCTAGATATAGCAGCCCCTCAACGCGATGACGGACTGCATAAATACCAGGACGTGCGGGAAACTGAGCAAACTTGCGATCGATGTTGAGACATTGATCGAATGGAGTAAAAGCAAGGACCTCAAGGATGCGTTGAGCTTCTTGTTGAAAAGGCGTAGGCATAGATTCAGGCGCGATCGGACTGTTCAGTTAGCCGCATTCTGCACGCAATCACAGCAATTGAGTGAAAAGCTTGACCTTACTACAAGCCGATGATGAGAGTTGAACTCACGACCGTTCGATTACGAATCGAATGCTCTACCACTGAGCTACATCGGCAAACGCACTTTAGTATAGCAAGCAACCGCTCCAGCACACCAACTTTTGCTCACGACCTATTGCT
>JBBRCV010000137.1:0-15342 GCA_038204505.1 Elainellales cyanobacterium
CCTGAAGGTCTGTTAAAAATCTTCAGGAATCTACACTAATTGATTTTGACTAATTTATTTTAATAATGGCTCAGGCGGGATTTGAACCTGCGACCTTGGGCTTATGAGTCCCCTGCTCTAACCAACTGAGCTACTGAGCCAATTACACTACCAACAATAAGTATCAGACCTAATTAAAGTATCACATTGGTGTAGCGATCGCCACACCACAGCCTTTTAAGTTGACTGGCATCGAACCAAAAATTAATTCAATGCCAGTCAAGGCTTTTTTACTGTTTAGCAGGTAGATAGGCGATCGGATCAACAGCCCCACCGCCACTACTAACTGGATGGACTTCAAAGTGCAGGTGAGGTCCGGTGCTGTGCCCAGTGCTACCCATCTCAGCAATTTGCTCACCCTGCTTCACCTTTTGCCCTGCATGAACAAGGCTTCTGCTCAAGTGAGCATAGCGCGTCATGCTACCATCCACATGACGAACATCTACCATGTTGCCATAGCCACCTGAGTTCCACTCAGAGTACTCAACCACTCCATCGGCAGCCGCGAAAATCGGCGTACCTGTGTCTGCAGCAATGTCAATACCTGCGTGTATTCTGCCCCAGCGCCAGCCGTAGCCAGAGGTTAGTAGACCTTTCGTAGGCCATATGTAGCCCTTAAAGGAGGCAGCACTTTCGGGTAGAAAGCTGTCTTCGCCTTGAAGGGGCGGTAACTCAGGAGATACCATCCGTCCAGTCACGGGCTGGATTAGAGGGGCATAGTTCTCAGCTCCAGCAGGGGCAACTGCAATCTGCTGAGGTTGTGGAATCGGCGCAGATACCTGTGCGCTTTCAGCAGCCGGAACCCGAATAGGAATGGGCTGCGACCCAGCATCTCGCACTATAGGCTGAGGAGCCTGAACAGCATTAAGACCACCCGGATTAAATTGCGCGCTAACCGAGGGTGTCGGCAGGGTCGATGCAGCAATTTGGACTATCTCAGGAGCAGGAGCACTAGGAGTTGCAGCAAGGACTGAAGTGGCACGATGCCGCTCTCTCAAGACCTTGATTTCAGATAGCAGAGTTTCAACATGAGGATCATGCCCAGATGTTGAAGGGGCTGCCAGACTGCCACCGATGCCTAAGCTAGGTTGAGCAGATGGAGACGTATTATTGACCGGAGCCATCGGAGCCATAACTATAGTGGGCACAACGCTTAGACGGGGAGCAACTTGCTGAGCGGGAGCAACCTGCCGAGCGCGTGGCGCAGGAGCAGAAGCCACAACTCGAGTTGCAGGAACCCTTAGCATTTGCCCAACGAATATAAAGTTCGGGTCGCTAATGCGATTGGCTTGAACTAAAGTCGATGGAGAAATGTTGTGGGCGCTGGCAATTTCAGCAACCGTATCACCAAGGTTGACCTGGTAAGAAACCATTTCAGGTTGAGGATTGGCTGCGACCTGTTGAACGGTGGAACGACCAGTGTTGGAACGACTAGTCGCCTGATGGGCAACAAGAACAGGAGTAGGAACGGTCGGGACAGCCGAGGCAGAGCTAGGAACCTGTGTGATCAAGTCTGATGTTGCTGTGGAAGTAACGGTCAAAGCTTGATTAGTGCGTAGCCAGTCGGGGGCAGACACGTTGCTAGCTGCAAGTAAGTCTTGGGCTGAACCACTATTAGAAAGCGTCACAGTCCTACTAGCTTCACTAGACTGATTTTGATAGCCTCTAATGGAAGAAGGCATGGAAGCGATCGCAGTTAGCTCAGGCTTGCTAGCCTCGCTAGAGGATGCCACCTTAGCCTTGGCAGCTTGATCCTTTGTTCTTAGCTCTGCCAAAGACTGGCGCAGTTTCTCTTGCTGCTGGCGAAGACGATCGAGGCTGACATCGCGTTGAGCTTGGGCAACTTCGAGCTTAACTGGCTCAGCTTTAGCCTGACTAGCTACGACAGGAAGACTATTTAAGTCTGCCGATGCAACTTGTTGAGGAGAGCGAATAGTAGAAAGCTCGACAGACCGTGATGCCTCGGGAACATGGGCTTCAGAGGTAGTGGTGGGGATTCTAATGACTTGCCCAACTCTAACGATGTCGCTGGCTTTGAGAGAGTTAATTGCGGCGATCGCCTCTACGCTGACGTGATACCGCTGAGCCAGTTGCCAGAGCGTCTGACCTTGGATCACTACATGCTCAATCGTCGTGGCTGCGGGTGCAGCAGATGCTGAAGGAATCATCGAAATTGTTGCAGCGTCACTTGATGTAGGTTCGGCTGCTGTTGCCCCTTCATTTTGACGAGGAATGAGCAAGCTAGATGCACCCATCGAGAGCGCTAACCCAATCATGGCTGCGGAAGTACGCTTTTTGCGCTTAACTCCATTAACAACCTGATCTTGCTGTTCTACTAGACCTTCAACTTGACTTGGAGAGTATTCAACAGGTTTGACCCTCTGCAGATGTGCTCGCTTCAAAGAAAAAACCTCCTAAATGAGCAGCGTTTAACTGTATTTGCAATCTGTACTTCGCTCTAATGCCTTCTGTGATTCAAGTCACAACGATGCTGGGACTCAAGTCATAGAAATAAAAGCATTACCTAGGTAAGATTACCTCTGTCTTTTGACTTAGACAAGCTTACACCAGTTGCCAAAAAATTCAACACTTGACTATTGGAACAAGCTAAAACATTAAATTCATGATGCTACAACGGTTCTAGTGTTTGCACTTAGCATAGCCAGATGATCCACAACGGCACAGTCTACACTACTACTAATTGAATAGCATCCAAGTAATACCTACATTCAGTCTATTTCTTTATGAAATGCCATCGTAAGCAGTCGATTTTTAGGGGGCTATGCTAGGTTTGCAAAAGTCGTTAAGCCTTGTGTAGTAAGGGATATAGACGAATTAAAAAGTATTTATGTTTAAAATGTCTTGAACTATATTTTCATGTTGGCTTTAGTTTAAAAATCTAAATTAATTGTCCTAATAGTTCCTTAAAAACAGTTGATTCTACGGTTGACGATCTGTTTTCGAGTGTAGGAAAAGATTAGTTGAAGAACGAATTAAACGGGCGCAGAGTCAGCTTCAGTATCTGACCAAAATCTAATTTAATAGAGAGCTAGTAGGTATATGGATTTCTTATGTGAAACATTCGCAGTTTGTAGTAGAGAAGACTGCAAACTGCGGTTTTCATCAGGAGAACGGGGTTAAGAATCTAAGTTGCTTTCACAATATTGAAGAATTACTTAACTGATGCTTAGCGATCGCTAATCAGATTTATATATCGATATCAAGCATTAAAAGGACTATCGATCGCTGCATCAGTAATGAGTCAGGCTAAAGGAAAGAGGGAGATTATCCCGAAGATTTTTTTCATTGACATCTATCTATAGACAGAGCTTAAATTTTACGAGAGGTAGCCTAACTGTCTCCGAGCCTCAAAGAGTCCGATGGCAACGCTAACCGAAAGGTTAAGACTACGAACATGAATTTGAGTCATGGGAATACGAACGGTTTGATTGCAGGCTGCTAGAACTTCGACAGGCAGCCCTTTTGTTTCACAACCAAAGAGGAGCCAGTCGTGAGGTTGAAACTGAAGCTCTACATGGCTATATTTACCTGAAGTGCTAAATCCAATCCAACGACCTGGCTGCTGCTCTTGTTGCTGCTGGTAGTAGCTTTGAAACTCTTCTAAGGAAGGATAATAGTGCAAATCGACGTAGGGCCAATAGTCTAAGCCTGCTCGCTTGAGTTGGCGATCGCTAATTTCAAACCCGAGGGGACCGACTAAGTGCAGCCGGGTTCCAGTGGCTGCACAAGTCCTGGCAATGCTACCAGTGTTAGGTGGGATCTGTGGGTTAACTAAGACAATGTGCAACATGTTGCTTATTTTTAGCGTTTTTTAAGGAGTATCAGTCATTTTTCAGGGAGTCCAGAAGCTCAGGTGGCTTAAGCAGGTTATGACCCAGAAAGAGAGTATATATATATTTCTAATACTTTTTAACAAAGCCAAAAAAAATCCCCCAATTCACCTGATCGGGGGATGTGAAAGAGGGATAAGTAGGAAAAGTCCTGTTTTGAACCCACTTCTTCCCAGAGGGGCAATTGCGAGGCAGTGGCTAAATGAAGCAACAAAATTATTTCAAACTAGTTTTCTAATGGATGCAAGCTGAAAACGTCTATTTATTTATTCGACAGGGCTGTTATTTGGCAGGGCTGTTATTCGGCAGAGTTAATCGGCAGGGCTGTTATTTGGCAGAGTTACTCAGCAGAGACAGATATAAGAGGAGCCTCTGTGGATTCGCCTAACTGGAGGTCGCCTTCTAGCTCTACCTCAACATGAAGGCGATCGCAGGGGATAGTATCTGCTAGGATTGCACTCATCATACCGCTGTGGATTTCTAGGAGTGCTTGGGGCATTGCTTCAAAGACAAGCCGCTGCCCCGGAAAAACTACTCGCTCAAAATACCAGTTGGGAATGTTGGTGATTCGAGCAATCTGAATCTTACTAGTCGCATTTGTGTAGCAGCACAACGCAGCTTCCTGCGCGTCAGGTGGCAGCGGATCGATGATTTGAGCCATAACTTGGATCTCCTTGCAAGAAGAAATGAGGATATCTTTAGACCGTAACACTCCCCGATCCCCAAGGCTGTAAATACAGCTACTAACCTGTCCCTTCTATGCATTATTCCGACACAAGCTATGCATTTTCCGATACAAGCTATGCATTTTGTTAATACGAGCCATACTTAGAATTCTTCCTGAGAAGCTTGTCGGAAAGTTCCATGCAGGTCAAGAGCGTCAGTGGTATCGTAAAGTTATATGAATCTACGTCTCAGAAACCCCTCAGAGCTTTAGACCGATGGTTACTACTTCAACAATTAACCGCATTCTTTACGTTCGCCTTCCCTGCAATCCCATCTTTCCGATCGGGGTGATTTACCTGGCGGATCATATTCATAAGCTATTTCCAGCCATAGAGCAGCGCATTTTTGACCTGGGCACGATTCCCCCTCTGGATTTTGGGGCGGCGATGGATCAGTGCATTGATGAATTTCAGCCCACGCTATTGGTGTTTTCCTGGCGCGATATTCAGATTTATGCGCCTGTAGGGGGGCGAGGCGGCAACCCTTTACAAAATGCGTTTGAGCTTTATTATTCGCGTAATCCACTGCACAAGCTGCGCGGGGCGATCGGTGGGGTGCGGATGGCAACCTCTTATTACTCAGAACTTTGGCAGAATTTAAGCTTGATTAAGCGAGGGCTAAAGCGATCGCGGCGATACAATCCCCAAGCGCAGCTAGTCGTGGGCGGTGGTGCGGTAAGTGTGTTTTATGAGCAAATTGGTAAAATGCTGCCTCAAGGCACAATCCTGTCGGTGGGTGAAGGAGAGATGCTGCTGGAGAAATTGCTGCGAGGGGAAGATTTTTCGGGAGAGCGGTGCTACGTGGTGGGTAGATCTACGCCACGCGATCGCATGATTCATGAGCAGCCGACCCCGGTAGAAAAATCTGCCTGCAACTATGACTATATCTCTACAATCTGGTCAGATTTTCAGTACTACCTGCAAGAGCAAGACTTTTATGTGGGAGTGCAAACTAAACGCGGCTGTCCGCACAACTGTTGTTACTGCATATATACAGTGGTTGAAGGCAAGCAGGTGCGGATTAATCCCGCTGATGAAGTGGTGAAGGAAATGCGTCAGCTCTACGATCGCGGCGTGCGTAACTTTTGGTTTACCGATGCTCAGTTTATCCCAGCGCGGCGGTTCATTGATGATGCGATCGAGCTGTTGCAGAAAATTTTGGATGCGGGGATGGATGATATTCATTGGGCAGCGTATATTCGGGCGGATAATTTGACCCCAGAACTGTGCGACCTGATGGTTAAAACGGGAATGAATTATTTTGAGATTGGCATTACCAGCGGTTCTCAGGAGCTAGTTCGCAAAATGCGGATGGGCTATAACCTGCGGACGGTACTGGAAAACTGTCGAGATTTGAAGGCGGCTGGATTTAATGATGTGGTTTCGGTCAATTATTCTTTCAATGTCATTGATGAGCGGCTGGATACGATTCGTCAGACCATTGCCTACCATCGAGAGCTAGAGCGGATTTTTGGAGCCGATAAGGTGGAGCCAGCGATCTTCTTTATTGGATTGCAGCCCCACACTCATTTAGAAGCGTATGCCTTTGAGCACAAGATTTTGAAGCCGGGATACAATCCCATGAGTGTTATGCCTTGGGTGGTAATGAAGGTGCTATGGAATCCGGAGCCGTTGGGTTCGTTCTTTGGCGAGGTTTGTCTGCAAGCGTGGAATCAGAACCCAAATGATTTTGGTCGGGAAGTGATGAATATTTTAGAGGCACGGCTGGGTGTGGCTGATTTGGCGGAAGCGTTGACGGCACCTGTTGAATCTAAAAAGGAGTTGATCAAAGTTTAATGCCAGATTTAATGATTGATTTACGCAGCGATACGATTACAAAACCAACTCCGGCAATGCGTCAGGCAATGGCGATCGCCGAGGTCGGTGACGATGTATTTGGTGATGATCCAACGGTGAACGCCTTGGAGCAATACACGGCGGATCTATTAGGCAAAGAGGCAGCGGTCTATATGCCTTCGGGAACGATGACTAATCAGGTGGCGCTGCGGCTGCACACTGAGCCGGGGGATGAAATTATTTTGGAATCGGAGGCGCACATCTATTATTACGAGGGCGGCGCTCCGGCGGCGTTGTCTGGAGTTATGTGTCGGTTGGTTCAAGGTAATAAAGGTATGTTTACGGCAGCGGATTTGCAGAAGGTGCTGCGTCCGAGCGATTCACATTTTCCTAAAACCAGGCTGGTCTGTTTGGAAAATACCCATAATCGCAGCGGCGGACGAGTTTTTCCATTGGCGGAAATTGAGGCGATCGCCCAAATCTGCCAAGCCCATGACCTGAAGCTGCATCTTGATGGTGCTCGGCTTTGGAATGCCTGCATTGCCACCGGAGTTTCAGAAGCAGATTATGCCAAGCCGTTCGATACCGTGAGCGTTTGTTTCTCTAAAGGGTTGGGCGCACCTGTGGGTTCGGCACTGGTGGGTTCGGCGGCACAAATACAGCGCGCTCGGCGTTTCCGCACAATGTTTGGTGGTGGAATGCGGCAAGCGGGAATTATTGCAGCAGGAGCATTGTATGGAGTGCAGCATCAGCGATCGCGTCTGCAAGAAGACCATGACAATGCTCAACTTTTGGCACAGGGGTTGCAGCAAGTTCCAGGAATTCAGATTAATCCAGAGGAGGTGCAGACTAATATTGTGGTGTTTCACACGCCGGGGATATCGGCTCCAGCAGTTGCCCAGGAGTTGACGGAACAAGGCGTTGGGGTGTTGGCGATCGGAGCTGAGTCTTTGAGAGCCGTGACAAATTTGATGGTGACGGAAGCGCAAGTTCGGGTAGTGCCTGAGCGCGTGAAATCCGTTCTTTTAAAGTTCAATTCTGGTTCTAAGTCCGAGCAGAATCAGCGAACTCATCCCGCACGTTCTAGCTATTGAATATATAGTGAGGGATAGAATTCTAGTTTTTATAAACCACCGTTAAACCAAAAGCAAAACCAAAGATGTTAGAGGGTTCAATTTTACAAAAGCTCAAGGCTTCCCATGAGCTAGGACAAGGGGATAAGCGCCCTTTGAATTTTGGAGTTTATTACAAAAATACTTTAGTGGCGCTGTGTCACGCCCTTGAGGATGCCATTCTAGAAGCGGATTATTCGCCGTTGGTAATTACAGCGTTTCAGCGCGGAAAGTGGTATTTGCAAGAAGCCGATCGCTATCACAGCATTGCCGAGCGATCGCACCAAGTGGTAATTATGGCAGGCGACGATGCAGGTTTTGCCGAGCATCCGACCAGTCATAAAGAGAACGTGGCGTTGGTGGCACTGGATGAATCTGATCCAGTAGCGCAGGAATGGCATTTGATCATTCTGTCGCCTGACTATACGGCAATGGTGTTGTGTCAGGAGTTGACTGAGGAGGATTATGGGGCGGCGGGTTTTCCTCAAGAAGACTTAGAGCGAAAGTTTTACGGGTTCTGGACTTTTGAGCCAGGGCTAGTTTTAGAAACAGTGGGGTTGGCGATCGCCCATATTGACCAATATAATCCTGAACTACAGCAACAATTAACAGCGCAATGGGAGGCGATCGCGGCTCGTATTCAGCAAGAGAATGCGATGTGCCATCAACCCACGGCTGATCATTTAGGGAGAACCGTGTCTCGCGTAGTGGATTATCTGCAAGAGAATCAGCAAGATTTGAATCATCGCATTGAACCGCTTGATAATAACCTCACCTCGAACGAATTACAGGCATTTTTGCGAGTGGCGCAACTGATTGATCAAACAGATTTAAGCAATCCGATGGCTGCTGCTGAGGTAGCAAGCTTGGCGGAAGCGATGGGGCAATTAGTAGATTTACCGTCCTGGCAGTTGCATCGGCTGCGGTTAGCAGGGTTGTTGCATCGGATCGCTTTGCTCGACAAGGTTGAGAATCTCTTGACTCCTGGGACTTCGATTTATCAACAGGCTGAGTCGCCTGAAATGGCGTTGAGTTGTCCATTGCGTCCAGGGGTGCAGGTGTTGCGGAAGATGGGAAGATTGAGGGCGATCGCCACAATTCTGACTCACCATACCGAAGCCTGGGATGGTTCGGGGCAACCTGCTGGATTATCAGGCGATGAGATTCCAGTAGAGGCGAGAATTTTAGGATTAGTCGCTTGTTTTCAGCAGCGGGTGGCTCAGTATCGGGCGGCTTCACCAGAAGAGGCGATCGAGACTTTGCTAACCCAAGCTTTAGCCGATTGTCGGGCAGAAGGAAGCGATCGTTGGGACCCCAAGCTAATTGAAGTGCTAACGCTTTTAGTCAAAGGATTACAGCAAGGCATGAGTTTACCGATCGCCATGCCCAAAATTGCCGCAGGTCTGTGGATGCTCGATTCTCACTCTGAAGAAGAGCTATTGCGCTATGAAGAATCGATGACAGATCTAACTCTTTCTTAAAGCTCAAACGCTCTATCTTGAACGCCCAGTCTTGAACGCACAAAATCAAACTATGGACATTGCAACAATTCGCGCTGGCAAACTCAAACATTTAGCTGGAGCTGATCTAGAAGATGAAGATCTTTCTCATGTTGATCTCAGCAAAGTAAATTTAGCAGGCGCAAATTTGAGTGGGGCAAATTTAGCAGCAGCTAAGCTGACGGGTGCGAACCTTGATGGGGCTAACTTGGTGGGCAGTCAGCTAGTAGGGACTGACCTAAGAGCAAATCTGCTGGGTGCTAATCTCATGCAGGCAGATTTGACAGAAGCCGATTTACGTGGGGCAAACTTGCGCGGTGCAAATTTGATGCAGGCGCGTTTGTCTAATACTGCAATGGCAGGCGCGTTTTTGAGTGGAGCAAATTTAATGGGTGTGAATTTGCGAAGTGTGGACTTGCGCGGCGCTGATTTGCGAGGGGTTAATTTAAGTGGGGCAAATCTGAACGGCACCAATTTGGCGCAGGCGGATTTGCAAGGTGCAATTTTAAGTAATGCCAATTTAGAAGAAGCAGATCTGCGAGATGCCAATTTAGCGGGCGCAAATTTGAGCGGGGCAAACCTGTTGTGTGCCGATTTAGAAGGAGCAAGTTGGGCTGGGGCAAATTGGACTGGGGCTTGTGTCGTAGGAACGCTTTTAGAGGGGAAGATAGAGAAATAGGCAAGATGATTGACTCATGATGCAACGCGATAAAAGGCGATCGCCCCTTTCCACTTCACCATTTGATTAGTTAATGTCCTGCGAAAAATAGCTTGCACAGTTGACAATTCTGCTGCATTTAAAACACCCGCTAAGTGATCGCCATAGCTAGGGCGCGCTGCTTCGCAGACACCGCAAGGGTCGCCACCTGTCCCAAACCAGCGCTCCAATAAAGCAGGCGTAATCTGTAAATCAGTTTGCGTTGTTTCTAATTGGACTTCAGCCGTTAAGCCTGCATTTTGGAGAAGCGATCGCAATCCATCCTCATCCCAGTTCACCATTGCATCCTCAGCGTTCAAATAAATGGCTTCCTCTGCCTTGACCAACCGCTTGTAGATCTTGATATTGAACTGCTTTGCATCAACTAAATCGTAAAGCCGCTGCGTGTGACGAGGAACGGTTTCTGCCAGCACTAAGCTGCCATCTGGATGTAAGGATTTCATCAGAGCTTGAACAACTCGGACTTTATCCGGTTCTGCCAACAATGCATTACGTCCGATGATTCGGTCAAAACGGAGCTGCGGATCGAGCGCTGCTAAAGTTATGGGCAAATCTAGCAGAGAAGTTTGTAATATAACGGGGCGAGCTAATTCTGGCAAAGCCGCAGATTGTTCTTGAAGCGCTTCGGCATCTTTGGGCGATCGCACCACTGCATAAACGCCGCCTTCTGGCACTTGACGCAACGCTTCCCACGTCAATAAACCGCTGCCTGCATTCAAATCTAAAATGACGTGATGGCGTTGTGGTTGTGCAAGAGTGAAGAGGCGATCGCGCACCGCTGCCAACCTCTCTCCGGCTTGGCTCAGCGCCCGTTGTAGCCATCGATCCTGAGCAGAATCGACAGGGCTAAAGGTCAATATTTCTGGCAGCGCTATTCCTATGCCTTCAATGACTGCGGCTAACTGAGCTTCCCGACGCTGTGCCACCTGCACCTGAATTTTGCTTTCATAGCCTTGTTCCGAGGGCTGATAAAAAACTTGTCCATGAAGCGTCTTAGGCAAATACTGTTGCTCTATCCAATGGTCGCGGTAAGCGTGGGGATAAAGATATCCTTGTCCATGTCCAAAGCTGTGTTTGTCTCGGCTAGCATCCCGTAAATGGTTTGGTACTTCGGCTTCTCGTTCTTGTTCTACTGCTGCCAACGCATCAAAAAAACCCATGACGCTATTTGACTTAGGAGCCGTTGCCAAATAAATTGCTGCCTGCGCTAAAGGATATCGTCCTTCCGGCATTCCCACTCGTTCAAACGCCTGAGCACACGCATTCACCACAACGATCGCATTCGGGTCTGCCATGCCCACATCTTCCCCCGCCAAAATCGTCATTCGCCGAAAGATAAACCGCAAATCTTCTCCTGCATAAACCATCCGTGCCAACCAATACAGCGCTGCATCTGGATCGGAGCCGCGCAGACTTTTAATAAAAGCGCTAATGGTATCGAAGTGAACATCGCCTTCTTTGTCGTATAGCACTGCCCGTTGTTGAATGGATTCTTCGGCAACCGCTTGAGTAACGTGAATTACGCCTGCTTGTTCCGGAGTCGTTTCAACTGCCAACTCTAGTGCATTCAGCAACGTTCGAGCATCACCGTTTGCGATGTTCACCCAATGATCTAAAGCTGCCGCTTCAAGCTGTACATTGAGCTTGCCATAACCGCGATCGCCATCTGCCAATGCTTGCTCCACAACCCGCCGCAAATCTGTTTCATTGAGCGACTTGAGTTGAAAAATGCGCGATCGGCTCACCAACGCTTTATTGACTTCAAAGTAAGGATTTTCTGTAGTTGCGCCGATCAAAATCACGGTGCCGTTTTCTACCCACGGCAACAACGCATCCTGTTGAGCTTTGTTAAAACGATGGACTTCATCGACAAATAAAATGGTGCGCTGGCTAAACATACCGCGTTTGTCTTGGGCAATGGCGATCGCGTCCCTAATTTCCTTCACACCTGCCAAAACTGCGTTAATAGCAATAAAGTGTGCTCTTGTGGTGTTAGCAATAATTTGTGCCAGCGTCGTTTTTCCTGTTCCGGGTGGACCATAAAAAATCAACGACGAAAGATGATCGGCTTGAATAGCCCGACGCAGCAACCGACCTTCTCCAATAATGGCATCTTGCCCCACAAATTCATTCAACGTGCGCGGACGCATCCGAGCAGCAAGCGGCGCTTCGGTCTGGGTCGTTTGTTGATGGTGGTGGGCAAAGAGGTTCATTGTTTCAGCAGCCCCATCTCTATCAGCCCTCGTCGTAACCGCAGTGCCTCTTGTGGATCGTATTGGTCATAAAGTGCGATCGCCTGTCTAAATGCGTCTAAACTCTCCAGTACCGATCCCACTTTTAACAGCGTTACTCCCAAGTTCTGATAAGCCTCAGCGTAGGTGGGATTAAGCGCGATCGCCTGTCGATATTGATCAATGGCATCCGGCATGATTCCCATTGCCTTAAACGTCATACCCAAGTTGTAATGTCCAATTGCTAAACTCGGATCAATTTTAGTAACGATCTCATAGTTCATTCGAGCACCTGGCAAATCTCCTTTCGCTTTCAGCAGTCCGCCCAAGTTGTTGTACGCGCCAACCTTAAGACGGTTTAAAATAGGCTGCTGTGTTGCAGTTCGATAATGTCCTTCTGCCTTCACCAAATTTTGCGATCGGCTGTAGGCAATACCCAGGTGGTAGTGTAATTCGTAAAGTATCGGAGCATTCTCTGCGGCTGCTTGAGCAGAGTGAGTCAGAAGGTGTAATCCTCGTTCTAGGAGCGCGATCCCCTTTGTTACTTCGCCCATATCCCCATATAAAGCGCCTAGCTTGGCGCACACGTAGGCATCATCTGGATGGGTGGCTAAGTATCCTTCCATCGTGGCTTTTGCGGTTTGAAGCTTGTTACGTGTGGCGATCGCTCCTGGCTCGTAGCCATCATGTAAAATTGCCACCTCTGGTAGATTAATGATTTTCCAATCAGGTTCGCGTTGCAACAAGCGCGCTACGCTATCATCCACCATCGAATGATAAGGACGAGAAAAACGAATTCCAAAATGGTTGCGAAACAGCCGAGACATTAAAGAGTAGGGCGATTGCACAGCACCAATTTCCTGCCGCACTAAGTTAATCACTAATGCCTGTTCGCGCTGCATCGCTTGCTTCAGAGCTGGAACACTTTCTGGGTTCAAAACTTCGTCAGCATCTAACACCAAAATCCATTGTCCTTGGGCATATCTTAACGATTCATTGCGAGCTGCGGAAAAGTTGTTGTTCCAAGAGTAGTGATAAACTTCTGCTCCAAAAGACTGAGCAATTGCTGTCGTTTGATCGGTTGAGCCAGTATCGACTACGATAATTTCGTTGACCAGACCTTGGACGCTGGACAAACAACGAGGTAGTTTCTTCGCTTCGTTTTTAACAATCATGCAAAGGCTTAAATCCATTTTTCCACCCTTTAAACTCGCACACCTATGACTTCTCTACCTATGACTTCTCTTAAGGTTCAGCATAAGCCAATTCGTTACATGATGATTGTCCTAGCCATTGCCTTGGGGCTAACAAGCTGCGATGAGAAAACGACCAGCAAATACGAAGCTACGGCAACAGTGACCTATACCTGGCAGGTCGAATATCTTGCTAACGCAGATAAGACTAACCAAATTCGTCGGGAAAAATTTGCTTCGACTTCTCTGATTAATAAAAATGGCATAAGACCAGGGGAAGCTGTGACGGGTCCCGATGATAAGGGGCTTTGGTATCCCGCGCTGCCGCCTCGCCCTACCGTTGATGAACTAGAAGCGCGACAAAAATCACAAGAGCGAATGAGCCAGCCTGAATTACTTAAAGATGCAGACTATACTATTACCTACGAATCAGAGGGACAAACAATTAATGCTCCCACCAACTACGATGTCTATCGTACTGTAGTGAAAGCTCTGCCCAATCAACAACCGTTAGAGTTGACGTTGGGTGTAGATGATAAATTTGTGCAGAAAGCGGACGTAAAGTAGAGGGTGAACGTTGCTGAATACTCATAGCACCCGCATGGCGCTGACTTATCATTAAGACTACAGCGTTCCGAAACCTGTTGTATTCGGCAACGTTCTTTCAAGCGAGTGTTTTAGCTCGTTTTACGGCGGCGAGTGGTGGTCGCGGTCGCGTTTCCCTGACTGGTTGTTTTGGGTTCTGCTGAAGGTTTAGGACCCCGTTTTGCCGGAGTGGTGGTTTCTTCTCCTGAGACTGCTTTAGGCTTACGACCGGGCTTTCCGCGTGTTGGTGCTGGCTCGGTTGCAGTAGTTTCACTGACAGCCTTTGGGGTTTTGGTCTGGCGTTTGGCTTTCGCTTTTCCTTCGCCTTTAGGCTTGGTGATGGAAAGGTATCTTCTGAGCGAAGAAGCGGTGATCTTGATGCCTTCATCGGCTAGAATTTTGGAGATTTCCTCGTGCTTGTAACCTCGGCTGAGAGCAGTGGTAATAGCAGAATGCATGAGGGCGATCGCTTCTCTTAACGAGTAGGAATCTTTTGGTTTTTCGGGCAAGTCTTGCAGGGATAGTGAGACTTGTTCGATGGAGTTCTTAGAAATTTCAGCAGCTAAGATGGGAAGTTTCTTCCTAGGAGGCATAGTTTTTGTTCTCGATGATAATTACAACACTTGAAATGAGGATAGCTTAGTTCAAGTAATTTTCAGTCCATCTTAAACGATTTCTTTGCAAGTAACACACTTTTTATCTTTACCTCTGACCAAAGCCATGATTTGTAATCTCTGTCTAAATCAACAGGGCGCTGATTAAGCCAAACGTCGAGATGGGATGGCAGCGATCCGATTATTGGAAAATTTCAGATCAGGTGGGCATCAAGCCGCAGTGAATGGGGAAATTAGCTTCCTAAATCTTGCGTCAACTCGATCGCCATCATCGAATCTAAACCGTGTTCCACTCTAGAATATTGCGGCTCAACGCTCTAGGAATCAATGCCCGATCGCTGGCTTATTCACCTGATCGTTAAAGCCAGGAAGAATTGTCTACTGCCTGCTCTTTAATGGCTTCCTGTCTATTCTGACTCAGGGTTCGTCGGCAATTTTGTCAACGTATCCAACTCCTGATTGATGCTAATCTCACCGATCGCCTCTGCATAGTCAGCGACTTCGCCGATCATTTCTTCGGCAGTTGTAAGGGTGACTTCAGTGGGCATGGGAATGAGGGCTTGAAACAATCGATGCTCAAACTGAAGCTGTGCCCAATTAAATGCTTGTTGCAAGAGTGGCGATGGCGTTGCGTTTAATGCTCGTCCCACAGCCGCCCACAGAATTGCCCAAGTGGCGATCGCGCCAATAGCACCATCTGCCCATTGACTAGCGGCTGGCTGGGTAAAGCGTCCGGAAAACTGGGTATAGCGATCGTGAATTTGGAATGCGGCTACTTTCAAAGTTTCGGCAATGTCAGGCGCGTGCAACTCATGGCACAAAAACTGATGCAGAGCGTCGCCGTCATAAATGATCTGTTCTCCCAGCAGCGAGTTGAGCGTCTCTGTTGATCCTTCAACCATTCGTAGAATTCTGGCATCTTGCAGAATTTTTAAGACATCGCTGCGTTCTCCCAAAAATTGCACCAAGCTATCTGCA
>JBBRCV010000138.1:0-15288 GCA_038204505.1 Elainellales cyanobacterium
GACTTGTTGGGAAATAACGAGAAAAATCGCTGAAAGGCTTACACAGACTGAGTTTCAAGGATTTTGAGTAAAAATCGCTGAAAGGCTTACTAGAAGCGGGTTTCAAGCATTTCTAGGCTTATTACCCAACAAGTCTAATGAATAAGGTAGAACCCCAACCGGAATGTCCATAGACCACATCCGGGATAAAGCCTTGGGCTTTTAAGGCTTGTCCCATCCGGTAAACTGCCTGACCTTCCAGAACGGCACTTTCAAATGCTCGGACATAGGGATGGGTTTGGGGATGAACAGAGCGCAACACCCGATACAGGGCTTTGCGAACTCCAGGCAAGCTGCCCTTCGCCTGTTTGGTGCCAAAAACTACCTGATGCTGAGGATCTTTGGCTAGGGCGGTGGCAAGGTGGCGAAACTGGGCGGGAAAATTGGAGTGTAGGAAAAGAATACGCATGGTGATTCAGAGTTGTTTCACGAATTTTTAGTGGAATTGACAAGTCCTGCTGACTAACTTCGGCACGACTCACAATGTCAATAACCCATTCCGATTGGACTGCTGACCGTGAATCTAAAAAGCGTTTGGGGGCTTCTCTCTTACAATCCCTCTTCGTTTTCGTAGCACAACCATTTGCAGATCAGTTTTCCGTTTTCACTAACCCACTGAGCTTCTAAACGAGTCTTTTTAGAAGTCTGCGGAGTTGGATTGTTCTTGAGGAGCTTGTTACGATCTGCGCCATCCTCAAGAACATGATTTCGTCCGTTCTCGCTCAGCGCATTGTTGCCTGCTAAGCCTCTAACTTCATCGCTTTCTAGCCAAGCATTAATGGTTTTATCTCTTGGAGTTCCAACGATCGCATCTTTTTTATTTGTCGGTCTTGTAACCATGTCAATGAGTCCTTAAAAATCAAGTGACGTTCGTGCCGATACCAGATGCTGCGATAGGTTAGTGCGCTGCTTCGCAGATACCGCAAGGGTTGCCCTCCATATCGAAAACATAACGCTGTCTCGGATGTACCAACTTTGTCCTGACAGATAAACAATGTCCAGGACAGTTGGTCAGTTAAGTCAGTCAGTTAAGTCAGTCAGTTAAGTCAGTCAGCTAATACTTGTTTCAAAAACGCCTGAGAACAAAACTTAAAAGCCTTGCGATACAACACTTTTAGCCTTTCCACAAAGAGACAATTTCAACCGTTCGATCACTTATCATACAAACCGTAAAGAAGAAATACCCACAAGGGTGCTATTTGAATTGCATCAAAAGCGTATTCATTAAGAATGGGTGTATTCTCTCTCGTTGAATACAGTTAAATATTGCGATATAAATATTTTGTCAGTTATTGTCTGTAATTGTCAGTTATTGTTTGTAATTGACTGTAATAAAGTAACCGTTCTATCCATTAGATATATACGTATTAATATAGGTATATTTCCAGCATAATCCATGGCTCAACCTGTTCACAAACGTAAACGTCGAGGTGTAACTATTTCATCCTCGGGTTTGCAACGTCTTCAAGACGCTCAAGAGCAATCAGCCATTGCCACAAATGGCGGATATGCCTATACCTTAGAGCAATTAAGCAATCTGGCGGGGCTAAGTGTCCGGTCAATTGGTCGAATGCGAAGTGGCAAAGCCGCTGTCGATCGCCAAACTCTAGAAGATCTATTTCGCGCCTTTAACCTGATACTGACCGAGCAGGACTATATTCAACCCGATCGCACCCCAGAACCGTTGCTCGTCAATGCGATCGCCCAAGATTGGGGAGATGCGCCAGATGTGTCTCGCTTCTACGGACGCATCACAGAACTTACGACCCTGACTGAATGGATTCTGCAAAACCACTGTCGCTTAATCGGCATTTTGGGCATTGGCGGCATCGGTAAAACGGCTTTGTCGGTCAAATTGGCAGAACAGGTGCAAGACCACTTTACCTATGTCATTTGGCGATCGCTGCGTAACGCTCCACCGTTAGAAATTTTGCTGGCAGAATTAGTTCCATTCCTCTCTGGACAGCAAAATACAAAAGCAGACATGAGCAGCTTACTTCAGTGCTTGCGAAATCATCGCTGTCTGATCGTTTTAGACAATGTAGAAACTCTTTTACAAACTGGAGAACAGTCGGGACAATATCGTCCGGGCTATGAATCCTATGGCGAGTTGGTGCGAGTGGTTGCTGAAACCCGGCACCAAAGCTGTTTGGTGTTAACCAGTCGAGAAAAATGTGCCCAGTTTGCTCAATTGGAAGGAGATGAATCTGTACAGGGCTTGTCCCTGAGCGGTTCTCCGGAAGCTGCTGAGGCATTGATTAAAGTAATGGGGTTAACTGGCTCAGAGAGACAGAAACAGGAATTGGGCGATCGCTATCGATGGAATCCGCTGGCATTAAAGATTGTTGCCACTTCAATTCACGATTTATTTAACGGCGAGATTGAGTTATTTCTGCAACAGGACACACTCGTATTTAATGGCTTACGCCGACTGCTCAACCAACAGTTTGAACGATTATCGGATCTGGAACAAACCATCTTGTATTGGTTAGCGATTAACCGCGAGTGGACGGCGATCGCTGATTTAGAGAACGATATTGTTCCGGTTGTTTCGCGGGCAAACCTACTAGAAGCGTTGGAAGCTTTGAATTGGCGATCGCTAATCGAACGAAAATCTGGGCGTTATACTCAACAGCCTGTGATCATGGAATACGTCACAGAAATGCTAATCGATCGAGTCTGCAACGAGATCATAGACCATTCACTGCTTGCTCCTTTACCACTAGATTCTCTGCTGCAAACCCATGCTCTGATCAAAGTACAGGACAAAGACTACGTTCGAGACAGCCAAATTCGCGTGATTTTGACACCGTTGATCACCAGGTTGCTCAACCAGTTGGGATCTCAAAAAATTGTTGATCAACTCAATCAAATTCTATATCGCCTGCAAACTGAGCGCCTCAATCAGATCGGATATGCGGGGGGTAACCTGCTCAACCTATTACGCCACCTCCAGGTTGACCTGAGCCACTACGACTTCTCACATCTCAGCATTTGGCAAGCTGATCTTCAGGATGTGAATCTGCATCGAGTCAATTTTGCCTATTCCAACCTGTCTAAATCCAGGTTTACCCAACCGTTTGGCAGTATTTTTGCAGTGGCATTTAGCCCAGATAATCAACTGCTGGCAACTGGAGATAGCAATAATGGGGTGTCCCTGTGGCAAGTTTCTGATGGGCAATCTAGAGCGATGTTTAGAGGGCATCGAGGTTGGGTTTGGTCGGTGGCATGGAGTCTCGATGGTCAGATGCTCGCAAGTGGCGCTGAAGACCAAAGTATCAGGCTGTGGGACATTGAATCTGAACGTTGTTTAGCAATCTTGTCAGGACATCAGGGCACCGTCAGAAGCGTGGCATGGCAGCCTTGTGGACACCTCCTGGCTAGCAGTGGGGACGAGCATGAGGTGCGATTATGGGATACTCAAACCAAAGCAGAGTTCAAAACCTTGCAGGGACACAGTACTTTGCAGGGACATAGTAATTGGGTTATGTCTGTTGCTTGGAGTCCAAATGGTCAGATCTTGGCAAGTGCTTCCTTAGACCAAACCGTTTGCCTATGGGATGTGCAGAGTGGTCAGTGCCTCAAGATTCTATCTGGACATACCCAGGGAATTTGGTCGGTTGCTTGGAGTCCCAATGGAGAACATCTGGCTACAGGCAGTAAAGATCAAAGTGTAAAGCTTTGGGATGTTGAGAGCGGTCAATGTCTTCAAACTTTGCAAAGGAATGATACGGGCATATTTTCAATTGCATGGAGTCCTGATAGCAGAATGCTGGCTAGTGTTGGTGAAGATCAGAACATGACGATCTGGGATACCGTGAACGGTCGATGTTTGCAAACTTTACAGGGAGACAACAATTGGATTTGGACTGTGGATTGGAGTGCAAATGGGAGAATGATTGCGAGTGGTTCCTATGATCAAACCGTGCGGCTATGGGAGATAGATAACAGTCAATCAAGTATCTGCCAAAGTCTCAAAACCTTTCAGGGATATAGTAATTCTATGTTTGCCGTAGTCTGGAGTCCGGATGGGCGCGCCCTGGCGAGTAGCAGTGCCGATCATCGAATTCGGTTATGGAATCCTGAGACAGGACTATGTTTAAACACGTTACAGGGTCACAGCAATTGGATTTGGGGGTTGGCTTGGAGTCCGGATGGCATCACTTTAGCCAGTGGATCGGATGACTGCACCGTTCGGTTGTGGAATCCTAGCACTGGCGAATGCCTAAAAACCCTGCAAGGACATACCGCCTGGACTTGGGCTGTGGCGTGGAGTCCCGATAGTCAATATCTTGCCAGTGGTTCTGGCGACCTGAGCATTCGGATCTGGGATATTCAGCGGGGGAAATGTCTGAACATCTTGCAGGGGCATGACAATTGGATTTGGAGTTTAGCCTGGAGTCCGGATGGTCAGACCCTGGTTAGTGGTTCCTATGATCAAACGATTCGTTTCTGGAATGGTAAGACTGGCGAATGCCTAAAGGTTTTGCAGGTATATGAAAAGGTGGAATGTGTAGCCTGGAGTCCGGATGGGAAGACTCTGGCTAGTTCATCTCAGAATCAAACCATTCGCTTCTGGGATGGTAGGACTGGCGACTGTCTGAAAGTTTTGCAGGGACATAGCGATGTGGTCAGAATGCTGGCGTGGAGTCCCGATGGGCAAATTCTTGCCAGTAGTTCCCACGATCAAACCGTCCGATTATGGGATGCTTGCACAGGAGAATGCTTGAATATTTTGAAGGGGCATACGAGTCAGGTTTGGTCAGTTGCTTGGAAGCCTATTGCTTGGGATGTCTCAGAAAAGCCCGACTTCGTTCTGGCTAGTTGCAGTGCTGATGAAACGATTAAGCTTTGGGATATTAAAACGGGTGAATGTTTGAATACCCTCAAAGCCTATCGCCCCTACGAAGGGATGAATATTACCGGAGTTACAGGAATAACAACCGCCCAAAAAGCAGCCTTGCAAGCATTAGGGGCGATCGCCGATTGACATCAAGATGCTAATTACTATCTATTGCATCAGACGCAAGGGCTTCGGGTCGATAAACGTGCAGAAATCGTAGTATCCCGACTCCTAACAGAAGCCAAATTAAAATCACGACTGGGGCGAAACGATTAGGAACCGACTGGATCGGGTAAAGTGTTGCGCCCAAGATAATCCCAATTGCCAGAATCGAACACCCAGGTAATATTCCATGCTTTAGCCAATGCCAGCGATCGGGACGTTTCACCTTAAAATACCGAAAGCAAGACAAACTTACCAATCCATAAATCAATAGCCCAGCCAGTGTAATTAGCGTTCCAAAGAAGCCGATCGCTTGAATCGGTGTACAGAGATATCCCAGTCCCAGTCCTGCAACCAAAGAGATGCCATGCAACCCCAATATCGCATTTGTGGGCGTGCGGTAGACCGGATGAATCCGCCCCCACCACTCAGGAAACAGCCCTTCCCTGCTGATTGCATAGATGATCCGTGCGGTGCCGTTGGTCATAGCAACCGTGCCCGCATAACCCGCTATGATGCTAGCAAAATCGATCAGCAGCGCCACTCCATTGCTCGTAAACCGACGAGCGATCGCATCAAAAGGAGCAGCATCTTGAGCAAACGCTGCCATGTTATCGATCCCGTAACCCAGCACCGCCACATAGGACATCAATACATAAAATGCTCCCACCAAAATTAACGCAATAAACATGGCTGTGGGAACGGTTTGACGAGGTCGCTGGGCTTCTTCAGCCAACGTCGTCACCGACTCAAACCCCAAGAAACCGAGAATGGATAAAATGGTGCCTAGAAATAGGTTGCTGTTTTGTGGGAGTGCGCTCAAGGTAAAGGGGACTAAAGTCAATTGCTCCGTCTGCCCCAATTGGATTAATACGGCGATCGCTAAGAACAAACAAATACCCAGCTCAAAGATCAGAAATACGAAGTCTGTTTGTAAGGAAAAGCGAATGCCGCGATAACATACGATGCAAACGATTGCAGAGAGGATAAAATACCACACCGTCCAATCAAGTGATAACCTCAACGCATGGAGTAGCAAATCCTGGAGAGCAGTGCTCATCAATACTAAAACGAATGGGATTGAGATACCATAAAAAATCAAGCCTAGCCAGCCTGCGATAAAGCCCCAATTAACGCCTAAGCCTTGAGTAACAAACGTATACCACGATCCACCAGGCAACTCAACAGCCATTTCACTCATCTGAGGTACAATCAGCAGGACAACGCCAAATCCGATCAAATAACATAATGGAATTGCGGCACCGACTAATCCAGCTTGCGGAATCGTATTAAATAAGATACACCCTGCCGGAGCTATTGCGGCGATCGCCATCACAATTAAATCAGTCAGACGCAGCGTATTGCTGCGTAATCTAGGAATTTGTTTAGACTCTTCTAGAACAGACATTTTTCACCTTATGCGATCGTACTATTACCTGTAATAACTACAGATATCCAGCAAATCCTGGCTCTGGATGTTGAATGAAGCAATTCTTTGAGTTTCTTAAACTCAGATGTTTCTGCTAGGGTCAATTTACGTCAATTCATTGGGAATGTCTGGCTGTAAAAGTCAGATAAAGTCAGATGTTTTTTAAACAAACTTGGCAAATTTCAGATTAAAGCTATCATTCGATTCATGAATATAAGATTTCGATCGCTTCCCTTGATTTGTCTCATCGGTGCTGAATTTCTATCTCAAGTCGGGAACCAAATTGCAGCAGTAGCAATTCCCATTTTGGTGCTGCAATTTACGCACTCTGCGATCGCCACTGGCATCGCTGGAGCAGGCAACATCCTACCGATTGTGTTGGCGGCATTCGGAGGTGGAAAAGCGATCGATCAATTTGGCGCGTGGCGCATGAGCATTACTGCTGATGTTTTAAGCGGTGTTTCAGTTCTGTTGTTGCCATTAGTATTGATCTGGTTCGATTCGGTGTCACCGATCGTCATTTTCTTACTGGTATTTATCGGTGCGTTATTCGATCCAACGGCAACTTCGGCACGTCATACCCTAGTCCCTAAATTTGCCAGACTTGCAGGGATGCCATTGGATAAAGTGAATGGGTATCGCGGCAGTCTGGAAAATGGAGCAGATCTGTTGGGACCAGCTTTGGGTGCAGGTTTGATCAGCTTGATTGGCACCGTTAATACTTTTTTCGTAAATGCAACCAGCTTTTTTATCTGTGCTATGCTATTCGCGATTGCCATTCCACGACAGCGCCATCCGGTTTTGAATCGTGAGAAAGTCGATCCGATTATGGGGATTCGCTTTATTTTTAAGCATCGCCAACTGCGATCGCTT
This sequence comes from Elainellales cyanobacterium, assembly GCA_038204505.1. Classification (GTDB taxonomy): domain Bacteria; phylum Cyanobacteriota; class Cyanobacteriia; order Elainellales; family Elainellaceae; genus Timaviella. The sequence continues at coordinate 7,347 of JBBRCV010000138.1, forward strand.
GCCTTCAGTGGAATGACACTTAATTTTGTCCTGTTACCGTTCCTCGGACTTTTACTTCCCGTCTTAACCACCCCAAAATTTGCCAGCACCGCGTTGTTAGGCATCTGTCTATCACTGTTTGGCATGACGGCGACTCTGAGTGCTTTATCCTATGCGAAACTGATAATATATCTATCTCGATCGATGGTGTATTACGGTGGGCTAATCCTGACAGCCGTATCCATTACGCTTTGTGCAGTGGTAGAAACCCAGGCTGCATTGATGATCTCGGTGGCACTAGGCGGTTTGTTACTAGGGGCAGGAAATCCTTTAGAGCAAACGATATTACAAAAAGTGACACCGAGTAGAATTGCCGGACAGGTCTTTACGTCACATACCGCAATCAGCTTTACTGCGGGTCTGTTCGGGTTGCTGATTGCAGGTTTTGCTACAGAGTTAACAAATGTCAATCTGGTATTGATCAGCGGTGGTAGTTTGCTGGCGCTCGCATCAGTGATCCTCTGGTATTTCATGCCACTCCCAGATTGAAAAGTCACTTCTGAGAGATGAGGGCGATCCGAAGCGTTTTAGAGCAGCACTGGAATGGAGCCAAGTTAGTGGATGTTTTGACGATGCTGGCATGGGCAAAGAGTACATTAATCGATTTGAATTTGGGTTAAATGTCTAAAGCAGAACAACAAGTCTAGAACACGACCATGTTCCCACTATTGCTAATCCACCAAGCACTTCTGCTATGAGCGAATTTTTTGAAGGAGGAGGAGGGTTTTTTGATAGTTTGTATGATCGCCTTGCAATTGAAATAGTTGAATTGCTTTCTGGAGATCTGCTTGCGCGGCTGGCTGGTTGCCCGTTTGATCATAAAGTATACCCCGACTACCATAAGCGGCTGCCAGATCAGGGTTGAGTTTTACAGCTTCGGTGTAGTCAGCGATCGCCGCTTCAACATTCTCTAACTCAGCATAAGCAAATCCCCGATTGTAATAGGCATCGGAATTTTGAGAATTAATCTGAATAGATTCATTAAAGTCTGCAACTGCCTTGTCGAATTTGTCTGCCATCCCGTAGAGTACACCCCGACCCATATAAGCCTCTGCATACTTAGGGTTTAGCTGGATTGCTTTGCTTAAGCTCTCGATCGCGCCGATGGAGTCATCAAAACTGGCTTGGGTTTCTCCAAGATTGTAATAAGTTTCAGCATGACGGGGAGCAATTTGAATTGCCTTTTGAAAACTAGCAACAGCTTGAGTCGGATCTCCCAATTCACGATAAGCAATGCCTCGGCTAATATATGCCTCAACGTAATCTGGAGCGATTTGAAGGGCGCGATCGTAATTTTGAATCGCGCCCTTCAAATCTCCTTGCTTAGCTCGTGCTAACCCTTCCTGTAAAAATTTAACTGCTACTTTGGAAATAGGCTTGTTCAGCATTATTTCCAATAATTGCCCTGAATTAGAATGTGTTTGGATAAAAAGAGCAACTCCACTTAACAAAGCAGTGATTCCAATTGCTGCAATTGCTCCATGCTGCCACTTCATCTAAAATCCTCGCGCCAATACAGTGTTAACGGGGAGAAAATCAGTAGATTCCTCCCGCTCCATCGGATTACTGTTTGTACCATGCCTTTTTCCATTGATTCATCTGGTCAATTTCTTTTTGCTGACTATCCACAATATCTTGCGCCAGCTTCTTCACTTCGGGGCGATCGCTCTTCTCCAACGCCTGTTGCGCCATGGTGACTGCGCCCTGATGATGGGGAATCATGGCATTGAGGAAACGCAAATCAAACTGATCGTCCGCTGCGCCTAAATCTCCATTCATCATCATGCTGGAACGCATCGCTTCAGACATGGGCATCATGTGTCCCATTTGAGCGTCATACATCATTGGTGTAGTGTTGGCAGTGGGGTACCAGGTCGATCGCCAGGTTTTCATCTGAGCAATTTCTGTCCGCTGAGCGTCGATAATATTTTGTGCAAGCTGTTTAATTTCAGGACGCTTAGACTTTTGCAATGCTTCTTGAGCCATGGCGATCGCCCCTTCGTGATGCGGAGTCATGCCATCAATAAACCGCAGGTCAAAGTTTGCATCTTTAGGTCCCAAATCCATGTTCGTCATGGAGCTATGATTCATTTCCATAGAGCCAGAGGGCATTGGGCTAGAGCTGCCAGGGCTACTCATACCATCACCCATCTGTGCCATCCTAGAATCACTAGCATTAGTCGTTTCAGCCGTTTTTTGAGACGATGCACCGCTGCAAGCCGCTAAAGTAAGCGGAACGACTCCTAGCAGAATGGAAGCAACAATTGTTTTTCTCATAAGATCACGCTCTGTCTACCTTGCAATAATTTGGATTAGATTACATACTTCGCCAAAATCAATACTGACAGGTAAAAATAAAATTAGAGTGAAATCCTGTCTTGTTAGGAGTTGCAACTTGAATAAAGCCCCAATCCTTTAATTTTTTGTGGGGCAGGCATCTTGCCTGCATCTAACACTAAGCAGGCAAGATGCCTGCCCCACAGAACAGTTAGCTGGTGCTGTATTTTCAGGCAGATCCCTTACTGCAAAATGAGTAAAAACACTTTGTCACGGATGCACAGAAAAATAAAACTAAGGTGAAATGCGGGTCTTAATAGGAGGCATCTTCTGGCGATCTTTCTACTTCAACAGTTAGAAGTATTTTTCTGCATAACCTTCTAAGCTAAATTCTAGAGCAGGAAATCTGCTGCTGACAGAATTTATAATTTTGGAGGTTGAATCCTATGGTGACAACTCAAGACCATCAATCACTACTTGAAACCTGCATTCATAATTGCCAGGATTGCTTGCAAGATTGTGAGAACTGCGCTACGGCTTGCTTGGACAGTAACATGGTACAGATGATGGCGCAATGCATTAAACTTTGCCGCGACTGCGCTGACATTTGTGGTATTTGCGCTCGTTTTATGGCTCGTAATTCTGACCTTCATGCTCAACTGTGTGATGTTTGTGCTGAGGCGTGCGATCGCTGTGCGGCTGAATGTGAAAAGCATGATCATGACCACTGCAAGCGTTGTGCTGCGTCCTGTCGTCGTTGTGCTGAATCCTGCCGTCAGATGGCAGCAGCAATGACATAATAATTAGTTATAAGCCCAGTCTGACCATTGTTGTAATCTTGTTCATCAGGTCATCTCAGCAACCAGGAGGATTCGTTCATGAACCCCGATCGCCACAACCATTCACAGAATCAGCCGAGTCCAGGATACGTTGGACACCACGAACACGAAAAGCAGCTTGAGGAGAATTTACCTGATCTTGACCCACAGGGTGAGCAGAGTAGTCACAACAAACACGCAAATCATCATCAACACAGTAGTCATGGTAACAGTGGTCATGATAAACATGCTGGACACAGCCCGGATATGTTTAAGCGTCGCTTTTTCATCTGTCTGCTGCTATCGTTGCCCGTTCTCTATTTTTCGCCAATGTTTCAGCATTGGTTTGGATATCAGGCGATTCAGTTTCCGGGCGCAATTTGGATTGAGCTAATTCTCTCAGCCATTATCTACTTTTATGGCGGTTGGGTTTTTCTGCGAGGAGCTTGGCACGAATTTCACAGCAAAATTGGGATGATGACCCTGATTGCCCTCGCTATCACCGTAGCGTTTTTCTACAGTATGGCAGTGACGTTCGGCTTGTCGGGAGATTCCTTTTACATGGAGCTGGTAACCCTAGTTAATGTAATGCTGCTGGGTCACTGGATTGAAATGGCTTCTGTCCAAGGAGCCAGCCGTGCCCTAGAACATCTCGCAGATTTGGTGCCTTCGATCGCTCATAAGCAGGTGAATGGACGCATTGAAGATGTACCCGTAAGTGCATTGACTGAGGGCGATCAAATTCTGATTCGTCCCGGTGAACAAGTGCCGATCGACGGTGAAGTGGTTGAAGGAGCATCTAGCGTCAACGAAGCTTTTTTGACCGGAGAGTCCCGCCCAATCACCAAAAAAGTGAGCGATGAAGTGGTGGCGGGAGCCGTGAACGGTGAAGGAGCGTTAACTATCCAAGTCACTCGCACGGGAGAACAAACCACGTTGAGCCAAGTTATGCGTCTGGTGGAAGAAGCCCAAGCGTCTAAAAGTCAATATCAGACTTTAGCCGATCAGCTTGCATATTGGCTAACTCTGATTGCGATCGCAGTCTCAACGCTAACGTTCATCATTTGGTTCTCTATCGGTACGGGCAGTCTAACTTTTGCAATTAATCGCGCTGTTTCTGTGCTGGTCATTACCTGTCCTCATGCATTGGGTTTAGCAATTCCTCTTGTTATCATTAATGCCACGTCGATGTCTGCTAAACATGGCATTCTAGTCCGAAATCGAGAAGTCTTTGAGCGAGCGAGAGACATCAAAATAATTGCTTTTGATAAGACGGGAACGCTTACAGAAGGTCGGTTTGGAGTCCAGCAAATTTACGTGGAAGGGATTAGTGAGTTAGATGCGTTGGCGATCGCTGCTTCTCTAGAATCTTTGTCAGAGCATCCTCTAGGACAAGCGATCGTTCAAGAAGCGAACAACCATCAAAGCCAGATTGCTAAAGCGACTGAATTTCAAGCAGTGCCGGGTCAAGGCGTTGAAGGTGTTGTTAACGGTCAGCGTTATCGGGTGGGCAGACCGGAATGGATTGAAGCATTGGCATTAAGTTTTCCGCCAACCTTAAAAAAAGGACTACAAGACAGTGAATCTCGTGGAGAAAGTGCGATCGCGTTGCTGAACGACAAGCAAGTTCTAGCGGTTTTCGGATTGGCGGATCAGATCCGAGAACAATCACGGGAAGCCATTCAGCGCTTGCATGAGATCGGTGTTGAAACCGTGATGATTACGGGTGATGCGGAAGCGGTTGCAAAAACAGTGGCAGCAGACTTAAACATCGATCGCTACTACGCCCGTGTGCTTCCTCAAGATAAAGCAGCACTAATCCGACGGTTAAAAGCTGACAAGCCGACCGCTTTCGTCGGCGATGGTATCAACGATGCGCCTGCTCTCTCTGAAGCGGATTTGGGTATTGCTATTGGCGCAGGCACCAATGTGGCGATCGAGTCAGCGGATCTGGTACTCATTAAAAATAACCTGCTAGACGTGACTTATGCCCTCAAACTGGCAAAAGCCACCTACAGTAAAATGATTCAGAATTTGTTTTGGGCAACTGGGTATAACGTCATTGGCATTCCGTTAGCGGCGGGCATTGCTTATCCTCTGGGCATTCTCCTTTCCCCTGCTGTAGGAGCGTTGTTTATGACCATTTCTACGGTAGTTGTCTCCATTAATGCTGTATTGCTGCGTCGAGTTCAATTAAATTAAAGATACGGTTGGATTAAGGTTCGAGTCTCAGAAACCGCTCAAACTTTGTCCAAATTATTGTTCAGAAGTAAAAGGGAAATTTTGCGTGATGCTGATTTCACTTCTTTTTTATTTTCTGAAGCTAAGTTAAGTCTAGGAAACGTATTAATTTTGAGAGCAATTCAACCGCTATGGCGAAATCGTCATAGCTGATTTTTGGGTGAATGTGCAGTAATAGATGTAGATCAGATTTTAGCCTTTTGTAGACTAAATATGCGAATTTTGCTGGTTGAAGATGAACCCGATTTAGGAGCTGCGATTCAGAAAAGTCTGAGTCGAGAAAAGTATGTTGTGGATTGGGTGTTGGACGGAGCAGAGGCTTGGGACTATCTAGACACACCCGGAACTCGCTACGCGGTTGCCGTAGTCGATTGGATGTTGCCTGGAATCTCAGGGTTGGAACTCTGCCAACGATTACGGAAAGGGCATAATCCAATACCTGTACTGATGCTCACTGCAAAAGACCGAATGGAGGATAAAGTCGCTGGACTGGATGCTGGAGCGGATGATTATTTGGTTAAGCCCTTTGGGATAGCTGAATTACTGGCGCGGCTGCGGGCACTGCAACGGCGATCGCCTCAGCTTCAGCCGCAGCATCTCCAGGTCGGTCACTTTATCCTGGACTATGCCACCTCAACGATTGCGATCGAGCAGAGTTCCAGCGTTCCACAAGTTATTCCGCTAACAGCAAAAGAGTTTCAGATTCTAGAGCATTTCATGCAGCATCCTAACCAACTTTTTACCCGTGATCAACTCATGAGTCAGGTTTGGCAGATGCAATCAGACCCAATTAGCAACGTGGTTCCTGCCCAAATTCGCTTGCTGCGACGTAAGCTAGCAGAGTATGGCTGTGAGGGATTAATTGAAACACTCTACGGCTTGAGCTATCGACTCAAAACGCCATGAATCGTAATCAGGTTTTTCGGGTAACTCGTTGGCGGTTGGCGGTGCTGTACGCCGGAGTCATGGGCGTGATTTTGGCTGTGTATAGTCTTGCTGCTTATCGGATGATGGTTGAAGATCACTGGCAAACGATCGATCAGAAGCTGGAGTCTTTAGTAGGAACGTTGCATGATGGGCTAGAGCCGTTTTTCCAAACCCCAGGGCAAATAGAGCCGATCGCCCAACAATTGCTGCCGGGGTTGTGCTTAGCCAAAACAGTTTGCCCTCCCCAGATAGAGCAACGGCATGTTGCAGGTATCGCCCAGCAAAAGGGCTATTACGTCCGTTTTCTCGATCGCTCTGGACAACTGTTGGCGAGTGTGGGAGAATTACCCGCTGGTTTTCCGCTCGTTCATGAAGGCTGGCAGACCTTCCAAGCGACGGACGGCGGCCGCTACCGCCAAATCTCGATGCTGCTGCAAACAGGCGATCGCACTCCTTGGGGTTACATTCAGATGGGGCGATCGCTGCAAGAGCTAGACGCGCATATTGGGTCTGTTCAACTATTGTTGCTAGTGGGATTGCCTGCTGTGATGCTAGTCGTTTGTGCGGCAAGTTGGTGGTTAGCGGGTTTAGCCATGCAGCCGATCTATCAGTCTTATGGTCAGATCCAACAGTTCACTGCCGATGCGGCACATGAACTGCGGACTCCGCTTTCTGCCATTCAAGCAACTATAGAATCAAGCCTTCAGGAAGAATTGACCCCCTTAGAGGCACGTCATACCCTTCAGATCTTAGAGCGACAAAGTAGCCGTCTGGCAAGATTAGTGCAGGATTTGCTGATGCTCTCGCGGATGGATCTTAAGGGATTGCCGCTTAATCAACAGCCTTGTTGCCTCAACGACTTGATTGAAGATTTACTAGAAGGATTTTCGGCACTGATAGCTGCTGGTGATCTGTTGCTTGTTCCCGAAATTCAAACTCTGCATCCCCTAATTGTTTTGGGCGATGAAGAACAGCTCTATCGGTTAGTGGCTAATCTGGTGATGAATGCAATTCAGCATACGCCTGCGAATGGTAAAATCATTCTGCGTTTACTGCAAGAGGAATCTTCGGCATTAATTCAAGTACAAGATACTGGCATTGGTATTCGGCTTGAACATCAGCCATACCTGTTCGATCGCTTCTATCGAGTCAACTCTGATCGCTCCCGACATACAGGTGGTTCGGGCTTAGGACTGACCATTGCTTCAGCAATCGCCAAAGCGCATCGAGGTAGTTTGCAAGTGCAAAGTAAACCAGGGCAAGGCAGCTTGTTTAGTCTCCGCTTATCTCCAATTTTACCAATTGACAAGGACTATGGACGAGAGAGTTGACACTCCCACGGCTAAAGCCAGTGGGATTCTTGGTTCACCGAGTCAACTTGCTACAAGCAGGATTGCTCCAACCTGAGTAGAGGTCGATTCTCCCCAAGCGTTTTTTGCATCTAGTGCAGCGGTTTTGCGATGCCCTCGCATACCGATTCCTTTCATCAGAATATTAACGGCTGCATTCTCATCTCTATCTAGTTCACAACCACATTGACAAACGTGAGTGCGAGTAGATAGAGACTTCTTAACGATTGCGCCACAACTTGAACATTCTTGACTCGTGTAGGCAGGATCAACCGCTAAGGTTAACCGTCC